>NZ_CP021646.1:0-32500 GCF_002208135.1 Pseudoalteromonas piscicida
TTGGAGTTCAGAGTGTATCTGTCGGTTTGGCAAAGTTGTTTATATGTTTTGCAAGATGAATTGCCATCTCAGCAATTTAGCATGTGGGTAAGACCACTACAGGCAGAAAGTACTGATGATACGCTAACTATCTATGCGCCGAATCGTTTTGTATTGGATTGGGTACGAGAAAAGTATCTCCACCGCATCAATGAACTGCTAATTGAGATCTGTGGTGATGAAGCGCCAGAGTTGCATTTTGATGTGGGCAGCAAACCTGTATTAGCAACTCAACCGAGTGTATCTAACGGGAAGGCTACGAGTGTAGACCATGCAGCCGATAACACGTCGATGTTGCAAGGCACGCAGCCAAAGATGGCGGAAAAGGTCGAGCCTGCTCCTAAATCTTCGCACAAGGCTAATATTAAAGAGAATTATACCTTTGATAACTTTGTAGAAGGTAAATCTAATCAGCTGGCGAAAGCTGCTGCAACGCAAGTTGCTGATAACCCAGGCTCAGCATTTAACCCCGTATTTATTTATGGTGGAACTGGCTTAGGTAAGACACACCTATTACATGCCGTAGGCAATGGTATTCTTGAACAAAAACCGGATGCAAAAATTGTTTATATGCATTCTGAGCGCTTTGTTCAGGACATGGTTAAAGCACTACAAAATAATGCCATTGAAGAATTCAAGCGCTATTACCGCAGCGTTGATGCATTGATGATTGATGATATCCAATTTTTTGCAAACAAAGAGCGTTCGCAAGAAGAGTTTTTCCATACTTTTAATGCGTTGCTTGAGGGCAATCAGCAAATTATTTTAACTTCTGACCGTTACCCTAAAGAAATAGAAGGGGTTGAGGACCGACTGAAGTCGCGTTTTGGTTGGGGGTTAACCATCGCTATTGAGCCACCAGAATTAGAAACTCGCGTTGCAATCTTAATGAAGAAAGCACAGCAAAGTAATATTAACTTGCCACATGAAGTTGCCTTCTTTATTGCTAAGAAATTACGCTCTAATGTGCGAGAGTTGGAAGGTGCGTTAAACCGCGTGATAGCTAATGCCAACTTCACTGGTCGTCCAATTTCTATCGATTTTGTTAAAGAAGCGCTACGTGATTTATTGGCGCTACAAGACAAACTCGTTACCATCGATAATATCCAGCGCACCGTTGCAGAATATTACCGAATTCGCGTTTCTGACTTACTGTCAAAACGTCGTAGCCGTTCAGTTGCTAGACCAAGACAAGTTGCCATGGCATTGTCTAAAGAGCTGACTAACCATAGCTTGCCAGAAATAGGCGATGCATTTGGCGGCCGCGACCATACCACCGTGTTACACGCGTGTAGAAAAGTAAAAGCACTTCGTGATGAAAGTCATGAGGTAAAAGAAGATTATCAAAACTTAATTAGAACGCTGTCTTCTTAAGGGTTAAATGATGCAAATAACGATTCCAAGAGAACTATTTTTAAAGCCACTGGTACAGGTGTCGGGTGCCATTGAGCGCAAACATACACTACCTATTTTGTCTAATGTATTGCTCGAAGTGAAAAATGGCGCACTACATATGACAGGTACAGATTTAGAGATAGAGCTTGTTGCATCTGTTGCCCTAGAATCAAATGTGCCAGACGCAAAGATCACTTTACCGGCGAAAAAGCTGCTCGATATTTGTAAAAGCCTGCCTGATAACTCTGATTTAGTGCTGAGCAGTCAGGAGCATCAACTGTTACTCACTAGCGGTCAAAGTCGCTTTTCATTGACAACCTTAGCTGCCGAAGATTTCCCTAATCTTGAGAAGTGGGATGGTGAGGTTGAGTTTTCTATAACTCGTTTAGAACTTAGAAAGTTGTTAGAAGCAACGCATTTCTCTATGGCTAACCAAGACGTACGTTACTATTTAAATGGTATGTCATTCGAAGTAGATAATAGCGAAATTAAAACGGTAGCCACCGATGGTCATCGTCTGGCAATAGCACAGCAAAAATTACCTGAATCACTGCAAACGCAACGCCAACTAATCATCCCGCGTAAAGGTGTGCAAGAGATCATGCGCTTACTGCCTGCAGATGATGAAACTATTACAATTCAATTTGGTGCCAATCATGTGCGTATCATCGACAGCGAATTTACTTTTACGAGTAAGCTAGTGGATGGCCGCTTCCCTGATTATCGTCGCGTATTACCTCGTGGTGGGGACAAGTTAGTTACCGCAAATCGTGATTGGCTACGTAGTGCATTTCAGCGGGTATCTATTCTTTCTAACGAAAAGTTTCGTGGTGTTCGATTGAATCTGAGTAATGGGCAATTGAAGATTAGTGCCAATAACCCAGAGCAGGAGCAAGCAGAAGAAATCGTTGAGGTAGGTTACCAAGGCGATGATCTTGAAGTTGGTTTTAACGTTTCTTACTTATTAGATGTGTTAAATACAATAAAGTCTGAAGATGTACAATTTACGCTTTCTGATGCAAACAGCAGTGCGCTGATTGAAGCTGCTGGTGACGAACATGCAATGTATGTAGTTATGCCGATGCGTTTATAGAGTTATGAGTTTGACTCACCTTAGCCTCAATGCGTTTAGAAACATTGAGGCGATGGCGCTTTCACCTAGCAATGCCGTTAATGTCATTCTTGGCGAAAACGGCAGCGGCAAAACCAGTCTGCTCGAAGCCATTTATTTTCTCTCCAGTGGTAAATCTTTTCGTACCAACCTGCAAAAATTAATGATCAAGCATGAGGCGTCTCATTGCGTTGTTCATGCTAAAAAACAACTACATAACTTGTCTATACCGCTCGGCATTAGTAAATATACAAGTGGTGAAACAAAGCTTCGAATTCAAGGGCAGGCAAGCCGGAAAGTGGCAGAATTAGCACAGGTTTTACCTGTTCAAGTTATTACACCAGAAAGCTATGAGCTGTTTTTTGGTGGCCCAAAAGAGCGCCGTAAGTTTCTTGATTTGGGAGTGTTCCACGTGGAACATCAGTTCTATTCTACATGGAAAATGTTCAATCAGGTGCTTAAGCAACGCAACGCGCTATTGAAATCTAAGCCAAGAGATCTCCAATCCCAGCTAAGTTATTGGGATAAGGAGTTTGTACGCCTTGCTGAGCAAATAAATATGTTTAGAGAGGCGTATATAGGTAGGTTTCAGGCGCATTTTTTTGATAAGATAGGGGATATAAGCCCTATATTTAAAGCCCTTGAAATTCGCTTTCAAGCGGGCTGGAAGGGGAACCTAGCTGAAGTATTAACGAATCAGCTAGAGCGAGATGTAAAACTTGGCTATACAAGTAAAGGACCGCATAAGGCTGACTTTAACTTTTATACTCAAGGAAACAGCGTAGAACATATTTTTTCTCGTGGTCAACTCAAGTTATTACTGTATGCACTTAAAGTAATGCAAAACAGTTTGATTGACCAAGAGAGTAATAAGCAGTCAATTCTGCTTATTGATGATTTACCTTCGGAGCTTAGTGAAGATACTAAGGTGGCGGTATCGCGTTTGTTGGCGCAATGTCAGTCACAGCTGTTTATCACAGCTATTACTCCAGAAAGTATTGCCGCCGTTATTGAACCAATGGAACGTGAAATAAAAATGTTCCACGTGGAACATGGCAGCTTAATAACAAAATAATTGGAAGAAACCATGTCGGAAAATTACGATTCGTCGAGTATTAAAGTACTTAAAGGATTGGATGCTGTAAGAAAGCGTCCGGGAATGTATATCGGTGACACAGACGATGGTACTGGTTTACATCACATGGTGTTTGAGGTCGTTGATAACTCAATCGACGAAGCACTAGCAGGATATTGTGACGATATTTTCGTAACAATTCATACCGATGGCTCTGTATCTGTTCGAGATAATGGTCGTGGTATCCCTACTTCAATTCACGAAGAAGAAGGGGTCTCTGCGGCAGAAGTTATCATGACTGTACTACATGCTGGTGGTAAATTTGATGATAACTCATATAAAGTATCTGGCGGTTTGCACGGTGTAGGTGTTTCTGTTGTAAATGCACTTTCTGAAAAACTACAATTAACAATCCGCCGTGATGGCAAAGTGCATCAGCAAAAGTATACTATGGGTGTTCCTGATGCACCGCTAGGTGTTATCGGAGAAGCGGAATCTACAGGTACAGAATTGAGATTCTGGCCAAGTGCTGAAACTTTTTCAGATACAAATTTCCACTACGATATTCTAGCTAAGCGCCTACGTGAATTATCTTTCCTTAACTCCGGCGTGAGCATCATTTTGAATGATGAGCGCGAAGAAAATAAAAAAGATCATTTCAAGTACGAAGGTGGTATTCAAGCATTTGTTGCGTATCTAAATCGTAAAAAGACACCAGTTCATCAAAGTGTTTTCCACTTTTCGACAGAACGTGATGATGGCATTAGCGTTGAAGTCTCTATGCAATGGAATGATGGTTTCCAAGAAAACATCTACTGTTTTACTAATAACATTCCTCAACGTGATGGTGGTACTCACTTAGCCGGTTTCCGTGCTGCACTTACGCGAACGCTTAATACTTACATGGAAAAAGAAGGCTTTAATAAAAAGTATAAAACCAGTGCAACGGGTGACGATGCCCGTGAAGGTTTGACGGCTGTTGTAAGTGTTAAAGTGCCTGATCCTAAGTTCTCTTCGCAGACGAAAGATAAACTTGTTTCTAGTGAAGTGAAAGGTGCTGTTGAGCAAATGATGGCTGAAAAGCTAACAGAGTTCTTGCTCGAAAACCCAGGTGACGCAAAAACGGTGGTGAGTAAGATTGTTGATGCTGCGCGCGCGCGTGAAGCCGCACGTAAGGCTCGTGAAATGACTCGTCGTAAAGGTGTTATGGACTTAGCCGGTCTACCAGGTAAACTAGCTGACTGCCAAGAACGAGACCCTGCACTTTCTGAACTATATATAGTGGAGGGTGACTCGGCGGGTGGTTCTGCTAAGCAAGGTCGTAACCGTAAAAACCAAGCAATCCTGCCGCTTAAAGGTAAAATTCTTAACGTAGAAAAAGCACGTTTTGATAAGATGCTTTCTTCTCAGGAAGTTGCAACACTAATTACGGCATTAGGCTGTGGTATCGGCCGTGATGAATATAACCCTGAAAAGCTGAGATATCACCGTATCATCATCATGACCGATGCGGACGTGGATGGTTCACACATCCGTACGCTGCTACTGACGTTCTTCTATCGTCAAATGCCAGAAATCATTGAGCGTGGTTATGTGTATATTGCTCAGCCACCACTATATAAAGTGAAGAAAGGTAAGCAAGAGCGTTATATTAAAGACGATAATGCACTAACAGCATACCTAACAACATTAGCACTAAACGAAGCGTCACTATATCCGTCGGAAGGCGCAGAGCCAATAACAGGTAACAAACTAGAAAATCTAGTACATGATTATCAGAATACGATAGATATCATCGAGCGTTTAAAGCGTAAGTACCCGTCTTCAATCATGAACCGTTTGCTTTACCACCCAGAGTTAACTGAGTCAGATTTATCTGATGAAGCTAAGGTAACTGCGTGGACTGAAAACTTGGTTGCTGACCTTGTGAAGAAAGATGAAGATGCCACCATCTTTAATGCAGAGGTGGCATTTGATGAAGAGCGGCGCATGTACTACCCGGTGGTCAATATTCGTCAGCACGGTGTTGATAAAGCGCATACCTTGAACTTCGACTTTATTACATCTAAAGATTATGTTCGTATCGCGAACACAGGCCGTCAGATTGGTAACTTAGTGACAGAAGGTGGGTACGTACAACGTGGTGAAAAAACTCAGGCGATTGACTACTTTGAGACTGGTCTTGAGTGGCTCATCTCAGAGTCTAAGCGTGGCTTGTATACACAACGCTATAAAGGATTAGGTGAGATGAACCCAAATCAGCTTTGGGAAACAACAATGGATCCGAGCGCCCGCCGTATGCTACGTGTGACTATTGAAGACGCCATTGCAGCCGACCAATTGTTTGCAACCTTGATGGGTGACCAAGTTGAACCTCGTCGAGAGTTTATCGAAACAAATGCACTGAGAGTTGTTAACTTAGACGTGTAAACCAAACATCTAGTAAAAAGGAGGGATTTTCCCTCCTTTTTTTATGCTTTAAAGCTTAAAACCCACCTGCGCTCGCGGTATACTGAGCATAATTTTCAATCATTGAATCTAGGGTGTGCGCCAAATTACTGTGGGCGTTCACATACGATAAGTACCAGATAAAAATAAGCCAACTATGCAAAAATACGATATCAAAACCTTCCAAGGTTTGATCCTGGCTTTACAGGATTACTGGGCGCAGCAAGGCTGTGTTGTAGCTCAACCTTTAGATATGGAAGTTGGTGCGGGTACATTCCACCCGATGACCTTCCTTAAGTCCATTGGTCCTGAGCCAATGTCGAGCGCATATGTACAACCTTGTCGCCGTCCGACAGATGGTCGCTATGGTGAAAACCCTAACCGTCTTCAGCATTACTACCAATTCCAAGTGGTATTGAAGCCATCGCCAGAGAATATTCAGGAGCTCTACCTAGGCTCTCTAGAGGCGTTGGGCATTGATACATTAACGCACGAAGTACGCTTTGTTGAAGACAACTGGGAATCACCTACGCTAGGCGCTTGGGGATTAGGCTGGGAAGTATGGTTAAATGGCATGGAAGTGACTCAGTTTACTTACTTCCAGCAAGTTGGCGGTATTGAATGTTCACCGGTAACGGGTGAAATTACTTACGGCTTAGAGCGCCTTGCTATGTATATACAAGGTGTAGATAGCATTTATGATCTCGTTTGGACTGATGGTCCAATGGGGCGCGTAACTTATGGTGACGTGTTCATGCAGAACGAGATCGAACAATCGACATATAACTTTGAATATGCGGATGTAGATGCATTATTCAAACAGTTTGATCAGTGTGAAAAAGAAAGCGAAAAGCTAATCGAAGCAGGGCTTCCTCTACCAGCCTATGAGCAGGTAATGAAAGCATCTCATGCGTTTAACCTATTAGATGCACGTCATGCTATCTCAGTAACTGAACGTCAGCGCTATATATTAAGAGTTCGTGCTTTATCAAAAGCCTGTGCACAGGCTTACTATGACGCACGTGAAGCACTTGGCTTCCCGCTTTGTAAGGATAAATAATGTCGACTGAAAATTTACTTGTAGAAATCGGTACCGAAGAGCTACCACCAAAGGCGTTACGCAACCTTGCTGAGTCATTCGCAGAAAATACTAGGCAAGAACTTGAAGCATTAGAACTTAGCCATGAAGGCGTGAGCTGGTATGCATCACCTCGTCGTTTAGGTATTCAAGTTAAAGCCTTACAAACGCAACAAGCCGACAAAGTAGTTGAAAAACGTGGTCCAGCTATTCAGGCGGCATTTGATGCCGACGGTAACGCCACAAAAGCGGCGCTAGGTTGGGCTCGTGGTTGTGGTATTGATATTAATGATGCTGAGCGTTTAGAAACTGACAAGGGTACTTGGCTGCTACACAAAGCGAAAGTAGAGGGGCAACAGACCTTAGCGTTACTAAGCGATGTGATCAACAAAGCACTGGCTAAGTTACCTATTCCAAAGCCGATGCGCTGGGGTGCGAACAAGACGCAATTTATCCGTCCTGTGCATACTGTGGCTGCACTACTTGGTAGTCAACAAGTTGAAGGTGAAGTGTTAGGTAAAGCCATCAGCAATGAGCTGCAAGGACATCGCTTCCATCACCCTGAGCGTGTTCGTGTTGAACATGCTGATGATAGTCATGCAGTGCTAAAAGGTGCATACGTTATTGCGGATTACGAAGCACGTAAAGCGTTAATTCGTGGCCAAATTGAAGCTGAAGCTGAAAAGCTCGGCGCGCAAGTCGCGATGGATGAAGATCTTCTCGAAGAAGTTACATCATTAGTCGAGTGGCCAGTAACTTTAGTTGCTTCTTTTGAAGAAGCCTTCTTGCAAGTGCCTGATGAAGCACTTATCTACACCATGAAAGACGACCAAAAGTACTTTCCACTGTTAGATAAGCAAGGCAACTTGATCAACAAGTTCTTGTTTGTTTCTAATATTGAAAGTAAAGACCCGAGCGTGGTGATCTCGGGTAACGAGAAAGTGGTTCGCCCACGTCTGGCAGATGCTCAGTTTTTCTTTGAAACGGATAAGAAGAAAACGCTGGAAAGTCGTCTTGAGTCACTTGATTCAGTGTTATTTCAGAAGCAGCTTGGCACACTAAAAGACAAGTCAGAGCGTATCTCGGCACTCGCTGGTTTTATTGCTGAACAGCTTGGTGCTGATAAGGCACTAGCAGAACGTGCTGGTTTACTAAGTAAAACCGATCTTATGACTGAAATGGTCATGGAATTTACTGACGTTCAGGGTGTGATGGGTATGCATTACGCCCGTATTGATGGCGAAGCGGAAGAAGTCGCACTAGCACAAAATGAGCAATATATGCCGCGTTTTGCTGGTGATAATCTACCGTCTAACCCAATCAGTTTTGCCGTGGCGCTTGCGGATAAGTTTGATACTTTGGTTGGTATTTTTGGGATCGGCCAGACACCAAAAGGCGATAAAGATCCGTTTGCACTTCGCCGAGCAGCCATTGGTGCATTACGCATTATGGTAGAAAAAGAATTACCATTAGACATTCAGGATATCGTCGCCAAAGCAATGACGTTATTCGGTGATAAGCTAAGCAATGCAAATGTTGCCGATGATGTGGTTGAGTTTATGTTAGGTCGTTTCCGTGCTTGGTACCAAGATGAAGGTATCAGCGTGGATGTGATCCAAGCAGTACTTGCAAGGCGTCCAACGAGCCCTGTTGATTTTGATCGCCGAGTAAAAGCGGTGAGTCACTTTAGAACGTTGGTGGAAGCCGAAGCGTTAGCTGCAGCCAATAAGCGTGTAAACAACATCTTAGCGAAGAATAACGTTGCTTCTGAAGTTGCGGTGGATAGTTCACTACTACAAGAAGAAGCAGAGCAAACACTTGCTGAACAAGTTGCTGCACTAACTGCTGAGCTTGCACCAGTTTACGCTGAAGGGGATTATCAAACTGCACTGACGCGTTTAGCGAGTTTACGTGAAGCAGTAGATAACTTCTTTGATAATGTCATGGTAATGGCGGACGATGAAGCGGTTAAAGCTAATCGTTTAGCACTACTTGGTCAGTTGAGTAAGTTATTCCTGAATACTGCAGATATTTCAGTGTTACAAAATTAATTGCTGATACAAAAGCCAGCAACTGCTGGCTTTTTGCTGATTGGTAAAAGCAAGTAAAAGGCAGTCTAGCTATGATTAAAAAACAAGGGGCAATGGCGATTGCACTATTAGCACTTACCGCTTGTAGTAGTAACTTTCAATTGCCAACGACTTCAACTTCGCCAGTTGTTGCAGGTGAGTTGGATAAGACAATGTACTTACGCGGTGACTTCACCTTGTGGGATGCAGAGCCTCAGTATCGCCTAGAGGAAACACAACCTGGGATCTACGCAACAAAAGCCAGATTTATGAGCCCAGGTAAAGTGTATGAATTTAAAATTGCCGATGAGCAATGGAGTGAAGGCTATAACTGTGGCTATAAGAGTGAAGGGCAGTTAACGCTTGGCCAACCGCTGATCGCGGATTGTAATACGGTGTATAACTACTTTAGTTTTAAGCCGAGTAAAAAAGGATGGTACGAAATCCGCTTAGATTATCGTAATCCTCGTTCACCAAAGGTGGTGATTGTAAAATCTTAAAAGAGCGGCAAATGCCGCTTTATTATTGTCTGACTCATCAGTCCAAACACAATTGTTAGAATTGGAGGCTACTGACCTTTCTTAATCACGTATTTGTAAGGAGATTCAGCCACTGCTTTGGCGACCAAAGTGTGATCCATAAATTCACAGAAGCTCGGAATGTCTCTTGTTGTTGATGGATCATCTGCGATAACTAACAACGTCTCACCTAAGTTCATCCTTCTCACCATGCCTCTAATCATCATTACTGGCTCCGGACAACGTAAGCCTACTGCATCTAAGGTATGGTCGGTATTATCAAAACTCATTGTGGTTGGCCTTGTTAGTTCGTTGTTAGTTACGAAAACCGCTATTTTAACCACATGTTGTAAGCAAGCTCAAGTTTGGATAGCTCGTGCCTTAGCCAACCTGAGGTTAGGTAAATACAGGTAATAAAAAAGGCAAAACAGCTGTGCCGTTTTGCCTTGGTCACCAAGTTGAAGTTGTGCGCTGGTATTGTCTTGTAAAAGCCCAGTACCAGCTGGTTGGAATTAGTTGTCTACACGCTCGAATACGGTAGCGATACCTTGGCCTAAACCAATACACATAGTTGCAAGGCCATACTTCGCGTCTTTCTCTTCCATGAGGTTGATAAGCGTTGTGCTAATACGCGAGCCGGAACAACCTAGTGGGTGACCGAGTGCAATCGCACCACCGTTAAGATTCACTTTTTCATCTACCTTGTCTAGTAGCCCTAGGTCTTTTAGCACGGGTAGTGATTGCGCAGCGAAGGCTTCGTTTAGTTCTGCAACATCAATATCATCGATAGTAATGCCTGCCTGCTTTAAGGCTTTTTGTGAGGCTGGAACTGGACCGTAACCCATGATGGAAGGATCGCAACCTGCGACTGCCATTGACTTAACTCGAGCACGAATTGGAAGGCCAAGCTCTCTTGCTTTAGACTCGCTCATGACCAACATAGCAGAAGCACCATCAGACAGCGCTGAAGAGGTACCTGCAGTTACCGTACCCGATGCTGGGTTAAATACCGGACGTAGCTGTCCTAGACCTTCTAGGCTTGTCTCTGGACGGATAACTTCGTCATGCTCGACAAGTACTGGTGTACCATCGGCATCGTGACCTTCCATTGGCAGGATTTCTTTTGCAAAACGCCCTTCAAGGGTTGCGGCATGTGCGCGCTGGTGTGAACGTACGGCAAATTCATCTTGCTGCTCACGACTGATACCGTGCATTAGCGCTAAGTACTCAGCCGTTAAACCCATCACACCAGCAGCTTGTGCTACAGACGTCGCAAGGCCTGGGTGAAAGTCATTACCATGTGTCATTGGTACGTGACCCATGTGCTCAACACCACCGATAAGGTAAGTGTCACCAGCACCTGTCATGATTGCGCGAGCTGCGTCATGCAATGCCTGCATTGACGAACCGCATAGGCGGTTTACGGTTACCGCCGGTACGGTGTGAGGAATGCCTGCTAAGAGAGCAGCGTTACGACCAACGTTAAAGCCTTGCTCTAAAGTTTGCTGTACACAGCCCCAGTAAATGTCATCAATTGAGTCTGGTGCTACTTGAGGGTTACGCTCAAGTAGGCCTTTCATCAAGTGTGCGCTGAGGTCTTCGGCACGTTTATGCTTAAATACACCGCCTTTTGAACGGCCCATTGGGGTACGAATACAATCTACGATTACCGCGTTTTCCATGTTACTGGCCCTCCACTTGATAGAACACTTTACCTTCATCTGCCCACTGTCTAGTTTGCTCAGAAACCTGATAAATTTCACCAAGATGAGCGTACTTGTCAGCCATTGCTACAAAGTTTGCGAGGCCGATTTGGTCTAGATAGCGGAATGCACCACCTCTGAATGGAGGGAAGCCGATACCGTAGATCAGTGCCATGTCTGCTTCTTGCGGTGAAGCAACAATGTTTTCTTGCAGACACAGTAACACTTCATTGATCATTGGCACCATACAACGCTCAATAATCGTTTGTTTATCAAATTCAGTTGGTGCGTCACAAATACCGCTCAGCAACTCAAGCGCACTGTCGTCTTTACTCTTCTTCAGGCGACCTTTGCGATCTGGAGCGTATTGATAGAAGCCTTGTTGGTTTTTCTGACCAAAGCGCTCAGCACCCGCAAGTACTGCGACAGGATCTTTGTCTTTACGTGCCATGCGAGTAGGGAAGCCATCAGCCATTACGCCAGTACAATGGTTTGCCGTATCGATGCCGACTACGTCTAGTAGGTACGCAGGGCCCATTGGCCAGCCGAAGACATTTTCCATAACCTTATCTACTTTTGCGAAGTCAGCACCTTCTACAACAAGTTGGCTGAAGCCTGCAAAGTAAGGGAATAGAACACGGTTCACGAAGAAACCTGGGCAATCGTTAACAACGATAGGAGACTTGCCAAGCTTTAAGGCATAATCTACCACTGCGGCAACGGTTTCATCCGATGTTTGTTCGCCACGAATGATTTCTACCAATGGCATTTTTGGCACTGGGTTAAAGAAGTGCATGCCACAGAAGTTTTCTGGCTTCTCAAGTGCGGTGGCTAACTCATCAATACGAATAGTCGACGTGTTTGAAGTCAGGATCGTACCTTCTGGTAATTGCGACTCTAAACTCGCCAATACCGTTTTCTTGATTTTAGGGTTTTCAACAACGGCTTCTACGATGATGTCTGAGCCTTGTAGGTCGTGATCGTTTAACGTTGGTTTGATTTTGCCTAAAGTGGCAATCATCTTGTCCATCGACATGTGGCCGCGCTGTACTTTTTTACCAAGTAGTTTTGCAGCCTCACCCATACCAAGGTCTAGGGCACCTTGTTGGATGTCTTTCATGACAATTGGCGTACCTTTGTAGGCTGATTGGTAAGCGATACCGCCACCCATAATACCAGCACCAAGTACCGCTGCTTGTTTGATCTCAGTTTTACTTTGTTTCGCTTGTTTCTTGGCAACTGTTTTAATGTATTGGTCCGCAAGGAAAATACCAGTTTGCGCTGCGGCTTCTGCTGTTTTAGCAAGCTTAGCAAAGTTTTGGTTTTCGAGTGCCATCGCTTCGCTGCGGCTAAGGTTAGCTGCCGCTTTAAGGGTTTGTACCGCCATCATTGGTGCTGGGTAATGGCCTTTGGTTTTTGCCATTACTAAGCCTTCGGCCATACCAAAGCTCATGCCTTGTTCAACACGATTCATCTTCAATGGGTCAAGCTTGATTTGGCGTTTCGCGCGCCAATCCAACTTACCTTCGATGGCTTGTTCTAAGGTACGAATAGCAGCGGCCATGAGTTTGTCAGCCGGTACTACACCATCAACCGCACCGACTTTCAGTGCGTCATTCGCTCGGTTTTCTTGACCTGTGGTGATCCACGTCATTGCGTTGTCAGCGCCGATTAAGCGAGGAAGTCTTACGGTACCACCAAAGCCTGGCATAATGCCAAGCTTAACTTCTGGTAAGCCGATTTTTGCGGTGTCAGTTGCGATACGGTAATCCGTGGCGAGTAACCACTCGCAGCCACCGCCAAGTGCAAGGCCATTTACAGCTGATAGTGTAGGGAAAGGTAAATCTTCGATTGCGTCGAAGACATCGGTTGCGGTTTTGATCCAGCCAACAAGTTCTTCTTCTGGACGTTGGAAAGTGGGAAGGAATTCAAAAATATCAGCGCCAACAATAAAGTGGTCTTTGTCGCTGGTAAAAATTAAGCCGTCGATGTCGTCGCGCTGACTCAATTCGATAAGCGCTTCGTGGCTTTCCTTAAGTACTTGCTGAGATAGTTTGTTTACTGAGCCTGGTAGGCAAAACTTAAACTCAGCGATATTGCCTTTGCAAAAATCAACTACAAAGGACTCGCGTTTGATTAACATACATGTTCTCCCGTGCTTTACACTGGTACGATGAGTTGTAATTTCAATCAGTGTGGATCCTTTGGCGGCAAATTGCAATGAAAAATTTACCGCACATTTACTGAAATACCTGAGTCGGTTTGCTATGGTGGCTTAACACACTTCGCATTTAGTGTCATTTATGGGCATGCTCGTAAATGACAAGCCGAGTTTTTGGTCTTCAGCGCCATCTTTAGATAAGCATAATTTGGCTGTATTTCAATTTAGGTGTGTATTCTTTTGGCAAATAAAAAAGGGTTTGCATGACATATTGGTTACGCCGCTTAGCTGTAGGCAGCTTATGTATGGTGAGCTGGCTCAGTGCAGCCGGCAGCACTCACGACGAGTTTAAGGAGGCCGAGCGCATTGCTTGGTCTGGTAATTACAGCAACTTTAAAGCCGCTATTGCGCAGCTCGATCACCCGCTCAAACCTTACGTTGAAATGGCGTTTTACAAGCGTCACCCAAGGCTAAAGTATCAGCAAGAAATCCAGCACTTCCTCATGGTGTATGAACATACGCCGCTCGAATGGCCGGTGCGTGCTGCTTGGTTAGACTACTTAAAGCGGTACAAGAAAAAAGCACGTTTCATTGAAGACTACCGTGATACCAGTGATGTTGAGCTCAAGTGTACTTACTTGGCCTACCAATTGGACTTAGGCGCGCCAACAAAAGCCATTCTTGACCAAGTAACCGATATTTGGACGGTGGGAAAGTCTCAGCCCAAAGCCTGCGATAGTCTTTTTAGGCAATGGCAAAAAGCGGGGTATAGGACGCCTGAGCGTGTCTGGCAGCGAATTTCTAGTGCCGCACAATCCGGTCAAACGTCACTGCTAGACTATCTTGAGAAGCTGTTACCAAAAAATGAGGCCTATCTCGCCGAGCTTTATAAAAAAGTTCGTCAAGATCCGAGTGCCGCTGCCGGACTCTATCGCTTTAGTAAACGCACTGAGAAAGAAGCCGAAATTGCGGTATATGGTGTAAGACGCTTAGTTTGGCGCGATCCTGATTTAGCGTTGCGTGCATGGCAGAAGATGCAGGATATGTTTACTTTCACCCAGCAGCAAAAGGATAGTGTTGCTTATCGTTTTGCTCTGGCGCTTGCGTCTAAAGGCCATGAAGACGCACGGTTTTGGCTTAATAAAGTGCCTAAATCGTTGCAGGACAAAAAGCTACTACAGTGGCTGATGAGTAACATGCTGAAAGAGCAAGATTGGGAAGGGATCTCGGCCTTATTCGTGGGTCACGATCAGCTTAGCAATGGTCAGCAATACTGGCTTGCATATAGCCTCGCTAAGCGTGGTGAGTTGGCTAAGGCTAACGAGATTTGGCAGCAGTTAGCACAAGAGCGTGATTACTACGGCTTTTTGGCTGCTGCACGATTGGGGTTACCGGTATCACTGAATGAAGCGCCGTTAAATGTTGAATCTAGTATCGTAGAACGAGTATCTCATGCGCCTGGGTTTAAGCGAGCAAAGGCTTTATACGAATTGGAAAGGTATACTCAAGCACGTCGAGAGTGGAACTATCTTACTAACACCTCAAGCAAAGAGGAAAAGCTTGCAGCATCCATATTGGCTGCTGAGTTTGATTGGTATGACAGCACTATTTTTACCCTGGCACAGATCAAAGCGTGGGATTACGTTGATTTGCGTTTCCCCATGGCGTTTAAAGATCTGTTCACTAAATATAGTGAGCGTAGTCGAGTCGATGTCGCATGGAGCATTGCGATTGCCCGCCGGGAAAGCTCTTTCGCACCAGATGCGCGTTCGAGTGCGGATGCCCACGGTTTAATGCAGCTGCTTCCAAGCACTGCTAAATATGTTAATAACCGCAAGCGCGTAACAAAGAATCGCCTGTATCATCCGGCCACAAACATTCGTTTGGGGACCAGTTATTTAGAGTATTTGAAGCGTAAAAATGCTGGTAATGAGATATTGGCTACGGCTTCGTACAATGCGGGCTATCATAGAATTAAGCGCTGGCTCCCTTCAGAGGCCATGCCTGCTGAACTTTGGATTGAGCTAATCCCATACCGAGAAACGCGCGACTATGTAAAAAATGTGATGGCATATCGACAGGTTTACCATACCCGTCTAGGTCGTGACGGCAACATATTGGCAAGTATTTTGGATATGAAAATTGTGAAATAACCGCACATGGCTGGTGCTTAGACTCAGTTCGTCGTTTTTAGGTAGCAGCTATGATAGACTCGATAGTATGTGAATTTTTGAAAATGGGTACACCATGGATAAGTTAGCAAATTTATACGCAGAGCATATTGCCACGTTGCAACAGCGTACAAGAACGATAGTAGACAGAGAAGGGCTGGATGGACTTGTGATCCATTCGGGGCAAGCAAAACGTCAATTCCTTGATGATATGTACTATCCGTTTAAAGTTAACCCGCAATTTAAAGCTTGGTTGCCTGTTATCGATAACCCGCATTGCTGGATTGTGGTCAATGGCAGTGACAAGCCGAAACTCATTTTTTATCGTCCGGTTGATTTTTGGCATAAAGTGCCTGACGAACCGAGAGATTTTTGGGCAGAGTATTTTGATATTCAACTGCTGGTTAAGCCAGATCAGGTTGAACAGTTACTGCCGTACGACAAAGCAAACTATGCCTATATCGGTGAATATTTAGAGGTTGCACAAGCGCTTGGCTTTACTCTAGTGAATCCAGAGCCGGTGATGAACTTCTTGCATTATCATCGTGCATATAAAACTCAGTATGAAATGGCATGTTTACGTGAAGCGAGCCGCCTTGGCGTGCTTGGCCACGTGGCGGCGCGCGATGCCTTCTTTGCTGGTGGCTCCGAGTTTGAAATTCAACAAGCGTATCTTAATGCAACTCAGCATATGGAAAACGATACGCCGTATGGCAATATTGTCGCCTTGAATGAAAATTGTGCGATTTTGCACTACACCCATTTTGAGCGTAAAGCGCCGAGTAAGCACTTATCATTTTTGATTGATGCCGGTGCAAACTTTAACGGTTATGCGTCAGATATTACCCGTACTTATGATTTTGCTAAACAAGGTGAGTTTGCCGAGTTGGTGAAAGTCATGAACGATCACCAAATTGAGTTGGGCAAAGCATTGCAACCGGGCAAACTATATGGTGAGCTGCATATTGATTGTCACAATCGCGTAGCGCAGGTGCTGAGTGACTTTGGTATTGTTAAGCTTGATGCTCAGGCTATCGTCGAAAAGGGTATTACTTCTACTTTCTTCCCTCATGGTCTTGGCCACCATATCGGTCTTCAAGTACACGACATGGGCGGATTTATGGCTGATGAAGCTGGTACGCACCAAGCGCCACCAGAAGGTCACCCGTTCTTGCGTTGTACTCGTAAGATAGAGGCTAATCAGGTGTTTACTATTGAGCCTGGATTATACTTCATTGATTCATTGCTGGAAGATTTGGCGCAAACAGATAACAAACAGTATATCAATTGGGATAAAATTGATGCGCTGAAGCCTTACGGTGGTATCCGTATTGAAGATAACATTATTGTGCATGAAGATAGACTAGAAAATATGACGCGAGATTTCGGTCTCGAGTAAGCGGATTTCTAGCGTTAAAAGCAAGTATATTTGGGGGCCGATTGGCTCCCTTTTAGTTTGGAACATTATGTCTGAATATTTCATTCCGAGTGAATCAATTAGTCATCACGAGGAAATTAAGAAAAGTACGTTTATCGTGCATTTGGCCCATACGCCAACCATTGAGGATGCGAAAGCGTTTATTAAACAGATTAATGAGGCGTATCCCGACGCAAGGCACAATTGTTGGGCACATATAGCTGGGCCCCCAGGTGGCAGTCATGTGTTAGGGTTTTCTGATGATGGGGAGCCTAACGGGACGGCTGGTAAGCCAATGCTAAATGTGCTGATGGGATCGGGAATTGGTGAGATAACTGCGGTGACGACGCGTTATTTCGGTGGTATAAAGCTCGGCACTGGGGATTGGTCAGAGCCTATGGTGGCACGCTTAATAACGCGCTAGCACAGCTAAGTACCACTAAAAAAGTGCCTGCTTCTATTATTGTTGGCCAGAGTGATTACCATCTTCAAGGTATGATAGAGCAGCTATTACAAAGTCAGTTTACAGTGCTAAATTTAGATAAAGAATACGCTGCTAATATTACCTGGCAAATAGCAGTAGATAGTCGTGAAACACAACAAATCATTGATGCTATTTATGAATTAACCAATGGTGTTGTATTATTTAAGCAACTCAAGGAGTAGGATCTACTTCTTTACATTCACTAATTAACCTCTGGTTAAATAACAAAAAGCGCAGCGTACAAAATGCAATTTCGTACCATAATAAAAATACTCGGGCAGTTGGTCGCTCTATTTAGTATCACTATGGTGCCACCAGCCATTGTATCTTTGATATACAAAGATGGTGGTGGTGTACCTTTTGTTTTAGCTTTTATTTTTAGTGTGCTAATGGGCCTATTTGCTTACTACCCAAACCGCAAGGAAAACGGCGATCTTAAAGCAAGAGAGGGCTTCTTAATCGTCGTCTTATTCTGGCTGGTACTGGGGTCGTTTGCATCATTACCGCTCATTTTCTTAGATAAACCGAATCTATCCCTCGCAGATGCTGTTTTTGAAGCTTTTTCTGGGCTGACAACTACGGGAGCAACGGTATTGACGGGCATAGAGCATTTACCTAAAGCGGTATTGTTCTATCGCCAACAGTTGCAGTGGCTCGGTGGTATGGGGATCATCGTATTGGCCGTTGCTGTTCTCCCTATGCTTGGGGTTGGTGGCATGCAGTTATATCGCGCTGAAACACCAGGTCCAGTTAAAGACTCGAAGATGACACCGCGCATTGCCGATACGGCCAAGCACCTATGGTATATCTATGTGTCTTTAACGGCCGCATGTACAGTGGCTTACTGGATAGCGGGAATGAATTGGTTTGATGCAATTTGTCATGCGTTTGCTACGATAGCCATCGGTGGCTTCTCAACCTATGATGCTTCAATGGGTTACTTTGATAACCCATTTATCAACGTTATTTGTGTCGTCTTCTTGTTGATTGCTGCTATTAACTTCTCGCTACATTATGCTGCTGTATCGAGCCGTAATATTAAAGCCTATTTGCGAGATCCTGAGTTTAAAGTCTTTCTGTTTATTCAGTTAGCGCTAGTGGTGATTTGTTTCGCGGTATTGTCATCAAACGATGTCTATGAAACAGGTGATGAGACCTTAGATCAAGCGATGTTTCAGGCTGTTTCAATTAGCACCACCGCAGGCTTTGCGACTGATAGTTTTTCAACGTGGCCGCTGTTTTTACCTATTCTCTTGATTTTCTCTAGTTTCATTGGGGGTTGTGCGGGCTCTACAGGGGGGGGGATGAAGGTTGTACGTGTCTTCTTGCTTTATTTGCAGGGGATCCGTGAGCTTAATCGTTTAGTGCATCCGCGTGCTATATACTCAATAAAATTAGGCCGCAAGGCGTTGCCAGATAAAGTGGTGGAAGCGGTATGGGGCTTTTTCTCAGCTTATGCGCTGGTGTTTGTGATTATTATGATTGCATTGCTGGGGACGGGACTCGATAACATTACTGCATTTTCAGCAACTGCGGCTTGTCTAAACAACCTAGGTCCTGGGTTGGGAGACGTTGCGGCCCATTATGGCGATATTAGTGATGCCGCAAAGTGGATCCTTACGCTTGCTATGGTCTTTGGTCGCTTAGAAATCTTCACGCTGTTGGTCCTATTTACTCCCACCTTCTGGCGTGGTTAGTCACGCCTATTCAAGTGGGCTTATGTTGATGAAAGCCCACTAATAACAACCAAAGGAAATTTCTCCTCTTTGAGTGTGACAAGTTGTCATCTTATTTTTGAACTTCGCAAAGAAAAAGTTAATAAAAATTTCAAAAACTCGGATTTTCGGGCTTTTCAAGTGTCAGTATTTTTACAACGATTTAACTTGGAGGCGACGATATTGCTTGCCACACGCTTTTCAGACAAAGGATTTAAAGTGATAAAGGGATTTGCTGCTAGCCATGAGCTGGATCTAGGCATGCAGCTTATAGAACAAAGCGTAATGCAGTTGAATAGCTTAATCGATGAAGTCGGTTACTTGCAACACAACAAGCCTATATTAGGAAGTGCTCAATCATACGACTTATTCCATCAAATTGGCTGTGAGAGCGGTATACGATTTGTTGTTCAAGTGATTTCAGAAAATGAGCTTTGGCAAAAACGCCAGATACCAGCGATTGTCGATGATTTTGAGACTGAGGGAGTGGGCTGCTTATTCAAGCATGATGTCTCGGGTATATTATTTGTTGCTAAGCGTAACAGTGAGCCAATGATGTTGTTTATAGCTGATGAAGAGCTTGGCATGCCACAAAGCTCTCTTGAAGTACAAAGCAGAATGATGACCCTAAGAGACGGCGCGGTAATGCTCAAAAGTCACTTCCTAGTGAAATAGGTGACCCTTTTTTAGGTATTGTTGGTAGTCGAAGCGTTGTAATTAATTTGAATTCAGTTTTAAATGGCCTTCCGCTAAAACTGCTACAATAAAAATGTAGTAGAGTTAACTCAGGAAGGGTTGGATCCATGTTAAACACTCAGGAGGTTGGGCAAGATACTTTGCTCACCGCTATCAGCGCTGGAAGTATTGTTGATTTAGAAATTTGTTTACCGGCAAATAGCAAAAGAGTAAAAACAGAATATGTCGGTATGCTCCAAGGGGCGTTTTTAATTCTTAACCATCCCAACCCTAAGCGATTAGGCGCGGCGCTGGACTTTGTGATGGAAGGGACTTCGGTTATCGTCCGAGCTTTGCTCGAAAATGGCGATGGCCAAGTCATTGCATTCAAATCGCAAATTAAAGCGGTCTCAGTCCATCCCGCGCGGCTTATTTTTCTTTACTTACCCAATAAAGTACAAACTTACAAACTTCGCTCGCAAAACCGGGTGCCAACCTTAATCCCCGCAAAGTTTCACTGTCATGGTATTAAAGATGTTGGGGTAATAAAAGACATCTCACTTGCTGGATTACAGCTAGATTTAACATCGATTGATGCCGAGCACATGGAAGAGGGATTAAAATGTGAGGTTTTCATTGAAGGAAAGGAAGGGAATCAGATCACGCTAGAGGGGGATATTCGGCGCATAAAAAGTTATGAAAAAATCGTCTCTTTGGGTATTCACTTAACCTCAGATCCAGACATAATCCGTAGCGTATTGAAAGATTACCTAATCGATTTATCTATTTTTCAAGACCAACAAGATAACTAGCGAATATGGCGCTTTACACCATTTGGATTAAGAAAATGAGCTAATTCCCCTTCAAGTTGATTGAGGAACTAATTCAATTGGCATTAAACAAATAAAGCGCTTACCTGGAAGAGTTTTTCTACAACACCGATTTGCTTTTTGTCGATCAGGAACATAATCACATGGTCGCCAGAGAGAATAATGGTATCGTCATGAGCGATCAGTACATCTTCATCACGGACAATCGCTCCGATAGTCGCACCCGGTGGTAATTTGATCTCTCGAATTGCACGACCGACAACCTTAGAGGTGTTTTCATCACCATGTGCGACGGCTTCAATTGCCTCTGCGGCACCTTTACGCAATGAATAAACGTTAACGATATCACCACGGCGAACATGGGTTAGCAGCGCTGAGATAGTCGCCTGCTGCGGTGAGATGGCAATATCAATGTCGCCACCTTGCACGAGGTCAACGTAGGCACCACGTTGAATAAGCGCCATGGTTTTTTGCACGCCCATTCGCTTTGCAAGCATCGCGGCCATAATATTGGCTTCGTCGTCGTTAGTGACTGCGATGAATACGTCTACTTGTTCAATATGCTCTTCTGATAACAACTCTTGGTCTGATGCATCGCCACAAAACACCACTGTATTATCGAGCATTTCAGACAATTGCGTGGCACGAGCTTGATTACGTTCAATGAGCTTGACGCTATGATTCTTGTCTAATGAACTGGCCAGTCCCGCACCTATGTTACCGCCACCGGCAATCATAATTTTCTTGTAAGAGCGTTCAAGCTTTTGCAACTCGTTCATGACGGCGCGAATATGCTTAGTTGCGGCGATAAAGAACACTTCATCATCGGCTTCAATTACGGTGGTGCCGAGTGGCTTGATGGCTTTACCTTGACGATAAATAGCGGCAACGCGGGTATCGACGTTTGGAATATGCTCTTTCAATGCAGAAAGTGCATAGCCAACAAGTAAACCACCGTAATAAGCTTTAACCGCAACGAGTGATAGCATGCCCTCAGCAAATTGCAGCACCTGCAGAGCGCCAGGATAATCTATCAACCTACGGATGTATTGAGTGACTAGCTGCTCTGGTGCGATGTAATGGTCGACTGGTAGGTCGTCATTGTGAAACAGCTTTTCTTTGTACTTTAAGTATTGCTCAGAGCGGATCCGAGCAATTTTGGTCGGCGTATTGAAAATACTATAGGCAACCTGACACGCAATCATATTGACTTCATCCGAGCTGGTTACGGCGATTATCATGTCGGCGTCTTCAGCACCTGCTTGGCGTAAGATCTCAGGGTGAGCACTGTGGCCAGTGACGCCCTGTAGATCGTATTTGTCTTGCAGCTCTCTTAAGCGCTCGCCATCGATGTCGACAACGGTAATTTCATTTTCTTCACCGACGAGGTTTTCTGCCAGTGTCCCGCCGACTTGGCCGGCGCCTAAGATGATGATTTTCATATTGATTACGGTCGATTTTCTATTATTGTTTTGTCAACTTTGCGTAGTAAAACCCATCACTCAATCCGGGTAATAGCTGCAAGCCTGGTTGTGCTTCTGTGTCTGCATCATGTAAAGGTATGAGCTTCGCATCAAGGGTCGCAGAAAGAAAACGTGCGATCTGTTGCTGGTTCTCTTGTGGCAGTACCGAGCAGGTAGCGTAAACTAGTGTGCCACCGGGTTTAAGCAATGGCCAGATTTTATCAATAATTTGTGCCTGTAACGTCACCAAGTTATCAATATCAGAAGCGCGTCTTAGCCATTTGATGTCCGGGTGTCGTCTAATAACGCCAGTTGCAGAGCAAGGAACATCCAATAAGATGCGATCATATTGCTCGCCATCCCACCATGCTTCGGGGTCACTTGCATCGCCCTCAAGGCACTTGGCCGATAAACCGATACGCTCAAGGTTTTGCTCCACACGTTGTAAGCGATCACCATCAGCATCAATGGCAGTCACTTCGGCGTCTGCTAACTCCAAAATATGGCAAGTCTTGCCACCTGGGGCTGCACAAGCATCAAGAATACTCTCACCTTCTTGTGGCGCTAATAATCTCGCGGCTTTTTGGGCGGCGGCGTCTTGCACTGAGCAAGCGCCAGCGGCAAACTGTGGTAACGCATAAACGTCAATCGGGCTATCAAGCAAAACTCCGTCTGGGTATTCGCTATGAAGCTGATAGGTTATCCCTTCTTGGTCTAGCATTGCTGCGTAGTCTGAAGTAGAAAACTGGGATTGGTTTACACGCAGCCACATTGGTGCTTGTTGTTGATTCGCCTCTAAAATAGCTTGCCACTGAGTAGGGTAAGCTGCTTTAAGTTGATTGATAAACCAGCCAGGGTGGTTGTATAAACAAGCAGGGATCTCTGCAGCACTGGTTTCTAGTTCGACCTGATGACGTTGGAAGCTGCGTAAAATTGCATTAACTAAGCCTTTCATGCCGGGCGCTCTTAGTGGCGTGAGTGCGTTTACAGTTTCGGCTACTGCAGCATGAGCTGGTACGCGCATATGTTGTAGTTGGTAAATACCCACATACAGCAAAAACTGGAAAACACGGCGCTTACCTTTAAGCGGTTGCTCAAGTAACTGCTGGCAATAGTGTTCAAGTGAAGGCAAATATCTTAATACGCCGTAGCAAATTTGCTGTAGCAAGGCTTTGTCTTTACCGTCTAACTGGCTGGTGGCAAGTGGTAATTGAGCACTTAACGACGCGCCTTTATCGACGACTTGAAATAGGGTTTGGGCAGCGAGTGCGCGTACATTACTCACGCGTCACCAACCTTAGCACCCAGTGCTACCCAGTCGGCACGACCATTTAAAAAGTCTTGTGCAGACATTGGCTTTTTACCTTGTGGTTGCAAGGTGTGAATTTCCAATGCCTGTGTGCCACAGGCAATTACGATACCATGCTTATCTGCGCGTAGCACATGTCCTGCATCACCTTGCTCGTCAACTACCTTCGCCTGCCAAATCTTGACGCTGTTACCTGCCATATTGGTAAAGCAAACCGGCCATGGATTAAATGCACGAACGTTACGCTCAATTTGCACAGCTTCCATCTGCCAGTTAATGTCGGCTTCTTCTTTGCTTAGCTTCTTAGCATAATTCGCTAGTGTATCGTCTTGCTTTTCTGGCGTGATCTCGCCCGCTGATAAGCGTGCTAGCGTATCAATAAGCGCGTCAGGTCCAAGTTCGGCAAGCTTGTTGTAGAGATCTGCACTAGTATCAGTAGCTGTAATAGGGCAGCGGGCGATATGCAACATATCACCGGTATCTAGGCCCTCGTCCATTTGCATGATCGTTACGCCAGTTTCATTGTCGCCAGCCCAAATAGCACGCTGAATAGGCGCAGCGCCTCGCCATCGTGGTAAAATTGAGCCATGAACATTCAGGCACCCGAGTCGTGGAGTATCTAAAATGGCTTTTGGTAATAATACCCCGTAGGCAACAACAATCATGACATCGGCGTCAAGCGTGGCTAGTTCTGCCTGTGCTTCCGGTGTTTTTAATGATTGCGGTTGTAGCACTGGCAGGTTGTGTTCTTGTGCTAGCACTTTTACTTCACATGCTTTGAGCTTTTTGCCACGTCCAGCTGGGCGGTCGGGCGGGCAGTACACTGCCACGACGTCATGTTGTGATTGAATAAGTGCGTCAAGATGGCGCGCTGCAAAGTCTGGCGTGCCTGCGAAAACGATACGCAAAGGATTACTCACGAAATACCCTAAAGTCAGTTAGTTGGAGATTGGTTAAGCTTGCTTTGCAGCGAACTTAGCTTCTTTTTCAAGCTTCTTACGAATACGATCACGCTTTAGAGGCGATAGATAATCGATAAATAGTTTGCCAACTAAGTGGTCTAGTTCGTGTTGAATACAAACGGCAAGTAAACCATCAGCGTCTAACTCAAACGCTTCGCCTTTATCGTTCGTTGCTTTTACCGTGACGGTTTCCGCGCGATCTACTTTTGCGTATGAGTATGGCACTGACAAGCAGCCTTCTTCACTCACAGTAGAACCATCGCGTTTGGTTATTTCTGGATTGATTAATACGCGCGGCTCATTGCGCTCTTCAGAAACGTCAATAACAACGATTCGCTGATGAATATCAACTTGCGTAGCCGCAAGGCCGATACCATTTTCATCATACATGGTTTCCAGCATGTCTTTAACTATTTGACGTACTTCGTCATTAACCTCTGCTACAGGCTGTGCGACAGTGCGTAAACGCTCATCTGGGAACTTTAAAACTTCTAATATGGCCATGATTACCCTAAGTCAATTTATCGTGTAAGCTGTTGTAAGCTAGTGTATGGTCTTATTTTAGCCATTCAAGTTCCCCTTTAACAGGTTTTGGTGGATAATAACCAAAAATAACCACAAGGAAGCCATCATGAAATATCCGATTGCTGCATTAATACTCGCTAGCTGCTCAGTCTTCTCTGTGAGAGCGGACACTCTGGCCGTCAAAGCAGATGCGCCACAGCGCTATGTGGTGAAAAAAGGCGATACCTTGTGGGATATTTCAAAAATGTACTTACGCTCTCCATGGAAGTGGAAGCAATTGTGGCAATGGAACCCTAGTATTCAAAACCCAGATCTGATTTACCCGGGAGATAGCCTTAAGCTACTCTACGATGAAAATGGTAATCCAATGCTGGTGTTAGACAAAGGCGTGAAGAAGCTGTCGCCGCATGCGCGTATTGTTAACCAAAAATCGACTGCCATTCCTACTTTGCCACTACCCATCATGGAACCGTTTTTGCGTTTCGAGCAAGCGCTTTCTGAATCTGAGTTTTCTGACAGCCCGATTGTACTGGGAGCTAACCGCAATATTAAAAATGCGACTCCAGGTCATCTTCTATATATCAAAGCTGATTTAGTTAAAGGCGGGCACTATGCCATCTATCGTCGCGGTGAAATCTATCGCACGTTGGAGGGTCAACAGAAACTAGGTATGGAGGCGGTGCTGGTTGGCACAGGTCATGTGGTCGAGCAAGGTGATCTGGCTGCGGGACGCCCAGCAAAGCTACAGTTAGAAGTTGCCAAGCAAGAAGTCAGAGCCGGGGATATTGTGCTGCCCCTATCTACAGGACAAAGCTTTCCGGCACAGTTTTCTATGTCTCGTCCAAAGCAGCAAACTTCAGGCCGCATTATTGCCAGCGATAACAAACTTAGAGAGTTTAGTACCATGAGTGTTGTGGTGCTTGATGTAGGGAGTAAAGCACAACTAAAAGAGGGACATGTCCTTGATATTATAAGGCAGTCGCCTACAGTTATAGAAAGTCAACATGGTCCGCGCTATATAGAAGATGCATCACGACTCGACAAGATGATCACTGAAGTGGGATCTTGGTTTGGTGAGGACAACGATGACGATAGCGTGGTATGGCATATGCCAAAGGAAAAAGTCGGTGAGCTAATGATCTTTAAAGTGTATGAAGACTTAAGCTACGCAATGGTAGTTGAGACTTCGGAGCCGATCCGTATTGGTGATCATGTACAAGCATTCAAGGAAACCGCCAGTAACTAAGTGGTAGTATTTCTCCTTGAATGAGTCAGTAAACTCAAGGAGAGAGTATGAAACAAACTCAATTAGCTCAAGCTTTGGCGTTAACTTTGTGTCAAGGGTTGGGTATCAAAACCATCACAGCATTACTTGATCAAGTCTCCCTCACGCAATTATTCACGTTAAGCAAAGTTGAACTTTGCGAACTTGGGCTACAAGAAAATGTTGCCACGAATCTAGCACGCACAGATTGGTCTCGTATTGAGCGCATACTGGCTTACTGTCAACGTCAGCAAATTTATGTTGTATCATTGTTTTCTCCCGAATATCCCGAGCAATTAAAAGAGATCTGTCACCCTCCCTTGGTGCTATTTTGCAAAGGGAATACAGCGTTATTAAAACAACCACAAATTGCAGTTGTCGGTAGTCGTAGTTCAACGAGAACTGGCCTTGGGCTTGCACATGAATTTGCACAGGGCTTAAGTCGCTCGGGGTTGGTGGTGACATCGGGTATGGCGAGAGGGATTGATGGCGCAGCGCACCAAGGTGCACTTGATGTTCAAGGAGGAACTATTGCCGTGCTAGGTACAGGCGTTGATGTTGTTTACCCCAAGCGTCATCAACGGCTTTATGAAGACATCGTGCAGCATGGTTTGGTGGTGAGTGAATTCTTACCAAATACTCCGGCAAATAGTAATCATTTTCCGCGGCGTAATCGCATAATCTCGGGTTTATCTTTGGGTGTTTTGTTGGTTGAAGCCGAAGTAAAAAGTGGCTCGCTAATTACCGCACGCTATGCACTGGAGCAAAACAAAGAAGTGTTTGCGATCCCTGGCTCAATAAAAAATCGATTAAGTAGCGGTTGTCATTACCTGATTAAGCAAGGGGCAAAACTCACCGAAAATATTGAGGATATTTTGGAAGAAGTGAGCTTTTTTTGTGAAAACAGTCTATATAGTATAGAAATAGGGGAGCAAAAAGAGGAGCAATGTCCCGTATTAGAAAACCTTGGCTTTGAGGTGACGTCAGTTGACACTTTAACGCAAAGGACCCAGTGGCCAGTAGAGCAGGTGATTGCCAGACTATTGGACCTAGAACTCGAAGATAAAGTAGAGCGTGTACTCGACGGCTACATAAAACTCGCGAGGGGTTAAGAAGATGTTTGATATTCTAATGTATTTATTTGAGAACTATATTCACAGTGAGGCAGAAATCTTTGTCGAACAAAATGAACTCACCGATGAACTCCTTCGCGCCGGCTTTAATCAAGGCGAAATATACAAAGCGCTTGATTGGCTTGAGCAACTTGCAGATTTACAGCACAGTGACGAAAACCCCTACTTAAATGCTAAACCGGATCATGCAACACGGATCTACACCGACAGCGAATGCAATATGCTAGACGTAGAAAGCCGTGGCTTTTTAATGTTTGTGGAACAAGTCGGAGTCATTGACAGTACCACCAGAGAAATGGTGATGGACCGCTTATTCGCGTTAGATAAAATCTATATCAGTCTAGATGACTTAAAGTGGGTGATACTAATGGTGCTATTTAATGTGCCGGGTAAAGAACATGCTTATGCGCAGATGGAAGATCTGATTTTTACCGAGCCTGCATCTGTAGTGCATTAACTCTGCTCTAGCACGACAAGTTTCCTTTGGTAAGTTGAGTTCGAAACCTCAACTTACCGTCTTTCAAATAACACTTCTCGCTTCGTTAAAAATGCTGATATCAAGTATTTGCAGGGGGAATTTCCATCATTTCCTTGACCCTAACAACAAGGCGATTATATTAGGCGCATATTTGCGCAAGCGGGCGGTGGTAAAGCGATGAGTAAAATAGACCATGCATTATTTAATGCAGACAAACATGCATTAGAAAAAGAGTATGAAGTATGCCCAGAATGTGGCTCTGAGCTGGTAATAAAAAACAGCAAAAATGGTCCATTTATTGGCTGCGCTAGCTACCCGACTTGTGATTACATTCGACCGCTTGCACATCATGATAGCCATATAATTAAAGTGCTGGAAGATGTGGCTTGTCCTGAGTGCGGCAAAGATCTAGTGATAAAAAATGGCCGCTATGGCATGTTTATAGGCTGTACAGGGTATCCCGATTGCCACTATATTGGTCATGAAGATGCACCACCCACCGTGGCATTACCCGCGTGTCCAAAATGTCAAAAAGGTAATCTAATTCAGCGTAAAAATAAGTTTGGTAAACACTTCTATAGTTGTGATACTTATCCAAGTTGTAAGTATACCTTGAACGCTAAGCCTCTAGAGCAGACTTGTCCTGAGTGTCATTGGCCCGTGCTGGTGGAGAAAACCAGGGCGGGTAAAGCTGTGCTACAATGCCCACAAAAATCATGTCAAAAGATAGTGGAAATACCGTGAGTAATGTCATTAAAGCGGATGCTGCGACAATAACAACGCCCGAATCAGCACTTCAAGCTGGCGAAGTGATCTGTTATCCGACGGAAGCCATTTATGGTTTAGGTTGTGATCCTGATAATCAAGAAGCGGTCACTAAGTTGCTAACAATCAAATCTAGACCCATAGAAAAAGGGTTAATTTTAATCGCCGACAATTATGGTCAATGCTTGCCCTACGTGGATGACAATAAAATCCCGATGGATAAGCGCGCTGATATTTTTTCATCATGGCCAGGTGCCATTACTTGGTTATTGCCAGCGAAAGCCAGTACTCCACATTGGTTAACTGGGGGCACGACACTATTGCTATTCGTGTTACTAGCCATCCCATTGTAAAGCAGTTGTGTCAACGCTTTGGTAAGCCGATTGTTTCTACCAGTGCCAATATCACTGGTCAAACTCCGGTTGTTTCGTTGACGGAAGCGCGTAGCCAGTTTGGCTCGCAAGTTGGCTATTATGTTGAAGGTGAGTTAGGCGGCAATACAACTCCGAGCGTCATTAAAAATGCAATGACTGGCCAAGTGATCCGAGGATAAAAAGTACCATGAGTAAAGTAAACCTAGAGACCGTAAAAGCCTTTTTATTACAACTACAAGATAATATCTGTCAAGGCTTAGAGGCTGCCGATGGTAACGCTCAGTTTGTTGAAGATGCTTGGGAGCGTGCAGAAGGTGGAGGCGGTCGCACTCGCGTGATCCGTAATGGCGATGTTATTGAGCAGGGCGGAGTAAACTATTCACACGTTTTTGGCGCTTCTATGCCAGCCTCTGCGACGGCGCATCGTCCAGAGTTAGCAGGTAGAAGCTTTCATGCCTGTGGGGTGTCTTTAGTGATCCACCCAAAGAATCCTAATATTCCAACTAGCCACGCCAATGTGCGCTTTTTCATTGCTGAGAAAGAAGGTGAAGAGCCGATTTGGTGGTTTGGTGGTGGTTTTGATTTAACGCCATTTTATCCCGTTCTTGAGGATGTGAAGCACTGGCACCAAGTTGCAAAGGATTTGTGCGCACCATTTGGTGACGCGGTATATGGTGACTACAAAAAGTGGTGTGATGAATATTTCTATTTAAAACATCGAGATGAGACTCGAGGTGTGGGTGGTTTATTCTTTGATGACCTAAATCAATGGGGTTTTGAAAAAAGCTTTGCCTTTATGCAAGCTGTTGGTAATGGCTTCCTTGATGCTTATCTGCCGATTATTGAAAAACGCAAAGATACACCGTATAGCGAACAGGAGCGTCAATTCCAGCTATATCGTCGAGGCCGTTACGTTGAATTTAATCTGGTATGGGATAGAGGCACGTTGTTTGGTCTACAAACGGGTGGACGTACCGAGTCTATTTTAATGTCGATGCCACCATTGGCACGCTGGGAGTATGACTTCCAGCCAGAGCCAGGATCGAAAGAAGCTGAGCTGTATAATTATCTTACGCCAAAGAATTGGCTGGCGATGTAATAGAGTAAAAAGGAGCCGAGGCTCCTTTTTTAGTTTTAGTGTTCACTTAGCTTAATTTAAATCCTCGCACTTGCTCATCCAGATCGCGCGCAAGGGTGAGCAACTCTTCACTGATCTGTTTAGAGCCATGGGCATCAACTAGCGAGCGCTCAGCATTATCGCTAATCGCCACTACGCTACGATTGATTTCTTCAGCGGCCAAGTTTTGTTGCTCAGTGGCATCGGCAATTTGTAGGTTTAAGGTATTAATTTCGTGCATCTGTGTCGAGATGTCTTTAAGCGCTTGGGCCACTTTCTTGACCTGATGTGCTCGGTCATCTGCTTCTTCGCAAGAAGCACTCATTGCTGCCACGGTTTGCTGTGCCTCGGACTGTAACTTATCGATAGTACGTTTGATTTCATCGGTTGAATCATGTGTACGTGTCGCAAGTGTTCTGACTTCGTCCGCAACAACCGCAAACCCTCTACCAGCTTCCCCGGCGCGTGCGGCTTCTATTGCTGCATTAAGCGCTAAGAGATTGGTCTGCTCCGCGATACTACTGATCACTTCGAGTACTTTACCCACTTCTAGTGTTTGTGCTTGAAGCTGAGAAACTTGCTCTGCAGCTTGCCTGACATCTTGTGCTAATTGGTTGATACTTTGCTCGGTATGATTAGCAACAGCCATACTTTCCTCTGCGAGGTGATTGCTGCTATCCGACTTTTCTGATGCAAAGTGGGTGGTATTTTTTACTTCACTTGAAGAGCTTTCAAGCTCATTGATCGCTGCTGCAACAGAGTCTGTCCCTTGTTTTTGCTCTTGAATGGCCAGCTCGGTAGTTTCCGCTGAGGCATATATAGATTCTGCTGAGTGAATAAGTATTTTCGAAGAGTTGGATAGCTGTGCAATATTGTCTTTAAAGCTATCCATCATTTTATTGAAGTTAATCGCCAAGCGTCCAAGCTCGTCATCGACTTGGTCGTCTATTCGTAGCGATAGGTCTTTATTCGTTGTTGCGAGGCGCATGGTTCTGCCTAGCGTTTTTAGTCGTACAATAAAGAGCTTCCTAAAAAGCACGCCTAAAATCACAAACGTAGTAATAAAGATGGCGGAGAGGAGGGCTGTGCTAAGCCACGTATTAGTGTGTACCGTATTATCAATATCATCCAAAGAGTAGCTGATCCGCACAACACCGAGCACATCACCTTCCTTTGCCTGATGACAACCCAAGCAATTTGTTCCTTTATAGCTTTCTTTGGCCACCATCGGCTTTAAATAAGTCATGATGCGACTACCGTCGCGCTGTTCAATAACTAAGGTTTCTTTTCCGTTCAATGCATCAAACTCAGCCTCAGAGTTAGGTGCTTGATTTGCATTACCTGGACCGTAAAGCTTATTAACTTGCTCGGAGCGGATAATATGCGCGTCTTCGATATTTGGATGATTGCGAATTTTATCACTCAGAATTTCACGGTTTGCCATGGTGCCGGTCAGCATCATAGTATTGATAGAGTCAAAGTAATTATCTGCCAGTAGCTTAATATTACTTTCGACTGTTTCTTCAGCGAGCGTCTTTTGTTGACTGCTGCTACTAAGGATACTGGCAATCAAGACGAGCACGCCCGTCACTGCCAATAACACATAAATTTTATGTTGAATAGATTTCACACGCATCGCACCTGTACACAATTAGAACAGGGATTATGCATCTCTACTCAAGAACGGGATTTGACCTAGCGCAAAATAGCCGTGTAATTTTAATCAACCAATACTTTAGTCTTATTCTTGATTAATCATATGTGTCGCAAGCTGAGCGAGGGACTGCCTTAATCCTTCTCTTAATAATGGATTTCCTACCTCTAAGTCTAATGCTTTATTCATACAGTGCATCCATTGATCCCGTAAATCTTGGTCGATAGGAAAGGGCATATGGCGCATTCTTAAACGTGGGTGCCCATATTTCTCCGCAAAAAGGTCTGGGCCGCCTAACCAACCAGAAAGAAATTCAAAAAATACCTGCCTGATCCTATCTAACGGTTGCGGATGCATATCGTAAAGCGGCTTTGCATAGGGATCGGTTGCCATAATATCGTAAAAGCGGTTAGCAAGATCGCGCGCGCCTGGTTCTCCACCAATGATTTCATAAGGTGTTTTTTCTGGAGTGGGGGCACTATTTGTTTGTTCTACGGTTGCATCTTTATTAAAGATACGTTTAATTAACTGCTTCATAATGACTCTTTCAAGGCGCTCTTATAACGA
>NZ_CP021646.1:37500-107500 GCF_002208135.1 Pseudoalteromonas piscicida
GGTTGGCTTAGAAGCAGCCACCCTTTAAAGAAAGCGTAATAGCTCACTAGTCGAGTCGGCCTGCGCGGAAGATGTAACGGGGCTAAACATACCACCGAAGCTACGGCTGCGAATTTATTCGCGGGGTAGGGGAGCGTTCTGTAAGTGGCTGAAGGTGTGCCGGGAGGCATGCTGGACATATCAGAAGTGCGAATGCTGACATGAGTAACGACAAGAGGAGTGAAAAACTCCTCCGCCGGAAGACCAAGGGTTCCTATCCCATGTTAATCAGGGTAGGGTGAGTCGACCCCTAAGGCGAGGCTGAAGAGCGTAGTCGATGGGAAACGGGTTAATATTCCCGTACTCGGTATGAATGCGATGGGGGGACGGAGCAGGCTAGGCAAGCATGGCGTTGGTTGTCCATGTGAAAGGCTGTAGGCTGGTGACTTAGGAAAATCCGGGTTGCTAAGGCTGAGAGTCGAGACGAGCCACTAAGGTGGTGAAGTTGTTGATGCCCTACTTCCAGGAAAAGCCTCTAAGCTTCAGTTCATACTGAATCGTACCCTAAACCGACACAGGTGGTCAGGTAGAGAATACTAAGGCGCTTGAGAGAACTCGGGTGAAGGAACTAGGCAAAATTGTACCGTAACTTCGGGAGAAGGTACGCTCTTGTTTGTGAAAGACTTGCTCTGTAAGCAAACGAGAGCCGCAGTGACCAGGTGGCTGGGACTGTTTATTAAAAACACAGCACTGTGCAAAATCGTAAGATGACGTATACGGTGTGACACCTGCCCGGTGCCGGAAGGTTAATTGATGGGGTTAGCTTAGGCGAAGCTCTTGATCGAAGCCCCGGTAAACGGCGGCCGTAACTATAACGGTCCTAAGGTAGCGAAATTCCTTGTCGGGTAAGTTCCGACCTGCACGAATGGTGTAACCATGGCCACGCTGTCTCCACCCGAGACTCAGTGAAATTGAAATCGCAGTGAAGATGCTGTGTACCCGCGGCTAGACGGAAAGACCCCGTGAACCTTTACTACAGCTTGGCACTGAACATTGACCCTACATGTGTAGGATAGGTGGGAGGCTTTGAAGCGCAGACGCTAGTTTGTGTGGAGCCGACCTTGAAATACCACCCTTGTAGTGTTGATGTTCTAACTTAGGCCCCTGAATCGGGGTTGAGGACAGTGCCTGGTGGGTAGTTTGACTGGGGCGGTCTCCTCCCAAAGAGTAACGGAGGAGCACGAAGGTTTGCTAAGTACGGTCGGACATCGTACGGTTAGTGTAATGGTAGAAGCAAGCTTAACTGCGAGACAGACACGTCGAGCAGGTACGAAAGTAGGTCATAGTGATCCGGTGGTTCTGAATGGAAGGGCCATCGCTCAACGGATAAAAGGTACTCCGGGGATAACAGGCTGATACCGCCCAAGAGTTCATATCGACGGCGGTGTTTGGCACCTCGATGTCGGCTCATCACATCCTGGGGCTGAAGTCGGTCCCAAGGGTATGGCTGTTCGCCATTTAAAGTGGTACGCGAGCTGGGTTTAGAACGTCGTGAGACAGTTCGGTCCCTATCTGCCGTGGGCGTTTGAGAATTGAGAGGGGCTGCTCCTAGTACGAGAGGACCGGAGTGGACGAACCGCTGGTGTTCGGGTTGTGATGCCAATTGCATTGCCCGGTAGCTACGTTCGGAATCGATAACCGCTGAAAGCATCTAAGCGGGAAGCGAGCCTCGAGATGAGTTCTCACTTTGACTTAGAGTCAACTGAAGGGCCGTTGAAGACTACAACGTTGATAGGCGAGATGTGGAAGTGCTGTGAGGCATTAAGCTAACTCGTACTAATTACCCGTGAGGCTTAACCATACAACGCCAAAGTGGTTTATAAGCGACAGAAGTTAATAGACTAAAGTAGACAAAAGAATTTAATAAGCTTTTTCCGGATTTAAGAATTAAACAAGGTGACCAACCTCAGCGGTATCGCGAAATCGGTTCACCTTGCGCAAATGGAATGCTCGTGCGAGGCACGATGTCATTAGACATTTGCCCCCAGTTTTCCTGGTGACTATAGCGTTTTGGAACCACCTGACCCCATGCCGAACTCAGAAGTGAAACAAAACAGCGTCGATGATAGTGTGGATTACCCATGTGAAAGTAGAACATCGCCAGGGCCAAATTTAATATAAAAATAAAAACTAAAAACAGTATTTTCCTGATGACCATAGCGTTTTGGAACCACCTGACCCCATGCCGAACTCAGAAGTGAAACAAAACAGCGTCGATGATAGTGTGGATTACCCATGTGAAAGTAGAACATCGTCAGGGCCAATTAGAGAAACCCGCTGCAGCAATGCGACGGGTTTTTTGCTATGTGCGATTAAAAAAACCTCGCAAGCCAATCAACACATCGCGAGGTAAACTCGCTCCTACCACAGTATCAGCACAGTGCAACATGGTAGGAGATGTATGGACTCCTCTCCCTTAACGGGAGAGTACGGTATAATACCAATCCATCTTAACTTTTTCCCACCTCTATCCAGTCACGTTGACACATTTTAACCACTCGTTTTGTACATGATACAAAGTCATTCCAAGCCTCACTACAACTCTCAACAATATCTTCATAACCTTTGAAACAACGATTTGCTAAATGATGCTGACGCAGCCAACTCCATACTTGCTCTATTGGGTTCAGCTCAGGAGAATAGGGAAGTAGCTTGATAATACCAATTAGTCTTAATACTTGCTCAATTTGAAGGAGCAAATCCGACGCTAACTGCGTTAAGAATTTCTCATTTAGAACAACTAAATAGCAAAATTTTCGCCTAGTTATCGACAAGATTTTCTCGCCTCAAAATAGATCACTTAATTAAGCTAATTGGTATCAGAAGTGAAACAAAACAGCCGAAGGGTCGGCCCCAGTCAATGATAGTGTGGATCATCCATATGACTCTCTATTGAAAAAATGAGAACATCCTACTTCGTAGCGAACTAGGGCCAAATAAGAGGTTGATGAAAAGCGTTCATCCATGAACTTCATCGACATTCGAACATCCATGTACATCAAAACCCGTTGCAGCAATGCGACGGGTTTTTTGCTATGTGCGATTTAAAAAGCCACGCAAGGCAATCAATACATCGCGAGGTAAACTCGCTCCCACCACAGTATAAACATGTATCGTGGGAGGCGGTTTATCCGCCGATGGCTTGCAATGAAAGTTTCGGCCCAAAAATAATGTGGAACACCCATGTACATCAAAACCCGTTTCAACAATATGACGGGTTTTTTCCTATGTGTGATTTAAAAAACCTCGCAAGGTAATCAACACATCGCGAGGTAAACTCGCTCCCACCACAGTATCAGCACAGTGCAACATGGTAGGGGGTGGTTTATCCGCCGAGCATTTGCGAGCGAGAAGCTGCTATATGGTTTTATGCAATAAGGGCTATAAGGAAGGGTCAATTAACGATATGATGGGCTAAAAACAGGGGATTTAGCGTGTCATTTCATTTAATTGCACTGTTGGTAATATTTGCATTGTTTGGTACTTCAGCCACTTACCTAATTCGCTTTATGTATAGCTATTGGATTAAGAAGCGGCTTGAACTGAAGTATATTGTTAATGCGGGTGTTTGTGCGGTTTTAGTGATGGTGATCTCAGTGATTAATGAGGTTGTTCGATAATCTGAGCGCTCATCAGTTTATAAAGGCACTGCCTGACAGGTATGCGCAATACATAGTGTTTGTATTGGCATCACAGGTTCACAACTAACCGCTGGCGCTTTTCCTTTGTTATTCCGCTTTTCTTGCTCTGTAATAGCGCTAACGACTGCTTCTACATCTTGCTCATCAGTATGCTTCGTTGAATAGATCAGGTATTCTCTTGGTCCACCACAGGTTAATCGCTCACCTACCCCAATTACTTTACATTGGTAGCTTGCATCACACCCAATATTTGCTTTTATATCGCTGAGTGTATGTGCAGCATTAGAGCGACTTGTTGTATCGCTTGGTGTCATTTCACAGCCAGATAACGCCGCAATTAGTGTGCCGATGCAAGCGAGAGAAATAGCTAACTTCATTATTGCCTCTAGTATGTAGGACGACTATTTTCTAGTTTAACACACTTATTTTCAACGCATTGTGTTGCGGGTTCAATTAAATGCTGACAGATACTCATCATCTGATTTTGCATATTATAGGCGCGCTCTAATGTAGTAATTTGCTCCGCTAGCTGCTTAACTTGGGCCTCATCTGCTGATTTTGTTGAATACACTAGATAAGAAGAAGGGCCACCACAGGCACGATCGCCAACGGCAATGACTTTACAATGGGTATCGTTATCACAGCTTTTGTCGGCCACGATGTTTTCCAATGATTGTTTATGGGTTTTGATATCAGAGGTATCGAGCTTTTTACCATCTTGTTGAATAGGCAAGCTTGCTTCTTTTGATTCTTTAATTTCGGTGTGCTTTTCGCTTACAGTTTTGGTTTCCTGTGCTTTTTGTTCTGTGGTTTCTTTTTTAGTTACTTCTTCTTGGCAACCAAACAGCAAAAAGGTTGTCAGTAAAGTGGGGATCATCTTGTTCATTATATGCTCTCCTAATGTTTGCTAATTAAACTACGCAAGTCCTTAAGGAATAGCAAGCTCTGCAGCCTGCATACACCATCTGTGATTGCAGGCTGTGAAGGACGGCGCTATAGACCGCCTTTGGTGAGTTTTTGCGGATCGAGTAATGATTGAAGTTCGTCTTCACTCAGATCGGTTTGTTCAGCAGCAACCTCTATAATTGGACGTCCTTCTTTGTATGCAAGTTTGGCGATTTGTGCTGCTTTTTCATACCCGATCACAGGATTTAACGCGGTAACTAAAATCGGGTTTTTAGCCAATGCCTTTTGAATATTCTGCTCATTCACTTTAAAGCTTGAGATAGCTTTGTCCGCAAGTAGCCTCGCGGTATTCGAAAGGATCTCAATGCTTTGCAAAATATTTAGTGCAATCACTGGCAACATAACGTTCAGCTCAAAATTGCCAGACTGGCCTGCAACACTAATCGTTGCATCATTACCTATCACTTGAGCACTGGCCATTGCAGCCGCTTCTGGAATAACAGGGTTTACTTTACCTGGCATGATTGAAGAGCCTGGTTGTAGCGCCTCAAGTTCGATTTCACCTAGGCCAGCAAGCGGTCCTGAATTCATCCAGCGCAAGTCATTGGCTATCTTCATTTGTGCTACTGCAAAGGTTTTAAGTTGGCCGGAAAGTCCCACTATCGCGTCTTGTGAACCGATATGATAGAAAAAGTTGCTGCCTTTACTGAAACGGATCCCGATGTTAGTGCTCAAGTTTTGGCTAAATAATTTAGCGAACTGTGGATCGGCATTAACTCCTGTGCCTACCGCTGTTCCACCTTGACCTAACTCGTAGACTTTCTCTAAGGAGTGAACAATTCCCTGACAAGCGTTATCTACTTGCGCTTGCCAGCCACTTAATGTTTGTGCAAAGGTCACCGGCATTGCATCCATTAAGTGAGTACGGCCAGTTTTGACGTGATGGCCAACTTGCTCAGCTTTTTGTTCAATACTACTAGATAAGTGTTTTAGTGCTGGCAAAAGGTCATACACCGCTGTGATTGCACTACTTACGTGAATAGCTGTTGGGATCACATCGTTTGAGCTTTGACCCATGTTAACGTCATCATTAGGATGAATTGCTACGCCGCTTAATTCAGTAGCCAGTGTGGCTACCACTTCGTTGGCATTCATGTTTGAACTGGTTCCAGAACCTGTCTGAAAGACATCCACTGGAAATTGGTCTAAGTGTTTGCCATCAATTAGCTGCTGACAGGCACTCACTATCGCTGTTGCTTTATCACTTGATAGATGTCCAAGGGATTGATTGGTTTCTGCTGCGGCTTGTTTGATGTAGGCCAATGCTTTGATAAAGCTACTTGGCATTGTGATCCCGCTAATGGGAAAGTTATTTACAGCGCGCTGTGTTTGCGCCTTGTAGAGCGCATGCTCAGGAACATCTAATGTTCCCATACTATCGGATTCTTGACGAAATGTAGTCATCGTTGCTCCTAATAAAAAGGGTTAAACTGCTGGCAGGTTTGGCACGCATCTCGCTGGAGCTTCAGAAATTGCTGTGACGAAGTATGGTGGTGTTTATAAAACCGTTTTAGTGCCAGCAAAGGTTTAAATAATTGATCCATGCATTGCTTGCGTATGGCTGTATCAACGAGTGGATCGGCTATCTGTTCTAACAGTTCGGATAATGTATTTTTAAGATAAAACTCTTGCAGCAGCGGGTTATTGTGGCGCTCGTACCATTTCGCCATGCCTATGCCCGCCGAAATGTATTCCGCAACCAAGAGCGGAGCCTCGAGTTGTGGTCGCTGGCAGTGGCGATTAAGCTTCGCACGATAAGTCTGTAATAAGGTAGCTAGCTGCATAAATACAAAACCAAACGATGTAATGATAATGGTTATCATTACATCGTTTGGTTGGCAATTCAAGCTTTAGTATTCGCACTGCCAAACAATTTGTTTAGCATTCACCATAGCAGCTCACTATGAGTCTGAAATGAATTTAAGAAAGTGTGATTAAGCTTAATTATAGCCGAGGAGATATTGCTGTTCTGAATGCTCTTTCTCTTGTTCTTCGAGTTGCATCAGGTTGGCGACTTCTTGTCGGTAAGCGCGACTTTTCGTGAAGGTATTTTTACGCTTCTTCAGAACAAGTCCTTCGCTTTTAAGTTGGCTTGGCATTTGGGTGATCTCTGAAATTTTCATGCTCGCTTCTCCTCTTAGTACTCTTTAAACTTAGCAGAAGTTGTACCAAAATAAATTTCTTTTCTAATTTTAATTGCTTAGTAGAAGTTTTAGCTATTTGCCTTGCAATTGAGATAAATTCTTGCCTCAATGAGGCGCATAAATCGATCAAAATAGTGCAAACGAAATGACAAAACCTTACTCTCAAGCGTGTGAAAACAATAAACGGCCAATATTAGAAAAGCTCACTCCCTATCTAAATAAACCGTTGAAAGTGCTAGAGGTAGGCTCTGGTACGGGTCAGCATGCTGTGCACTTTGCTGCGGCGTTACCGCATTTAACGTGGCAGACGGCGGACAGGGAGATTAATCACGCAGGTATTCAAGCGTGGCTTGATGATGCAGAATTAGAAAATACTTTACCGCCATTGGCGCTAGACTTACACCATGCGTGGCCTGTTAATCAGCGTTATGATGTGATCTATACCGCTAATACCTTGCACATTGTGTCATCAACGCTCGTTGAGCGCTTAATCGCAGGAGTAGGACGACACCTTAAAGAAAGCGGCTACCTGATAGTTTATGGGCCGTTTAATTATCAAGGTGAATTTACGAGCGAGAGTAACCGAGAGTTTGATGCGTATTTAAAATCGCAAGACAAAGAGAGTGGCATTCGCGATCAAGAATGGGTATTGGCGCTTGCAGCAGAGCAAGGACTTACACTACAGCAAGACTATGCGATGCCGGCTAATAATCGCTTATTGGTGTTTAAACGGTAATTTTGCTTGGCACTCGGTAAAGTAATGCTCGAGTGCGTCAGCTTCGCGCTTGGTAAAATCCTCAAGCGCTTGTTGAAAGTCAGGTTGAAATAAGCGGTGATACGATTGCCTCCACACCGGCTCAAAACCCCTCACTAACTTGTGCTCGCCTTGAGCACCCGCGTCAAAGACAGCAAGCTGATTAGCAATGGCGTACTCTATGCCTTGATAGTAACACAGCTCAAAATGCAAAAAGTCGTAACTATCCTCAATTGCGCCCCAATAGCGACCATACAAGGTATCGCCATCCACAAGATATAAACTGGTGGCGATAATTTCGTGGTTTAAGTAAGCGCAGCAAAGACGAAGCTTATCTGGCATCGAGGTGATAACTTGCTGAAAAAAATCGCGAGAGAGATAGCCGTGGTGTCGCGAACGTTTAAGGTAGGTGAGTTGGTAGCTGAGAAAAAACGCATCAAGTTGTACTGTGCTTATTTCTCTGCCAACAGTCCAGCTTATGTTAATACCTTGGGCAATCACAGCTTGGCGCTCTTTCACGACCATTTTACGCTTTCTTGATGTGAGTTGTGCGAGAAAATCATCGAACTCGGCGTAACCTTGATTATGCCAATGAAATTGCACATTGCGGCGCATCGTTAAATGACTCTGAACGAGGAAGTCGCTTTCACGACAAAAGTTAATATGGACTCCACTAATGCCCAGTTGGGCGAGGCTCGTGAGCGTGGTGTCAATATATTCAAGCAAGCAAGAAGACAGTCGTTTAGTTAATATTCTTGGCCCTTGAGTTGGCGTAAAGGGGACACCACACAGCCATTTAGGATAGTAATCTAATCCGTGGCGCTCGTAGGCTTCAGCAAAAGCCCAATCAAAAACGTACTCGCCATAAGAGTGCGATTTAATATAGCCTGGCAAAATTGCAATCAACTCGCCTTGGCGTTCAATCATTAGGTGATGAGGTATCCAACCAGTCTCTTTGCTGGTGCAGCCGCTCAACTCTAATGCAAGCAGCCAAGCGTAGCTCGTAAATACATGTGATGGTGAAACACAGTCCCACTGTGCTTCTGTCACTTCAGTCAGAGAATGGATAAACCTGTGTTGGTACTCAGTCATTGTGGCCGTCAAAAAATGCGAGCAGTGCTTGCTCAAAGTTGCTGTAATCAGGGTTAAACGTGATCCGTGCAAGAGCAGTGTATTGCGTCATGCTTTTCTCGTGACGCTCGCCAAAATGGACGGTTTTACCTGTGCGGCAGTTAATGAAGGCTTGGTCTTCTAAGTGGTAACTGGTGCAATTACGATAAGGCCCTTTGCGGCCATAAAAAATATGTTCAGATGGCTGCAAAATACCAATATGAGACATATCGACAATGTTGTCGGCTTTCACGCTCCGATAATTCACACCTTGCTTAGCCAATGGCGTTTCCGAGTAGATAAATAGTGTCAATGTTGACTTAGGTTGCCACTTTTCTAGCAGCTTTGCCGTTGCATGATTATCTATGGTGGTATCGACATCGCTATAGCTGATAAACATAGGTACATCTGGCAAAGTGGTGAGTGATTTGAGTGGCGCCATAGCCTGATGGGCTAACGTTGCGCCATGCCATGGAAAAGATTCATATTTGGCGAAATCCAAATCTGCGTCTTCATCTATCCAGTTGACAAATGGCACGTAATCAATCCATTTGGCTAGCCAACCGTTCTTATTATGTGGCTCCGTGGCGGGTGAGATAAGTGCAACAGAGTCTAAATTATTGGGCTTGTGCTTCGCTATGCTACTCAGCATCAAGGCGGCACCCGTGGAGTAACCAAGTACGGAAAAATGCTTAAAATCTTGGCTCGTCTGTGCGATGGCATAATCCGTATGGGTTTGCCAATCGTCAATATCAACTTCGGCTAAATCGCTAGGTGCAGTCGCGTGGCCTGGTAGTAACATGGTTCTGACATTGTATCCTGCTTCATAGAGCGCTGCCGCAAGGTAGTGATAAGTAAAAGGAGAATCGGTCAGACCATGGATAAGTAAAATGGCGTGATCTTTGTTGTCATGCTCAAGTGAAAAGGGCGCGATTAAGTCGCTTACTTTGGGGGTTGTCAGGTTGAGTAATTTTGCAGTGGGCGTCATTAACGGGCACGGCAGTGTAGCGCGGGGATTACGGCTTTCAATAATTTGCTTAGTCGAACGAATATAATCGTTATAGTTTTTTATATTCGCTATATCGACGGTGACAGGGCCTTTATCGATCGCTTCGCGAAATAATCCCGACGCTTTGCTCTTGGTGAATAGCGACATATCACTCACTTGGGTAACACAGTCTTGTGCGATGACCAAAGGTGAGCCAAGCAGGCTAAAAGCAAATACTGTGGAGGTAAGGTAGTGGCGCATAGTCGGTCCTTATGAGCATAAAATCACATGCAGTATAGCGAGAACAGGTGACGATAAAAATGGTTAGCGGATCGGTAATATGCGTTTCGCAAAAGTTTGCTTGAGGACAATCGTTGATTCAATCCCGCTAATCACCTTACAGGCGCCCAGTTGATGTTTGACAAATTGTTCATAGCTGGGCAAATCCTTTGCTACGATTTCCAATAGGTAATCATGACTTCCAGAGATCACCGAACAGCTGATCACCTGATCTTCAGATTCCACGTGTTGTTCAAATAAATGCGCTGCGGTTGCGGTATTTTCGCTGAGTTTTATAAATGCATAAACCAAAATACTTAGGTCAACTTGCGCTCTATCCAGTGCCGCATGATAGCCTGAAATTACTCCTGTATCTTGCAAGCGTTTTACGCGTCGAAGACAGGGAGTATCGGAAAGGTTTGCCTTTTCGGCGAGTGAGGCATTACTCAAACGTGCATTATGCTGCAAGGAGTTAAGGAGCAATTTGTCCTTGGCATCTAGATTTACCGACATAAACCAAATAAAAGAGTGATTCTTGCTAATCAGTATTAAACTTTTAGAGAAAATTGGCAAATTATGCTCGTGGTGATTTGCTAGCCTTAACTGTGGAATAATCACGAGAAGTAATAATGAGTCCATTAGCCGTACAATTTGACGCTTGGATTAGAGGTCCGTTTGTGGACCTTAACGACAAGCTTGAACATCTTTATTGGCAGCAACAGGATAAAGCAAACGTTGAAGGCGTTGGTGAAACGCTAAAAGCACAGTTATTAGAAGAAGGTAATCAACTGATCCAAGCCTTGCTAGAAGAAGGTAATACCGACGAAGGCTTTGAGCAAGCATTCGACTTACTCGGTAACGTTGGTCTATTTATGGCTGCATGCAGACGCCACGAAATTACCGAGCCAAGCCGTGAAAGGGTGTCTCCACTAACACAAGCATCGGCACTGGCTATGCACATCGGTGCCTCTTTGGGAGTTACGCCGCGCTTCGCAACGGCTCATCTCACCACACACAACCGGGCAATCAACGGCGTGTATAAGCGCTTTACCTCTCATCCGGCAGAGCGCTTATTCATCGACTACAATACTCAGGCCATTCTTGCCTATAAACGAGCATCCGAATCGCTAATGAAGGTACATCATTTGGGAATTTCCCATCCCATGTCATTGGTGCTACTCAAACAAGTTAAGCAAGCGCTGCTTGAGGTGATAGAGTCTAATCGAGAGTTATTTAAGGAACTGGATACCGAGGCATTCTTTTACGTTGTACGACCCTATTACAAACCTTACCGAGTTGGTAAAGAGGTCTATCGTGGTGCAAACGCTGGAGATTTTGCGGGTATCAATGTTATCGATATGATGTTGGGGTTATGCCCGGCTAATGACATTAGTTACGGTCAAATGCTGGTGGAAAAATTCCTCTATATGATGCCAGAAGACCAAGCAACCCTGCGTGAATGCATGCGTACGCCTAATTTAATGGATGCGTTTCTGAGTGCATTGAAAGGGCCGAAAAGTGATTGGTTCGGCCCTGCCTGTAGCTTGTTTATACAAGTGTGTAAGCTGCATGGAGATACGGCCATACAACATCACAATCAACTCGTCGAAAAGTATATCGCCAAACCTTCGCAGGCAATGCAGCAACAGCACTTAAGCAAAGTGACCGCCAGTGGTCCACCGATTGAAGTCTTACTCAAAGAACTCGCAGACTTAAGAGATAGACGAGCAGCTGCCGAGCGCGCTGATATCTTTACTCGGCATCATGACTTAAAACGACTACGCCAAGCAATAGGGGTTAAGCATGAAGCAATATAGGGATGATTTTCACCTGCCTACGGGTCACTATTTATTGAGTCATTCCGTTGGTCGTGTGTTGAAATCTGCGGCGGAAGATTTTCATCAGCAATTTATGGTGCCGTGGCAACAACAAAATCAAGAGCCTTGGCAGCAGTGGCTAAGTGGAATTGATCGCTTTACCTCAGCCCTAGCTTCCCTATTACACACCGATGCGCGCCTGTTTTGTCCGCAAACAAACCTTTCCAGTGGTTTAACGAAATGGGCGATGAGTTTGCCCGAAAGTGGCATTCGTAAAGTACGTGTATTGATGAGTGAGCAAGACTTCCCCAGCATGGGGTTTGCGTTACAAAACGCGCTGGACAATATTGAGATTGTCTATGTTCCCGAAGCGATGAATATGCACGACCTAAGTGTGTGGCAGCAATATATTGACGAGCAAATTGACTGGGTATTTGTCAGTCATGTGTATTCGAACAGCGGTCGGCAGGCGCCTGTCGCTGACATCATTAGCCTTGCTAACCAATATGGCTGTCGAAGCATTATTGATATTGCTCAGTCACTTAGTGTATTACCAATAAATTTAAGCGAGTGGGGCGCGGATTGCGTTATCGGCTCTTGTGTGAAATGGAGCTGCGGTGGCCCTGGCGCCGGTTTTATTTGGGTGAATGAAGATGTCTTGCCTTATTGCGAGCCAAAAGATGTTGGCTGGTTTTCGCATCAAAATCCATTCGAGTTTGATATTCATCATTTTGCGCTGAGTGAAAGTGCGCTGCGTTTTTGGGGCGGTACACCAAGTGTGGCACCTTATATCTATGCGGGGCACAGCCTTGGCTATTTTGCCGAGCTTGGGATTGAGCAAGTAAGAGCGCACAACTTTGCTTTGTTATCTGAGTTACAAGCGGCATTGCCTGAATTTTATCGCTCTCCTACAGCACAGAGTGCTTGCTCGGGGACAGCTATTTTGCATTTTGGCTCGCGGCATGAGTCAGTGATGGAGCAGCTTAAGCGAGCAGGCATTGCTGTGGATAATCGTCGCTACGGTATTCGTGTCTCACCACATATTTATAATAGTCAGGAGGACATCGCGCAGTTGGTGCAGGTTATCAACGAAAGCTAGTTTCCTAATCCTAGTGCTTTTTTGGTCTTCTTCTTCACCGAGCGCCAATGTGTCATTGGCTGCTTGGGCGCGCGCGCTATCAATGCGTTGAAATCAATTTCTTCTGCAAGTACCTCTCCTTGATGCGCCAAGAGCACGGAGTTGGGTTGTAGTGCCTTTACTTTGGCAAGAGATTGGCGATACAAGCGTGGATAGAATACCGGAAAAGGCGCAACAAATTGCCCTTTCACTTTTACCGTCAAATCCGCCACATAGATGCGCTTACTGGGGAGATGATACAAGCTCAAATCTCTATCCGTATGACCGGGTGTGTGTATCGCTTGCCATTCGTTAAAGTGGGGCAAGCTATCACCATCGGCTAGGTAAAAGTCTGGTGATAATTGTCTTGAGTACCAAAGATTGCGTTTGGCCTTGCGCTTTCTCCCTGCAACCCAAAGTGCCAGTGCCATATCGGAGAGGTGCATCATGACCCCATCAATACCACGATACCACTGACTGGGGGCATTTGCGGCCGCAATCTTTGCGCCCGTGAGTTTTTTGAGTTTGTGCGCGCCACCGGCATGATCTGGGTGCATATGCGTGACCACAATCAGCTTGAGTGCGCTTAGTGGCTTTTGCAGTTGTTGGATGTAGTTGCAGACCAACTCAACATCGGCACGACAGCAACCATCGAGTAACAGCAGGCCCGTTTCGTGTTCAACCAGATAAATATGTTGAATATAGCCTTCTAAGACATGGATTTTCATTAGTCACACTCATTTCCCCAATCAGATCTCAACATAGCATAGGTTAAAGACATCTGACCAGTTGTGTGTGGAAGTGATAAATTGCAGACATAAAAAAACCGCAATTAAGCGGTTTGTTTATAAGTGATGGCGGAGAAGGAGGGATTCGAACCCTCGATAGGGCTACAAACCCTATACTCCCTTAGCAGGGGAGCGCCTTCAGCCACTCGGCCACCTCTCCAGCGCAATACTTTAAAAATGGCGGAGAGATAGGGATTTGAACCCTAGATACGCTATTAACGTATGCCGGTTTTCAAGACCGGTGCTTTCAACCACTCAGCCATCTCTCCATGGGCAAAGATAATACTTAGCGATTTAGGCGCTGTAAACCGTTTTTAAACTGTTTGCTTAAAAAATGTGCTAAAAGTGAGGTTTTTTTAAAATTGTGCTAGAAATTAGCGGTTTGACGAAGAGGTTTTGTACAAAAATGCTGGTTGAAGTGGTGCTTTTATGGTCTATTGAAACAAATGCTGACGAGAGCATGGCGGGTTGGGACGCCATGCTCTGTGCAGACTTACTTATACATAATCACGTCTTTTAACGCTAAGTGTTGACCACATACTGCCAACCACTTCGTCCAATTGATACGACGTTGTTTAGTTGGTTGTGTTTGGTTAAACGTGTTTTGTGATGGGCTGCAAGGTGCAGCTGAATTAAGCATGTCTGGCTCCTAATAAGCAATGATTGAAAACAAGGCTATTTTGCACGCAATCTGTTTAAATTTAAAACGATAAAAATTGATGTTTTCGGATAAAAATAACTAATGAATTAATGGTTTATTCATTTTTGTTTTAATGGATTTTTTGCATGTTTATGCATGACTTTGATTGTCTTGGTTAGGCTGTAACCCAATTAATATGGGTGTTTGTGGTTTTTGTTTTTGATTTTTGGTTTTAGTTTTGGTTTTTTATTCATATAAGTTGAGTTTTTGTATTTAAGGGTTTTTATGCTGGTGGTAGTCAACCCTTTAGCGGGTGCTGAGGGGAAAGCGCAAATTGCATGGTTAAAGCAACAATTAACACAACAACAGTTGACGGCAACTTGGTTTAATACCACTGGAAACTTTGTCGCAGATAGGGACGCAATTGCTCAAGCTGCTACGGCGGGAGTTAGCGTGGTGGTGATTGGGGGGGATGGCACGTTGCATCTAGTCGCCAATGCCATTGCTGAGCGGGATAACACGCTTGCGTTGCTGCCTGCGGGGACTGGCAACGATTTTGCTCGGCAGTTTAATTATTCCAAAGCACAGTGGCGAGCAGCTGTATTTTCAGATCAGGTCACAACTATTGATTTGGGTAAAGTGGACGGGCGCTGGTTTGTCAATGTTGCTGGGATTGGCTTTAACGCGCATGTCATGAATAACTTAGGACAAACCAAACGCTTAGGAAAGCTGAGCTATATCTATGCGGGATTAATGTCGCTGTTTACTGCACAACTCATTCGCTATCACAGCAAAGCGTGGCCTGAGCAGGGTTTGATGTTGTTACTTGCGAATGGCAAACACTTTGGGGCAGGGCTAACTCCCGCTCCTATGGCTTGTCTTGATGACGGTCAGCTGGAGCTGCTGTGGTTCACGCCGCAAACGCATTGGCAGCGAGTGGTACTGTTTGTCAATCTGCTGCTAAAACGCCATATGGGCACGAGAAATGTGCATCACGCCCGCATTGCAGAGCTTTTTATTGCACAAGAGGGGTATGACATTGAAGCTGATGGCGAGATTGTTGGGTGCACGCCTGCGACGATAACCTGCTGCCGCCGAGCTCTGAGCATAAAAAAAGCGCCATTATAAAATGGCGCTGAAAAGTAAGAAGCTAAAGTATTGGTAAGACTTCAACTTCTAACTGGGGACCGAATGAACAACCAAGCGTAGATGCGATCTAAAGGCGTGAGTACAATCGCATTACCTAGGATGACCAAAATAAACCCAATAAAGGTGTTTTGCTGCCACTCAAAGCCTTCAAATAAGGTGCTCAATACCACGGCAACAAAAGGAAATAACACTATCAAATAACTCGCTTTCTCAGGGCCAATATTCTTGAGTAATGAGAAATAACAACCAAAGGCGATGACGGTGCCAAACACGCTAAGGTAAATCAGAGACCACCAATATGATGCCGGGGCTTGGTTGATAAACTGATGATCACTAAATGCGACATAAGTAGCTAACATGACAGCGCTGTAAAGCATGCCCCACGCATTTCCCGCCATAACATCAATTTGCTGGTTGGAATTACGCACGCTCACCATATTGCCGAGTGATGCGACCACTGTTCCTAATAGAGCTAATGATAATCCCAAGAAGGCCTTGCTTTGCAAATCAAATGCGACCAAATCGTGCCAAAACAAGCTGACTATCCCAAGCGTGCCCAGTGATGCGCCAAAGTAAATTCGCTTTGCAATAGGTTTGGCAAAAAACAGCTTAGTGTTGACGATGTTAACGACCAATAATAATGAAAACGCAATCGAGGCCATTGCTGACGTTAAATGTGCCTGAGCCCAATATAAGAAGAGATAGTTAGCACCAAAATTACACAGCGCTAAGAGGATAAAAAAGCCGTGATCTCGTCGAGAAAATCGCATTGGCACACGCTTATAGATGACAAATGCCCACATACAAACCGCGGCGAGGCCAAAGCGGTAAAACAGCGACACAAACTCGTTGATGCTGCCAAGCTGGTATTCAATGGCAAGCCATGTTGATCCCCAGATCAACACTGTGATGGCGTAAAGAAATAGATTTTTCATGATCGGTTCTAGATTCAAACAGCAGTGGAAGTCTGTAGTTTACGCTGTTATTCTGTATAAGCTATATACAGAATTTACTAATTTATACCTATACAGATTATTACTTATGAGTACAGTGATTCGACGCCAACATTCCGCCTTTCTCTATCAGCAGGTGATCCAAATGATCTTGTCGATGGCAGAGCAAGAGTCTATTTTACCGGGCGAAAAGCTTCCCTCATTGCGTGTTATGGCGCAAAACTTAAATGTCAGTATCCCAACGGTAAAGCAGGCTTATCAAGCACTTGAAGATCAAGGAAAAGTGGTTGCCAAAGAGAAGTCCGGCTACTTTTTATGCCACAGAGCTTCACACAACGACTCGCCAAAGCGTGCACGATTGCCTGCCAAACCTGTGGTGGTTAACAAGCAGGTGTTGATTGAACAAGTGTATAAAGGGATCCATCAGCCACATGCCATCCCTTTAGGCATCGCTAACCCTATTGCTATCGCTGGTACAGAGCAGGTTCTTGCCAAAATTATGCGCCGCGCAATGAAAGAAGCGGGGAATGAGCTCATCAATTATGGTCCTATGGATGGTTTAGATAGCTTAAAAAAGCAAATCGTGCGGCGTTATTTGGATATGGGCTTAGCAATAGATATGGACGAAGTGGTGATCACCAATGGCGCGCAAGAAGCACTAGCGATTGCGTTACAAGCGGTGACTAAGCCCGGGGACGTGATAGCGATTGAGTCCCCCTGTTATTTTGGCATTGTTGAACTGGCTGAAAACTTAGGGTTAAAGGCCATTGAAATACCAGTTTGCCCGGATGATGGCATTTGGCTGAGCGACCTTGAACGGGCGCTTGAAAAGCATGATATTCGAGCTTGTGTGTTTTCTACCAGTATTAGTAACCCGCTTGGCAGTTTTATGCCAGATACGAGACGTGCGCAGCTGGTGGCGTTATTAGAGCAACGTGGCGTGGTGTTGATAGAAGACGATGTGTATGGGGATTTATATTTTACCGAGCAGCGTGGCATACCGGCACAAGCATTTAGCCACAAGGGCTTAGTGATCACATGTGCTTCTTTTTCAAAAACCGCAGCACCGAGCTATCGAGTAGGTTGGATGGTTGCCAGTCAATTTAGTGCAAAAGCAAAGCGTATAAAACGTGCGTTGAGTTGCTCGTCATCGTTAATGAATCAATGGGCATTGGCGGATTTTCTCAGCTCAGGGGGCTACGAGCGCCACTTAAAGCTGGTCCGCAAACGGTTAATTGAGAATCGAGATCGCATGATCCAAGCGGTGAATGTTGCATTTGGTCGTGAGGTAAGAGTCAGTCGCCCGCAAGGTGGTTGTGTACTGTGGTTAGACTTAGGCAAGCAAGTCGATGGTGCCTTGCTATTCCAAAAAGCCTTGGAGCGCGGGATCAGTATTACGCCTGGTACGCTATTTAGTGCCAGCAAAAAGTATCAAAATTGTATTCGTATCAGTTATGGTTTGCCGTGGGATGATTCGGTAGAGCAAGCGATTAAAACGCTGGGTGAGTTGGCTGATGCACAAAGGAAAGGGTTGGCATAACTTATCCTAAATTAGGAGTAAGTTATGCCAATTTCAGATTATTTAAATTTAAATAGTTGGTACTCCGACATTGCGGGGATAGACTTTGCGACAATGGCTTCGTTTTGCGCTATTTGCTCAAAGTCACCACACAGTGCGTCTGCTTTTTTCTCAATAGATTCTGCCTGTTGTTCAACTTTGGTTTCGATTTGTGTTGCGAAGTTTTCCATACGTTGTTCAAAGCTGCTCATATCACCGTTTGAATCCGACATTTCGTTGCCAATCGCCACCAGTAAGCTACCTATCGATTGCATCATGGCACCTTGTACTGCAGTCTCAATTTTCTCTTCAAACTGATTATCGAAATTTTGGCCAAACTCATTAAAGGTTTGCTTGCCCATCACAAATGCACCTTGCTGATAAAACGTATTTTGCACTTCCGTTTCGAGGTCGTCGATCACAGCATGAATGCTATCTAAACTGGTTAAATTAAAGGTTTGCGCCACTTCATTAAGGGCAACGCCCGCTAACTTTATGCCCTCAAAGGCAATGTCAGCCACTTGTGGTAGGCGGCCTCTTAGTTCATCACCATATTGCGTGAGCATCGTTTTTTGCTGCGTATTGAGTGCGATGCGCTCGCCATTGAGTATTAGTTCGCCGAGGTTGTTGATTTCAGCTGTTCTGTTTTTGGCCGTTGTGATCACCAAGTTATCAGGGGTGATCCTAACGTCATTCTGAAATTCTACTTCACAATTGTCACCACTAAACGTGATGTTATTTTTTTCGTGTGCAGCGACGGTGGTTGTCATCATCGTTGCTGCAGTTAGTAGTAAAATTTTATTCATGGTCGATCCTTATTGGCTCAGTTGTATGATTGTTGTTACAAGAACAATGCCAAATATGAATAACATTAAAATCAATGTGTTATGTTTTTGCATTGAAATTTAATGTGCTATAAAAGTGATGGAATTGACTAAAATATAGTTGTTTTTGTCAAAATGAATTAGGCAATAAAAAATTTTTATTGTAAGGATAAGAAACTCTCACTTTTCAGAATGACAATTTAGCGCTAAATAGTGATCTTGAGAGACGGCTCTCATTTTATTAATGACTATTTAATTTTGGAGTTAGTTGTGGGTAAGACATTCTCTTACGATGCGCTTGATGATGATTTTGCAGACGATGAATTTGAAAAGTTGGGTCGTAACCAACATGACAAGCAAAAACGTAAAGTCAAAAGAAAGCTAGACGACTACTTAGAGCAAAAACGCCTACGTAGAAATCTAGGCGATGATGATTTCGACTACATTGATGATTGATCACTAGGCGTCATCTACGAGTCTAGCACCGACAGTAACTCAATTTGGCTGTGTGATAAAGCAGGGCAGTGAGTTGTTGGGTGTGATGTCTGAGCTACTAGTTACTGTCTCGTTGGTGATAGCCAAGCAAGTGACGAGATATTCAGATAGTAAGCAGCCGCAAATATGCGGCTGTTTTGTTTTTATACGATTGGTATTAATCTTTGAAAGATTTATGGCAGTCTTTACAGCCTTTTGCCCAATCTTTAAATGCAGAAGCAATCAGCTTTTTGTCGCCAGAGTCAGCTGCAACAGCCAGTGCTTGAGCATACTCGGCAAATTGCTTGGCTTTACCATCGAACTCAGCTCTGTTTGACCAAACGGCTGGTAGGGCATCAGTATTGCCTTTGTCAGAACCGTCGATAAATGCTTCCCAAGGCATTTGCGATAATTGCGCAGCATTGTGAGCACGTTGCTTAAATACTTCTGCATCAAATGGCACTTTGCCTTTTAGCATGTCGCCCATATTGCCAATCTGGAAACGGATCAATTGGAAAGACGCTTGGCGGTATTCAATCGCATCTTCAGCCGATTCAAACATCGTGTTAGCTTGTGCTGTCGCTGCAAGGCAGCTAAATAGTGTGACGGTAAGTAGTTTCTTCATAGTAAACCCCTAATATTTTTCCCTATTTTCAATGTAAATTACAAATATAATCAAACAATTGCGATAAGTTCCCTGTGATGGAGGAAACTAGTTTCAAATAATCAGCTCTCGATGTCTTTGAATATCATGCCCCTGCGCATACTGCGGGTGGCTAGAAAGATTTCTCCAAGTAACGAGACAAACGCGCCAATAAGCAGCACCATAGCGGCGATAAAACAAGACGATAAAGTAATGCCCAATGGCATACTGTACAAGTGTGACATGAACAGCAGCATAACCACTGCACACACAAGCAACGCACTGAGTACACTCATGCTAAATGCAACGTGAATAAAGCGAGACCGTTTTAACAGCGCGCGCATTTCGCGGCTAAAGTGCATTTTGAGCTCTTCATCTTGCGTGGTATTGATCTTTCTATCAAGTAAGCGAGCCCTATCTGTGATCCGTGCTAAGCGATTTGATAGTACTCCTAAGGTCGCAGCAATACCCGTAATTAAAAATACAGGAGCAACGGCGGTCTGGATAACTTTGGCCATCGTGAGAATGCTAACGACTTCTGGATTCATATAGTTACCTCGTTAATTCCAGTTTAGTTTTGATAAGGTGTTGGGTTGCTCACCGATGAGGGTTTGCATCACTTGATTGTGTTCATCAAGCAATATGACTCGTGGAATGCCTTTGTTGGCATAGGTGTTGTAAATATCTCGATTAGGGTCGGCAACAAAATGGACGGGCAATTGCATGGTTTCGTTGAATTGCTCAAGCGTAGTGTTCGTTTCTTCTCGGCCAATGGCAACGATGGTTAAATCGGCTCGGGTTAATAATTCAGATTGTTTTAGTTCACTCAACAAACGTTGTGAATCAGAGCACCAAGTCGCGAATAAAATCACGAGTTTTTTGTGTTTAGCATCGAACCTAAGGGCTTGGTTTTTGATATCCGTAAATTGCAAGTGCTTGAAGGTGTCGCCAGCATGGATATAGGTCTCATAGCCATCTTCTGTTTTTGGTTGCGCTTCGTTAGAGGCTTTGCAGCCACTTAATCCGGTAGCGAGTATGGTACTAAGTAGTAACATTTTTATTGTTGTTTTCATGCCTATCCCTTGTTTCCATGTCAGTGTTTTTGAAGTCTTGCGCATATTTCAGTATATTGCCCGACTTAGGTGATTTCTTAAAGTCCAATTTCTTATAGCCGTTGATATGATTTACCTTTCTTTATTTGGGCTTGCTTTTATTGCCGCAACCTTATTACCTGCGTCGTCGGAGCTGGCATTGAGTGGGCTCGTTGTGAAACAACAAGGCGAATTAGTTTGGTTATGGCTGGCTGCGACAACGGGTAATTTACTTGGTAGCTGTGTGAACTATTATCTTGGTTGGTTTATCGCTAAATGGCGGGATAAGCGCTGGTTTCCGGTTTCTCAACGGCAATACGACAAGGCTTGCGGGTTGTTTAATCGTTACGGCAAGTTTTCATTGCTATTTGCTTGGCTGCCCATAGTCGGAGATCCTTTGACTGTGGTAGCGGGGTCTTTACGAACCTCTTTTGGGTGGTTTTTTGTGTTAGTCGCGCTCGGTAAAGGCGCCCGTTATGCACTGGTGATTTACCTTGCCCTACAGGTGATTTCTTAACACCAGAAGGCAAGGAAGAGAATATCGAAGTCAGATCGCTTAGTTCCTGTACCAATCAAGTGTGAGTGATACTGAGTCAGCAAACCGTAAAGCGTGTGGTTTATCTACGGTGACTTTCGCGTACGTCACGTCTTGATGTTGATGACATTCAGTGAGTATGTCTGCCACTAATTTCTCAAGTAACAAAAAATGCCCTTCTTCTACCAGTGTGATGACAGCTTTGGTCACCGTTTTGTAGTTAAGCGCGTGAGCCACGTTATCATGATCTAAACATGCCGTATCCGCTGGGTAGTGAATTTCAATATTGATCACCACATCTTGCTTTTTTTCCCGCTCCTCGGGATTAAAACCAATAAAGGTACGTAGCCTTAAATTCGTCACCTTAATAATGGCATTCGACATAGCGTGCTTATCCTTTCACTAACTGTAAAAATTCGTTGCGGGTTTTGGGGTCGCTTCTGAAGTTACCAAGCATGACAGACGTTCGCATGCTAGAATTTTGTTTTTCAACCCCACGCATCATCATACACATATGTTTGGCTTCAACGATCACGCCAACGCCTTTTGCGCCGGTGACTTCCTCAACGGCCTTGGCGATTTGATGAGTTAGCTGTTCTTGGATTTGAAAACGTCGGGCAAACATATCAACAATGCGGGCAAATTTAGACAAGCCAAGCACTTTACCGTTAGGTATATAAGCGATGTGACAACGGCCAACGAAAGGTAGAAGGTGATGCTCACACATAGAGTACAACTCTATATCTTGGACCAGCACCATATCATCGGCATCCGAGCTGAATACCGCGTTGTTGGTGATTTCATCCAGTGTTTGACGGTAACCCTGAGTCAGATATTCCATCGCTTTCGCTGCGCGCTTTGGTGTGTCTAGTAATCCTTCGCGGTCTGCATCTTCGCCCACTGCTTCAATAATTGTTTTATAACTTTGTTGTAATTTGTCTTGCATAATGCGTTACCTCAAATGGCGGCCACCGTCGATTTGTACCGTGCGTCCTGTCATATAGTTGCTGGAGAGTATCATGTCGACACTATTGATAACTTCTTTGCTACCAGGCTCAATTCCCATAATAGACTTTTTCAAGGTTTTTGCCTTGTACTCATCACTATCGTCTTGATTAAAGATGATAAGCGAAGGTGCAATGCTATTCACTTTGATGTCAGGTGCAAACTTAGCGGCAAATGACCGAGTTAGGTTATCCAATGCTGCTTTACTCGCGGCATAGGCAATGTGTTTTGGACTGCCTTTTTCTACTACATAGTCAGTAATATGGATCACATCACTTACATCATCGTTTGCTGTCAATAAGTCGCTCAAGGTATGATTGAGCAAATAAGGGACTTTAGCGTGGATCCGCATCATATTGTCGAATAATGCTGAAAAATCAGGATTGTTGGCTTCACAATCCCAGCTCGATGCATTGTGGATGATGGCGCTGAGCGCGCCGGTATGGGCACGAATTTGGTCGTTAAGCTGCGTGATTGCTTCTGGCTCGTCAAAATCTGCCTTGATACAAATAGCACCTTGCGATGCTAGTTCATTGATAACTTGGTGTTTGGTGCGATACGTCAATATGACGGCTTGCTGTTTAGCGAGAAAGTGTTTCACCAAAGCAAGTCCAATGCGCTGTGCGCCACCAGTAATTAAAATAGGTGCAGCTGCAGGGCTCATAAGTTAATCACCTTGTGAATTGATATATTAGGGGTGGCAGGGCGAATAATTAGTTATCTCCTGCCAGCAATACTATTGTTCGTCGTACACCGTAGGAATTGGTTGACGCTTGTGTTGAGTGCGCTGATAGATAGCAATAAGCTTTTCACTCACTTCACTGCTAACGGGCTTACCTTCAAGGAAGTCATCTATATTGTCATAACTAAGTCCCAGCGCTTCTTCGTCGGAAAGGCCTGGGCGGTCGCATTCGAGATCTGCCGTTGGCACTTTATGTACCAATCCAGCTGGCGCTCCGAGAAAAGCAGCCAGTGCGCGAACTTGGCGTTTTGACAAGCCAAACAAGGGCGCCAAGTCACAGGCGCCGTCACCAAACTTAGTGTAAAAGCCTGTAATGTTTTCAGCGCTGTGATCAGTGCCGACCACTAAGCCGCGAGTCAGGCCCGCAATTTCGTACTGCGCTACCATGCGCTGGCGTGCTTTTACGTTTCCTTTAATAAAATCCACGCTGGCTTGTGATGGCAATGGAATGTTGCCACCTGCCATTGATGCAAGCGCTTGCTCGTGCATGGCATCGGCCGCAGGTTTGATATTGACTGTTAAGCGCTGACTTGGTTGGATAAACTCGAGTGCAAGTTGCGCTTCATCTTCATCAGCTTGAACACCATACGGTAAGCGCATGGCAATAAATTTATAAGCCCCAGTACCATGCTCAGCATTGAGTTCATCAATAGCCAGCTGGCAAAGGCGTCCACAGGTTGACGAATCAACCCCTCCGCTTATGCCAAGCACAAGGGTGAAGCAGCCAGAGGCTTGTAATCGTGCTTTTAAAAATGAGACACGTCGTTTGACTTCAAATTCTGGGTCAATAATTGGCTGAACTTTCATTTCGGCCATGATTGCTTCACGCATACAGGTTCCTCAATACTATCGGGGCGATAAACTTCTATTATGTTGGTGCTGGCGCGCTTTTTAAAGCCCTAAATGTGCTTTGATGGTGGCGAGTTCTTGCTTTAATTGTTCGACCTCAGCAATCAAGCTTTCGATTTCGCTGTCATTTTGTGTGCAGGTCAACGGCTCTGGCGACGTTGCTGCTGGTTCAACTACTTGATCGCCAAACAAGTGTTGATATCGACTTTCTCGCTTTCCTGGCTCTCTGGCAAGCTTAACCACATAATCATGTTCTTGCATCGCACTTAATGTCGATTCAACGTCCTGTACGGAGCTAAATTCTGCGAGACGGTTGCTGCGGGTGCGCAGTTCGCCTGGGGTTTGTGGTCCACGCAGTAACAACAAGCAGATAATCGCTTTTTGTTTTGCGTTGACTTTAAGCTGGCCAAAATCACTGTTACAAAAGCGTTGGCTATACTTGTCGACGCGACCAGACAGCCCTTCGTCGCAGGTAATTAAGCGTTTTTCTTGTAGGCGAGTCAGTGTGTCTAGCACGTCATTTTGCGAGAGTTCCATCACCGGCTCGCGATTCGACTTTTGATTGCACGCATTCGTGAGGCCGTTGAGTGACATCGGATATTGTTCTGGGGTGGTGACTTGCTTTTCGATTAAGCTACCCAGTACACGTTGCTCTTGAGTATCTAATTGCATCACTTTCCTTATTTTTGTTGTTGCTGATGAGGTGAATAACACCGTCTTGATAGTAGCAATATAATACCAATACGTGGTGCAGCAAAGTGCGTAAGCTAACTTTGTTGGACCGTAGGCGAAGGTGCCTGAGTTGTTTGCTGTGGTTTTATTTGCAGAAGTTTGGCTTTTAGCTCATCAAAGTCAATGGGTTTAGTGAGGTAGTCATCCATACCAGCAGCTAGGCATTTCTCTCGATCACCTTGCATCGCGTTGGCGGTGAGTGCAACGATCACGCTATCCTGATGAGTTTTTCCGGCAACACCTTGGCGGATTTGCTGTGCTGCCTGATAACCATCCATTACCGGCATCTGGCAGTCCATTAGAATTACATCGTAAGGTTTTCTAGATGATTGCAAGTGTGCAAGTGCTAACTCTCCATTTTCTTGGCAGACCACTTCTGCGCCTAAGCGTTCTAGCATAGTCATCGCAACAGTTTGGTTTATCCGATTATCCTCCACCAATAAGATTGAGCATTCTGACAGGAGCTCAGAACTGATAGGTGAGTCGGTTTTGACTGGTTTCGGCTTGTTTGGATCTTGGTAGTCGGAATTGAATACATGCAGTGCTGCGTATGGGGTAATGGGATAGTAGACCCGCTCACAAGAGGAAAATAGCGAGAGCGTTTCGCTACTTTGCTCTTCAACGGCAACCGCATGAACAATCTGTTGTTGTGTTAGCTGTGTTTTGAGTGCTTGTTGCTTTTTTCGCGGCGCGGCATTGAGTAACTTGGCATCCAAAATAACAGCAAGATGTGAGGATGGTTGTTGCAGTTGTGTCATGAGCATATCAAGTTGCTGTACGTGTAAGCACGTGATATGCCAAGGCTTCAGTAGTTTACTGTAGTTTGCATTGCTATCGGTAAATACATATAGCGTTGAATTATCAGACTTTTCGTGCATGGTAATGGGTTGAGCTGCTGTCAGTAGCACATTACATGAAAACGTGCTGCCCACCTGTTCTTTACTAAATGCTTGTAGGTCACCACCGAGCAGTTGAGACAATTGCTTTGCAATGGTGAGACCAAGCCCTGTGCCGCCGTATTGTCTAGTGGTTGATAAATCTGCTTGGGTAAATGAATCAAAAACTTTATTGAGTTTTTCCTTTGAAATACCAATGCCAGTATCTTCTACACTGCACCATAACCGAGTTTGATCCCCTGTTTGTTCGGTATGACAACTTAATGTCACTGAACCATCATGGGTGAATTTAATCGCATTGCTCAACAAATTATTAAGGATTTGTTTGAGGCGATTGGGGTCAGTTTGCGCGGTATGGACTTTCATGCCTGATAAATCGATATGTAGTTGGTTATTGTTGGCATCTGCAGCACGTACAAAGCCTGACAACATATTACTTAGCATTTCGATAAGATCGAACTCGACAAATTCTATCGTTAGCTTACCAGCCTCAATTTTGGAAAAGTCGAGAATGTCGTTAATGATGGTTAGTAATGACTTCGCTGAACTATGTGCTAGTGACAGTTGATGTTGCTGAGTTGTGGTGAGTTGTGAGTGCATGACGAGCTCAACCATACCCATTACACCATTGAGTGGGGTGCGTATCTCATGACTCATACTGGCCAAAAATTCGGCTTTCATTTTGGCGGATTGTTCTGCTAAGTCTTTATCAATGATGGCTTGGTTTTTCGCTTTTTGATGGGCTTTATTGATAAAAAGGCTCCCCAACATGGCGGCGATAGACTTCATTAAACGGATATCGCTTTGACCCCAAGCTGGACTCACGACGTCGTACTCTGCACAAAGAACGCCTAAGGGTTGATTTTTATGACTGATAGGGCAGCAAAGCATCGCCTTAATTTCAAAAGGTTCAAGGTAAGTTGTGGTGAGGGCCATCGTTGCAGGGTGGTTTTCTGCTTGCTCTGCTGCAATTATTTGGTCACTCTCAATCCCATTGAAAAACGCTGGCGCCATTGCTTTTCGCCAAGGGGGAAAGTGTATTAAGTTATCCATTGCTGCATTTGAAAAACACACTGGGATCAGCTGGTTTTTATCCTCATTAAATTGCCAAATGCTCACTTTATTAACCTCCACTCCTTTTTTGCAGGTATCTGCACAGAGTGTGAGTGCCTTATTAAGATGGTTATTTAGGATGGCTTCGTGAGAGCTCAAATAGGCTAGGAGCTCATTATTTTTGGCGAATTTATCATGTTCCATCTCCATGATTTTGCGTTTATGAATATTTTGAATGGAACCAAAAATGTGAGTAGTGCGTTTGCCGCGGCGAACAGCGCGTGCTTTCACTAGCACCCATAAGTCATCCATATTTTGGGTTTGGATGATAAACTCTTCTTCGAACTCATTGCCTGTTTTTATCAGGTCATCAACACGGTCTTGCAAGCGCTTTCTGTGCAAACCTGCTTTGAAAAACTCAGTAGTATTCATCCAAGTGGGCTGAAATTGTCTTGGCACGCAAAAAATGCTGCGGGTGACGTCCGACCAAATAATATCGCGCGTATTGACGTCAATCTCCCATGCACCAACTTCTGCGAGTATGCCCATATTAGTAAGTGATAAGGCATTGCGTTGAAGTTGCGATAGCAGTCGAGTGATAAAGATAAATGCGGCAATAAAGATGATAATCAGCGCGATGATAGCCAAGCGAAAAGGCCATACCGCGGTTGCCGCTGGTTGCCAGCCAATGCGAGGTACTGCGTAGAGTTCCCATTCACCGGAGGGCACGTTAACACTAAATGCGATGGGGGCAAGCGAGTGGATATTGCTGTTGCCATAAAAGTAATCTCCTTCTCGGCCTTTGCCATCGACACCTTGAATCGCAATCAGATATTGACTTTCTAATGCGGTAAAGTTTGCTTGTTGATACAGGCTATCCATATCGAGCACGACAGAGAGCAATCCCCAGAAGTGAGCTTTGTCAGTGTAGACTGGAACTCTTGCGATTAAGCCTGTGCCTCCTTGAAGCAACTCTAGCGGACCCGCCATCACGATTTCGCGACTCTCTTTGGCGAGTAATGCACCGTATTTTTGCGTCGGATGGGTTTGATAGTCTAGGCCTATGGCTTTTTCATTGCCTTTCAAAGGGTGAATATAATCGAGCTGCATATCTGGGGCCGCCCCGATATTGCGAAGGATTTGGCTACTATCGAATAAGGGTTTTGCGAGCTGTTCGAAGCGAGCTTGAGATAGCTCTGATTGACCGGAAAGGGCGATGCCTAGCCCTCTAACAAGTTGTACATTTTTTGCCAGAATACCTTCTATCTTGGTGCGGTATACATTCACTTCTTCGGTCGAGCGGCTCTTTTCTATCGCGACTAAGCGGCGATAGTTTACTTGATCGACATACCACGCCACCGCGATAATCACGACGAGCAGAAGCCAGAAGCTATATTTCACAAAGCGAAACTTAAGCGGTGATGTCGATAGTTCGGAGATCATGGTGCTTCTGTGTTGAAGACGATGATTTAACTATAGTTCAGTCCTCGCAAATCGAAATCTAATTAAACAAAATAAAATGCTTTAACTTGATTGTCTTATAACTGTGACAAAGTCGAGAATATTGGTTTATTAGCCAATGACATGCTATATGTTCTAGGCATAAATTAGCGCTGGATACATTGTTGAAGGATGGTCATGTTTACTTGGATTAAACGAATAGTTGTCGTTCTGCTGTTATTGGTATTGCTTGGAACTGCGAGCATATATGGCTTGCTTGCGTTGAGTTTGCCCGCATTGGATGGTAAAGGAAGTACATCGAAGATAGATAATACAGTAACGGTAGCGCGCGATGCCATGGGGCAAGCTGTGGTGTCGGCTGACACCCGAGCCGATGCATCGTATGGATTAGGTTTTGCGCATGGTCAGGACCGTTTCTTTCAAATGGACTTGCTGCGTCGCAATGCCGCAGGTGAGTTGAGTGAGTTATTTGGCGCGGCGGCAATTGACCTTGATGAAAGCATGCGTTTCCATCAATTCAGAAAACGGGCAAAGCTTATCGTGATGTCCTTACCAGAGGCGCATAGGCAAATCCTTGAGCGTTACACACAAGGGGTGAACGATGGGCGAGTACAATCTGGTTTCACCAGTTTTGAATATCTGCTTCTAGGTGCAACTCCTGCACCATGGCAACCAGAAGACAGTTTACTCGCTATTTTTAGCATGTATCTAGACTTGCAAGCGGGTACTTATGAACGCGATGAAACGCTAATTGCCCTTAAGCAGCAATATGGACAAGGTATGCTCGATTTTATCTTGCAGCCCAGTCAATATCAGGCTGCTTTAGATAACAGTGTACTTACGGCATCGCCGGTCACTATTCCTGTACTACAGCAGCAAATCGTGCAAGCTCAGCCATCACATATTGCCGATGTACCGCTCTATGGCAGTAATAATTGGGCGGTAACCGGTGCGCTCACGAAGACCGGGGCGGCAATGCTATCCGACGATATGCACCTTGGCTTAAATGTGCCGTCGATTTGGTATCGCGCCCAGCTTAATTATCAGGAACAAGGCAGTGCAATTCAGGTAACTGGGGTGTCGTTACCGGGCGCTCCTGCCATTGTTGTTGGGAGTAATAATCGTATAGCGTGGGGGTTCACCAATGGTTATTTAGATACTGCCGATTGGATTGAGCTCGACGCAGACGCCAAGACGCAGTTCATCGCCGAAGAAATTAAACTGCCAGACGGTGCAAGCCATACTTATCAATTGGAAATGAGCGCATTCGGTCCTGTCAAACAACTTGGAGATAAAAAGCTAGCGCTGAGCTGGGTTGCTCATCAATCCTATGCGGTAAACTTAGAGCTGGTGCAACTTGAGCGATTGACCGAAGTTCAGCAAGCAACAGCACATGCTAAAAAGGTGGGGATCCCAGTACAAAACTTGATGGTGGTAGACAGCAAAGGGGCAGCCGCTTGGACACTGATGGGGGCTATTCCTGCACGCAAAATGGCTCATGACACGGCTTTAAAAGCAGATGAATATGAGCAAGCGTGGCAGAACAACGAACAAGTTCGCCCGGTTGTGCAAAACCCTGAAAACGGCAAACTGTGGACGGCAAACTCTCGAGTGGTTTCGATAGCAGACAATCAAAGATTTGGTGACGGCGGCTATGCGTTAGGTGCACGCGCCGTGCAGATCCAAGAAGGACTTTTGGGTCAGCAACAATTTACGGAAGCGGATTTTTATCAGCTGCAATTGGACAATCACGCCAAGTTTTTAGCGCCGTGGCACAAACACCTAGTATCCTTATTGCAGAATCAAAATTCCGCATCTTTTGAAAATGATATTTCGCTCCTTAATGACTGGCAGGCGTGTGCTTGTGCCGATTCTGTCGGTTACACTTTAGTGAAAGCCTACCGCAATGCACTGATCGACACACTTTACGCACCCTTGGAGCAGCACTTAAACACGCAAAAATTGTCGCTGAAGCCGATTAAACGTTATCTTGAGCCTGGACTTTGGCAGCTTTTAACCGAGCAACCAAATAGCTGGTTAGGCGAACATGATTCTTGGCTTGAGTTAGAACTGGCTGCTTACAAGCTTGCCAAGCAGCAACTTAGCGAAAGATATGGCAGTAATATGGCAGCTTGGCGTTGGGGGGATGTTAATGCACTCAAGGTGCAGCATCCGTTCTCAAAACAAATACCAATGCTGAGTGGTTTATTAGATATGCCGACTGCACAGGCCTTTGGTGATACTTTTATGCCCGCAGTGCAAGGTAAGTCTTTCGGCGCGTCACAGCGCTTTATCGCACAACCCGGTCACTTAGAAAATGCGATTTTAACGGTTGCTGGTGGACAAAGTGGACATCCGCTATCACCGTTTTATCGGTCTGGCTTTGCTGATTATGTCAAAGGGGAAAATACCCCCTTATTACCTAGCGAATTAACCCACCAGATAGTGATTACGCCAATTTCGTCTAAGTAAAACCGATATAGTGGACTTATGAGGGAGTTTAGCTAACTCCCTCCGATACGCGCAAAATTGGTGCTGCAGTAATGCGGTTGCGTCCTGAATGTTTACTGTCATAAAGCGCTGCATCTGCATGCTGAATGACGACTTCAAAAGATTGACTGGGGTCCCAACTCGCAACGCCAAAACTCATAGTGACCTTAAGGATTTCGTTTTCAAAGCTTGTGACTTCAATGGCTCGCCGTAACTTTTCCATACGCTGCATTGCTTCTCCGCTAGAACAAGGTGCCAACACGATTAAAAACTCTTCACCGCCCCAACGGACGGCAATATCCGCAGGGTGAATATGTGATTTAATCGTTTCGGCCACGCATTTTAAAATTTGATCTCCTTTGTCATGGCCAAAGGTGTCATTGATTTTTTTGAAGTGGTCAATATCCGCCATCACCAAGCATAAAGGAGAGTGAGTGGAGATGCAGTTTTCTTTAGCATGGGTGATTAACTCGCGCGCATAGCGCCGGTTGAACATTTGTGTGAGCGGGTCGTGTGCAGCGAGTTCCTCTAATTTGTCCCTTTGTTGCACCGTCATTTTGCGTATGTGGCTGATCGTGTAGATCATTGGAATGCCACATATGAGCACATTGGCAAAATGTACATAGGGAATTAACTGTTGATAGCGATATTGATAGGCAATATCACCAAACAATAATTCTAAGACTGCGAATAGCGTGATGAGCACTACGGAATAAATAACGGCATTACGTAATCTGAGTTGGTAATCTAGCAGCATGAGGCAAGACACTGTCCAGAGATAGTATTGAAATCCGAGTGACATGCCTAAATAGGCACATACCAGTGTTGCATGTATGGCGACTTCAAGACAGAAAACCCGCAGTGCAATAGAGGGCTTGTTGGCATCAATGAGTTTAATGCCAGCGTACCACATCAGCACGCTACCTACGTTTACCAAAGCAAGTATGGTCACCTCTAAATGCCAGAAAACACCAATAAGCCCAGTGTGGAGCCACATACAATACACAGCCACACGTCGTAATAATGCAAATTTTAATGCTTCTACTTGGTCTGGTTTGCTATAAGGGTGGTATTTAGTCAAACGTAAGCTCTTGTGGTATTCACAATAGAATAAGTATAGAAGCTCTATTTTGATTTGCTGTTTATTTGGCCTAAGCTCAGGTTATTCGCTCAGCATTCAGCAAGGTTCGCTGTAGTAGAGTGAGAGATAGTTAGATAACATAAGCTTTGGAGTTGATATGTCTATAGAAAAAGCGCGGATCACGCTATGTAACCTAGAAAAGTCCGACTACGATCAGGTCAAATCATTAATGGACGAAGCTTACCCTGATCTCGGTGGTGCGTGGCCTAGTCATACGATATTTAGGTTGATTGACCAGTTTCCTGAGGGACAGATCGGTGTAAAAGACGGTGACCGTCTCGTCGGTATTGCACTTAGTGTTCAAGTTGACTATCAAACCTTTTCTAATCCGCATACCTATGAAGAGATTGTTGATGCGCATAGCCGAATTTTTAGTGATAGTAATGCCGATGCACTGTACGGACTTGATGTAGTAATAGCTAAAAGTCACCGTGGTCTACGCCTTGGTCGTCGACTTTATGATGCCCGCAAAGAGCTCTGTCGTCAGTACAACTTGCGCGCAATTTTAGCGGGTGGTCGTATCCCGCTTTATAAGCAATTCCGTGGCAGTATGTCGCCAATGGAATATATAAACAAAGTCGATCATAAAGAATTACACGACCCCATTCTAAGCTTCCAACTTGCCAACGACTTCCAAGTAAAGCGACTGCTTAAACAATATCTGCCGGAAGATCAGGACTCCGAAGGCTATGCAACCCTACTTGAGTGGAATAACATTCTCTTCGAGCCTACCGATACCGTGATAGAAAGTAAGAAAACCATCGTCAGAGTGGGGGCGGTACAGTGGCAAATGCGCCGGGTGGAATCGGTAGAGGAGCTAATGAAGCAGGTTGAGTATTTTGTGGACACGGTCTCGGATTACCAAAGTGACTTTATCCTGTTCCCTGAATTCTTCAACGCGCCACTAATGGGGCTTGGCAGCTATAGAAATCAGACCGAAGCTATCCGTGCATTGGCGACATATACTGAGCAGTTCAGAGCCGCCATGTCGCAAATGGCGATTGAGTACAATGCCAATATTATTACCGGCTCTATGCCGCTACTTGAGGGCGACAAGCTCTACAACGTCAGTTATTTGTGCCACCGCTCCGGCAAGGTCGATGAACAGCGTAAAATTCATATTACTCCTCACGAAGACTATGACTGGGTTATCAAGGGCGGTGATAAAATTGAGGTGTTTGATACGGATGCAGGTCGGGTAGGGATCCAAGTATGCTACGACGTGGAGTTCCCAGAGTTATCGCGGATTATGGCTGAAAAAGGGTTGGATATTTTGTTTGTACCATTTTGGACTGACACAAAAAACAGTTACTTACGAGTCAGACACTGTGCGCAGGCGCGGGCGGTTGAAAACGAATGCTACGTCGTTATTGCAGGCAGTGTTGGCAACTTACCTCAGGTAGAAAGCCTAGATGTGCAGTACGCGCAGTCAGCGGTGTTGACGCCGTCAGACTTTGCTTTTCCTCATGATGCCGCACTTAACGAAGCAACACCGAATACGGAAATGCTTTTATTCAGTGACTTAGACTTAGATAAACTCAAAATATTGCATAGTGAAGGAACGGTGCGTAATTTACGAGACCGAAGGAAAGATTTGTATTCTGTGGAGCTGAAACAAAAATAGTATGGCGTGGGTTTATTTGATTATGGCTGGCCTGTTTGAAATTGGTTGGCCTGTGGGTCTGAAAATGGCCCAACAAGCTGATACGCGCTGGTTAGGCATAGTGATAGCCGTTGGTTTTATGGCTTTGAGTGGATGGATGCTATGGCTAGCACAAAAGCAAATTCCACTGGGCACCTCATATGCTGTGTGGACGGGTATTGGTGCGGCAGGCACATTCTTAGTGGGTATCTTTTTTTACGGTGACCCAAGTAGTTTTATGCGCTACTTGGGCGTTTTACTTATCATCAGTGGTGTGGTGGTACTTAAGTTAGCATAACCAAAACAGCAGCGACGGCGATAAGTAACAGTCCCATTGAGTCACGCTTCTTTACCGGTGCTTTGAGCCATAAAAATGAGATAAGCAAAGTGAAAAACACTTCGATTTGACCGAGTGTTTTTACGTAGGCTACATGCTCAAGGCTCATTGCGCTAAACCAACCTATAGAACCGATACAGCTGCTGACACTAATTGCTACTGTCAGTTTTCGACGTTGCCACAGTACGCGCCAAGAGTGTGGCTCTCGCATCATTATATAAATGCTCAACATCACAGTTTGGCAAACGAGCACCAACAGTAACACCCATGCTGCACTGTGAGGAAAAGGTAGACCCGATGCGATACTGGCTTCGCGAACCCAAAGTGAGGTGAGCGCGAAGCTTGTTCCGCAGGCGAGTCCTACAAGTGCGGTTTTACCATTGAAGGCTCGCAGGCTAAAACCACTCAATAACAACACGGCGATGGCGCCGATAAAGACACCAAACCAACCAAGTAAAGTTAAGTGTGAACCAAAAAAGAGTACGCCCAAAATTGCCGCTACGAGTGCCTCACTCTTCGCAAGTCCAGCACCTATGGCGTAATTATTCTGCTTAAACAGCACCACCATTAGCCCCGTCGCGATGATCTGCATGATACTGGCACCTAGCACATAGGCTAGAAAGTCATCGTTAATGACGAGTGGCTCTGCGGGAGCGATATGGTAAAGGCTCCAAAGATATAACCCCGCGAGTGGGCTGGCTAATATAAACCGCGCCAAGGTGACGCTGGCTGTGGAGGCATTTTCACTCAATTTGCTTTGAAAGGCATTTCGCCAAGCCTGAGAAAAAGCAGCTAGTAAGGTGAACAAAATCCACATGAGAGGTGACTCTACAATGCTCGAATGTGCATCAGCATAACGGATCGGAGCGAGTCTGAATAAATGAATTATCGTGATAGTGAAAATAATTCAATGTGTATTCAAGATGCTGGGTGACTTTTCTCTTGTGATTGGCGTACTGCGACAATTTGCCACATGGTCAATTTTCAATGTCACGATATGATTAAGGTCGATGCTACGAGGTTTGGCCATAGGTCTGAGTGTGTATACTGACTTATGGCTTCTCTTTTTTGATCTATTCTGTTTTACTGAACGTTAGTAATGAAAAGGTTAAAGGAGTATCTTGTGGATATATTAATCATCTGTGCAATTCTTGCCATCTTACTACCTTATTTTGCCAAAATTCCTGTGGCAGTGGCAATGAACAAAGAAGGGGGCTATGACAACAAGCACCCGCGTGAACAGCAAAAGAAACTGACTGGGCTGGGGGCAAGAGCACTGGCTGCACATCAAAACTGTTTTGAGTCATTAGCCGTGTTTGCTGTTGCTTTGGCCGTTGCGTTTGGTACTCAAACCTATACTTCTCTTGTCGAATGGCTAGCCATTGGCCATATTGTCGCTCGAGCATTATATTGTGTGCTGTATTGGGCGAACATTGACGTGCTGCGCTCCATTGTATGGGCGCTAGGGCTCGGCTCTGCTATCGCCATTATCGTGGTATGTGGATTGTAGTCCCTTTTTTGGGTGACTCTGTACTCAGGTCAACTGAATTAACTCTGCTGAAATCTCTTTTACTTCGGCAGAGTCAACCTTTAGCTGTGTCAATGCCAAGTTTGCTATGCGCACTCGGAATAAGTCGATAACCCGATAACCACAGTAGTGTGCCATTCTTCTTATTTGGCGATTGAGTCCTTGTCGTAACACTATTCTAAAGCGGTCATGTGCGATTTGTTCAACGGTACAGGGGAGGGTTATTTGGCCCTTTACGGGCACGCCGGCTGCCATTTTAAGGCAAAAATCTGGGTCCAGAGGCTTATCGACTTGCACCTCATATTCTTTCTCTTGATGATGGTCTGGGTGGATTAACTGCTGACACAGTGCTCCATCATTGGTGAGTAGTAGTAAGCCTCGACTGTCTTTGTCTAGCCGACCTATCGGATACACACGACACGATTTTGGTAGTACATGGTAGATACTTGCTGGATCATCGGGGTTCACTTTGCAGTCTATACCAACAGGTTTATGGTAAACAAAGAGTCTTCTCGCTTGCGGCGGTGCGACCGATTCACCATCGACCATAATGCAATCGGTCAAATTGATGTGATCTATGTGGTTGGCCAAACGACCATTTACGGTCACTCTTGCAGTATCAATTAAGCGAGACGCTTGTCGCCTAGAGCAAACACCGCAGTGGCTGAGATATTTAGCCAAACGCATCGGATAGGACATAGACATCCACATGATCAAAAAGAGATAACAGCGCGTATTGTAGGGCAACAGACTGTTTGGATCTATGCATGGGGGAATATCAATGGCCATTGCGTTTTCAAAGTTAAAACAGCATCAACCGCTGCAAAAGGTAATAGTGCATTCCATTGATTTAGCGCTTTATCAAGTCAGCGTGCTTATTAATAACGTGGAATATTATGTTACGGAAGAAAATGGTGAGTTTTTAAAAGCGCATAATCCGCTGCAAATTCAAAAACGCCTGCTTGATATTAGTTACATGGAAATGGTGATTAGGCATCAAAGCGCTTATGACGAGATGGTAGGGCACCCAGTATCAGCCAATGACAATACACTGGAAGTGCCCTTTGGTCGTAATAACCTGTTTTAAGCGTTATCTGTGTTTAGCAAGTACTTCACTCACAGCGGTTGCAAAATCGCGTTGGTGAGCGATCCCCATGTTAATCAATCTTGTGTCTTTTAGGGCACAATTTTGTGGTCTTGTGGCATCGTCACTCGGTTGGCTCAGCGGCACGAGATCTTGCGTCGGTAGCTGCAAAGCCTGCGCCATGACCAGCGCCATTTCATACTTCGTTAATGCTTGATTGCCACTGATATGAATAATCCCACCAAGGCTAGGCTGTGCGATAACATCTTTGAGCGTTAGCGCAATATCATTGACGTGGGTGGGGTAGCGAATGGCCCAGTGATCGTGACTTGAAGCGGAGTCGGCTAACAGCTGTTTTGCAATAACGGTTACCGCAGATTCTTCCAGCGCTTTTACCTCGCCGTATAATACTGGCACTCGTACTATGGTGTGTAATGCGCTATCCGCCAGTATTGCACGTTCCGCAGCTTGCTTGGTTTGGCCGTAGAAGTTCACAGGATTAGTGATATCTGTTTCAACATAAGGTGCTGAGGTGCCATCAAACACATAGTCAGTACTAATAAAGAAAAACCGAATATCTCTTTCGCGGCAGGCTTGGGCTAAAAACTCGGTTGCTGCAACATTGAGCGCAAGCGTTGCCGCTTGGTCTCGCTCACATTGCTCTGGTCTACGCTCTGCTGCTGCGTGAATAAGTACCTCTGGGCTATGATTATCTAAGAAATCTAAAACCGAATTGTGGTCAGCCAAGTCAAGTTTGTGAAGTGGCGCGGCTGCTCGGCTAAAGCCACATCCTAAAATCTCGTGGGTACTACTTAGCTCTTGGCAAAGTGCGCGACCCAATAAGCCCGTTGCACCAGTGATCATGACTTTAGACATAGAAAACAGCATCCTTTTTTAAAAGAGCCAGTACAGTAGCAAAGTCGGAAGAAAAACTACAGATTTGTATCAGATTACGCTAAGGTTGGGATAAGGCTAAAAAAGGGACAAAAAATGAAAAAAAATATTTTGCTAACTGGTTTGTTGACGGTGAGTGCGCAAGTGAGTGCGACCCAAATATTTGCGAAAAATAGTGATTGTGTCACTGATGAAAGTAAAGCGCCCATTGAAATATACAAGCAAAGCTCAAAGTCAATGCGTTTGTTGGGAGGACAAGAGGCGAGTAATGGCGAGCTATCAGATGTTGTCACTGTACTGCTTGACGATGTTAGATTGTCACTATTTGACGCATTATCTGAAGAAGCTAAAGCGTTTGAAAAAGGTATAATTATTAAAAATGCTTCATTTAAAAGAACGGCTGATGGGTGGTCGAAAAGAGCTGTTGTATCCGGGAAAGTTGTAGCTCAGCCCGTTTTATCTTGCCATTATACTGAAGTACTCACAGCAAAAAACACCGAGCTGATATCTGGTGCTGTTTTTTCATCCAAGCCAACTACCCATTCAATAACTTATAAAACAACGATTGATCCGCACAAAAGTCGACTCAAGCCAAAGCTAACAGAGGTACTTGATACTTCTGTTACTAGGGACCGAGTATTTGGTATTAAGCTCGGAGACTCTTTTTCACAAGCGGAAGAGAAAGTAGGCCGTTTTACGATTCAATGGCCAATTAATGCGTATCAAAAGTTTGCATTTATTGGTCGCAATAATGTGTTTTTATTTGAACATGATAGGCTCGTGGGGTACCAATATGCATTCAATCTTCTTCCTATCAGTCTTGCAAATCTAATTGATATTTATGATGTTGCTCTTGCGACACCACTAAGTCACCAACATACTCAAATTGCAAATCGTGACTTGGATGAGGTGACGGTTTCCGAACTTAAGGAAAAGTTTCCTGACATCAAGTTTTTTGTTGAGGGGAGATATACGACCGATCCAAAAACCAAGCTATCATCCCTCACCATAGGCAAAACAGAGATTGCGAAACCAATCACTCCTGCATGCTGGAGTGGTCAAGAAGATATCGAATCCTTTATTGCGAAGCATCAGGGCGGCTTAATACGATGGTATGGTCTTGATAAGAAAACGCTATTTTACACCGGATGTAATCAGTTAATTGAGCAAAGCCAATTTGGTCGAGTGACAGGAGTTAAGCTGTTAGAGAGTTGGTCGTTAAGCAATGCAAATTTATCTGGGTTGACCGCGATATCGAATGCTCTTGCCCCTTGGCAATTCTATGGAGTGAATTATCTTGATCCTGAAAGTCGAGCGTCTCAAATAGGTTCTACTGAAAATTTATATGGCACTATTGAGGTAGTAAACTCTGATTGGGTCGGTCACTTCAAATCTTACGATGGTCAGCTTGTTTCTGCTGAGTTTGAAAAGATGTAGGAGCCATCACTCCTACACCTCTAATTTATTTAAGCCGTTTGCTCTGTTAGCGGCTTTTCAGATTGCTTTTCCCAGTGCCTGGTTTTCAGACCAAGTACACCAACAAATACACCAATACCGATCGTAAATAGTGCAATTTGCAGATAAAGATTGGGTAAGTCTTCGATATTATTAGGGTCAAAGCTACCCGCAAGCAGGCCCGAGAAGATATTACCAATTGAGTAAGTGAGTACGAAAACGCCCATCATTTGCCCAGCAAAACGCTTGGGTGACAACTTACTTACTGCGCTTAACGCCACAGGACTTAAGCAAAGTTCACCCACGGTGTGCAAAAAGTAAGTGGTGATCAACCACATCGGTGCTACTTGTAGGCCTTGAGCTGCATATTGGGAAGCGAAAAACATCACAATAAATCCGCTCGCCATGATGATCAGACCAATCGCACATTTCACGCTATAGGTTGGAGTGATCATGCGCTTAGCCAAGTTAATCCATAGCGCAGCAAAGAAAGGAGATAACACGATAATGAAGAAAGCGTTGGCTGATTGGAACCAAGCGGTGGGAATACTAAAGCTGCCTATTAAGCGGTCCGTATAATCACGAGCAAAGAGGTTAAGCGAAGAACCAGCTTGTTCGAAACCAGACCAAAAACAAGTGGAAGCAACACACACTAAAAAGAGTGCCCACATCCGGCGTTTTTCATCGGCATCAAGATTACCGCCAAAGTAGATATAACCGTAATACAAAAAGAAAGTAACGGTAAAGGCAATCGCGACATATTTTGCGAGCTCTACAGGGTTAATCACAAAAATACCTGTAAATGCCGCTGTCGTTATTGCTGCAACAGCTACAATGACTAAAGCAATCGCCCCCCAAGCTTTAGCACCTTGACTCCCCGTCATTGGGTTAGTTGGCGCATTGCCAACGGTAGCGATGTGTTTGTCTGTAAGGCGATAGTTTACTAAACCGATTGCCATGCCTACAGCAGCTGCGCCAAAGGCCCAGTGCCAGCCAACGTTTTCCATAAAGTAACCACATACCGCATAGCCGATCACCGACCCTAGGTTGATCCCCATATAGTAAATCGCGTAGCCGCTGTCACGGCGGTTATCTTCATCGGTATAAAGCTGGCCAACCATGGCACTGATATTTGGTTTTAATAAACCGGTACCACTGGCAACAAAGATAAGGCCAACAAAAAAGGAAAATTGACTGGGGATGGCAAGAATGATGTGGCCGCACATGATGATAATGCCGCCGTACCAAACCGCACGTTGGCCACCCAATAAACGGTCCGCTATCCAACCACCTGGTAAACCTAAGAAATACACTGAGCCAGTATAGAGGCCATATATTGCGGCGGCGGAGGCAACGGTAAAGCCAAGGCCTTCTTGCTGCAAGGTAGCCGTCATGAAAAGTACTAACATGGCGCGCATGCCATAATAACTCATTCGTTCCCACATTTCCGTGAGAAACAGAGTTTGCAGGCCTTTTGGATGACCAAAAAAGCCTGTATCACTTGTTGTGTCCTGTGATGACATATTTCACTTCCATTATTATCGTTTTTTGGAAGTCAATATTAGTACGTTATTCAAGCACCGAATGCAACCGCATGAAAGGAAACATTACATCATCTTTTTTAACATTTGTATGTCATCGATTTCCACATTGGCTAATCCTTTGTACTGGTATGGTGCAAAGTGATTGCGAAGCCAAACGCTAGGGCAGCCGGCACGGTGTGCTCCCTGCACATCGGTATCTAAGCTATCGCCGACATGTAAAAGTTGATGTGGTTTAAGGTTAAAATGCTGGCAGGCAAGCTGGTAAAGCTCTGGGTGAGGCTTGGCGCGGCCATCAATTCCGGCGCGAAGCACTAAGTCAAAACTATCGCGAAGATTAAATTTATCTATCTCGACATTACCATTAGTGATAGCAATAATGTGATATTGACTGCGTAACTGAGCAAGCAGGCTGATGACGGCGTCGCTGACCGTGATATTACTGCGGGCATCGGCAAAGGATTGGTAGGCTTGTAGCGCGTGCTGTTTACTTGTTGCGGCATCAAACCCCAGTGCAGAAAAGCCCCACTCAAGTGCCACTTGACGCCACTTTGTCACATCTTCTGCAAGCGCACTGTTTTGTTTGAGCGCTTCGTTTCGGCATTGAGACCAGAATGATCCCCCTTTCGCTTGCCACTCGGGAATAGTATTCAGGTGCGCTGTCATGGCGTTAACGGCCGCCATGATAACAGGCCTGTTGTCGTATAGCGTATCGTCTAAATCAAAACTGATGGCGGCAATGCCTGAAATGGGCTTATTGAATCGCATTGTTACTCGTCTTTTTGCTTTTTCGCTCTTGGGTGAGCGCTATCATACACTTTTGCTAAATGTTGAAAATCTAAATGGGTGTAGACCTGAGTGGCGGATAAGCTGGCATGGCCAAGCATCTCTTGTACCGCGCGCAAGTCACCGCTGGATTCTAGCATGTGGCTGGCGAACGAGTGCCTCAGTTTATGGGGATGAATAGGTGTACTAACCCCTTGCTTTAGACCCCATTCTTTCATTCTTGCGCGGACATGGCGAGGGCTGATCCGGCGCTTTAATTTGCTCACAAAAAGCGCAGGTTCTTCCAACGTTGCAAATTGCGGCCTTATTTTGAGCCAATCAGCTAGCGCGTTTAGCGCTTTGCCGCCGACAGGCACAACACGCTCCTTGCCGCCTTTACCAAGCACGCGTATTTCACCGTCTTTGACATCCAATAGGTTTGCACCAACCAACTCGCTTAATCGCAAACCACTGGAATACATTAATTCCATCATGGCTTTGTCACGAATGGCAAGCGCATCATCTGCCTGAATTTCGAGAAGTTGTCCCATTTGGTCAACATCAAGGTTTTTTGGGAGTGGTTTTTGAAACTTAGGCCCTCGGATCCCTTGCGCGGGATTGACGACAGCCTGTTGCGATTGTGACTTGAGCTTAAGAAATTTATATAAGCTCCGAACACAACTGAGTTTAAGGTTGATGGTTCTTGGGCTGTAATTTTGACCGCGAAGCTTCATGCTGTAGCGGCGAATTTGCTCGCCACTGACTTCAAGCCAAGAGGAGGCGTGGTCACAAAAATATTGCGCTGATTGGAGCAGCTGAGTTTTGTATTGGGTTAGTGTATGTTCTGAATAGTGCTTTTCGTGGCGCAAGTGTGCCATAAAGGCGGTTACTGGTTGCGTCCAATCTTCCGATAGTGGTGTTAGGCTCATGCCAGCGCTTCGAGCTTAAGCGATAATGTTTGAATAAAAGCCGTGATCAACATATTGTCATGTTGTGGCGAAAAGTGTTCTGATGAGCGGCTGGCAAAGGCCAGAATAAAGCGACCTTTGTCTGACGCATCAACGCGGTAAAGTGCTACCGAGCCCACTTCAATATCGGCAAACAAGAGTTCAGTTTGTGACTGACTGAGTCGTCCTAAGTAGCTGTTGTTAGCGCTCAGTTTGGCTGATACTAGCTCCAAAAGCGTGTCATCGATGTTGATGAGTTTACACGCTTGGATGTCCGGGTGGTCCTCAAAGCGCTGTGCTAACGTATGATTGATAGCACTCAACTCATTACAACGCATGATAGCCAATTGGCATTCACTCAACTGCTTGAAAACCAGCTCGTTGGCTTTTGCGTAATGGATCATGTCTTTGATCTGTTGCTGTAGTGAGTTGACTTCGTCGCGGAGCATCCGCTGCTGGTGCAAAGCAAGGTTTGGGAGCCCTTGCTGCTGGTGATGTAGCTGCAAATCCAATAGCACATAAGGGTGCCTAAGCAAAAAATCAGGATGCTTGCGCAGGTATTCAATGACTATTTGTTCGGTTGAATTTGCTTCTTTTATGGTCATATTGCGATTTGCCCGTCAAAAACATGCTCTGCAGGTCCGGTCATTTTAACCACCTGACCTTGACCGCCCCAACGTATCTGAAGACTGCCACCTGGTAAGTCGACCCTAACGGTTTCCTCTAACTTGCCTTGCATTATGCCGGCAACAACGGCGGCACATGCACCAGTGCCACAGGCAAGGGTTTCGCCAGCGCCACGCTCCCAAACACGTAGCTTAACGTATTCACGAGAAACTACTTCCATAAAGCCAATATTGGCCTTTTGTGGGAAACGTTCATGGTGTTCAAGGAGTGGCCCGAGTGTATCTACCTCAGCAGTTTCTACACTATCGACAATAATCACGCCATGAGGATTACCCATAGAGACAGCACTGCAAAACACCGTATGTTCGTCGGCTCTTAAAATATAGGTGTTTTCTTGCTTGTTTGCACGAAATGGAATGGCTTGTGGGTTAAAGTTCGGTTTGCCCATATTCACGGTAACTTGGCCGTCTTTTTCGGTATACAGGGTGATATTGCCGCCCTTTGTAGAGACACAAACCTTGTGTTTGTTCGTTAAGCCCTTCATGCGAACAAAACGAGCAAAACAGCGCGCACCGTTACCACACTGCTCAACTTCGTTACCATCCGCATTGAAAATACGATAATGAAAATCTAAGTCCGGGGAATAAGGCGCTTCAACCATCAACAGCTGATCAAAGCCAATTCCAAAGTGGCGATCTGCTAACTTCTTGATTTGGTCTCGAGACAAAAACACATTTTGGGTGACATTATCTATCACCACAAAGTCGTTGCCTAAACCATGCATTTTTGAAAAGTTTATAAACATAGAGTGGTTATCTTTTGGTATAAAACCATGGCCTCACTTTGCTAATACTTTGCCATGGATACCTCGACTAGGGAAGCGGCTTGGCATTAAGCCTTGCTTTGTACCCCTAGGACGTATCCAAGTCGGATTATTGTGGCAGTAGTTGCTCAAATTGCCACAGAGACTCTAACGGCTCTCTTTGGCGGATTAGATGGTGTTGGTTGTTATCAACCATGACCTCTGCACAACGGGGCCGTGAGTTGTAATTTGAACTCATGGTAAAGCCATACGCGCCTGCACTGCGCTGTACTAACAAGTCGCCAGCCTTAATTTTAAGTACTCGGTCTTTACCTAGAAAGTCACCCGTTTCACAAACTGGACCAACCACATCGTAATTTATCGCGTCAACGTCGTCTCGCGGTGTGACTGGTACGATATTTTGCCACGCTTGATAAAGCGATGGTCGTAACATGTCGTTCATGCCAGCATCAACAATGGCAAAATGTTTATGCTCGGTTGGCTTAATAAATTCGACTTTAGTCACCAGCACACCGGCATTGGCGGCAATCGCACGACCAGGCTCAAAAATGAGTTCTAGATCATTGAACTGCGCCAATCGCGCTTTAATCTCTGCAGCATAAGCACTCGGATGCGGCGGTTTTTCACCGTCATAAGGCACGCCAAGACCGCCACCAATATCGAGATGATGCAAGTAAATTCCCGCTTTTTTGAGTTGAGCGATTAGGGCCAACACTTTGTCTAAAGCAGCTAAAAATGGATTAACCTCAACCAACTGAGAGCCAATGTGGAAGTCGATCCCAACCACTTTTAAACCCGGTAGGGCATAAGCGAGCTGGTAAACCTCAAATGCGGCTTTGATATCAATACCAAATTTGTTCTCTTTTAACCCAGTTGAAATATAGGGGTGCGTTTTTGCATCGATATCTGGGTTTACACGCAATGAAATCGGCGCAATCTTATCTAGTTTGGTTGCCACTTCACTGATACGGTGAAGCTCTGCTATCGACTCAACATTAAAGCATTTAATACCAGTCTCAAGCGCAAACGCGATTTCATCTTCCGTTTTCGCAACACCAGAAAAAACGACTTTTTGGGGATCTCCCCCTGCTTTTAGCACTCGCGCAAGTTCACCCTTCGACACGATATCAAAACCAGAACCAAGCTGAGCCAAGACGTTCAACACGGCGATATTTGAATTCGCCTTTACTGCGTAGCACACTAAGTGGGGATGACCGGCTGCGGCATCCGTAAAAGCGTGATAATGCCGCGCTAAAGTCTTCTTCGAGTAGACATAGCAAGGAGTGCCATATTGCTCGGCGATTGTGGTTATGGCGACCTCTTCAGCGAATAGTTCGCCATCTTGATAATTGAAATAATCCATTTTAACGCTCCTGTTGTTCTGCTTCAGGCTGGTTTGCTTGTGCTGCTTTCGGTTGGTTTGATTTTTTAGCCTGTTGCTCAGGCAAATAAAGCGGACCGCTTTGACCGCAACCCGATAATCCGATTAAAGTAGTAAAAACAAGTGCCGTTACGCTAAATTTATAAGGTGTCGCTTTCATTAGATAATTCGTGTCAGTGCCTTTATAATCGCAGAGTAACAGAATTGATAAAAAAAGCAGCTTTTCGCTATTGAAATTTCGTCTTCATCAAATTGCTCAAATAGCGAGTTAAGCTTAGGCACCATGCCGCAGTGCGTCAGTAAGAGGAAATCACGATGACAGAAAGTGAATATCATGAGTTAGCCGATGCGCTAATGTTGACTATTGAAGAGCAGATCGATGATTGTGACGCTGATTTAGATTACGAATCAGCATCGGGAATTCTAGAGATTATTTTCCCTGACAAGAGCAAAATTGTGATCAACAAACAAGCACCATTGCACCAAGTCTGGGTGGCGACTAAGTTTAATGGTCATCACTTTGAGTTGCGTGGCGAACAGTGGATTGATAATCGCTCAGGTGCTGAGTTTTGGCAATTTATGAGCGACGCGGCGACTAAACAGGCAAATATCGCAATAGAGTGGCAGCACGATTAATGTTGGAGTTTGTAGATTATCCTGCCAAAGGACAACATAAAGCGAGTATTATTTGGCTCCATGGTTTAGGCGATTCAGGTAACGGCTTTTTACCCATTGCCTCTGAGTTGAACCTGCCTGACGAATTGGGTGCACACTTTATTTTCCCACATGCGCCAGAGCAGCCGGTAACCATAAATGGTGGCATGGTGATGCGTGCATGGTATGACATTAAATCATTTGATCTGGATAAAAGAGCGGATGAGCAAGGTGTGCGAGACTCATCTGCTCAGGTTGAAGCGTTAATTCGGGCAGAGTTAGATAAAGGCATTCCAGCTAACCGCATTATTCTAGCTGGTTTTTCTCAAGGGGGCGTGATCGCGCTACATCTTGCACCGCGTTTAACTGTTAAACTGGCTGGTGTCATGGCACTATCAACTTATATGTGTGTGCCTGAAAAGCTCAGCGCAGAAGCACAGCAAAGCGAGCTCACTATTTTTATGGCGCATGGCAGTGCTGATCCTGTTGTGCCGATGTTTGCAGGTGAGCTCGCATTTAACACGTTACAACAGCAAGGCTATGAAGTGAGCTGGCAAGACTACCCAATGGAGCATCAGGTCTGTCTTGAAGAGTTAAAAGCCATTCGCGCTTGGTTAATTACGAGATTGAGCGATTAATAGTAAGTGGTATAAGGTACTGGTGACAGATACAGGAGCAAAGCAATGTCACAAAAGATTGTCATAAAAACGTCGGTGAGTAAGCGACCCTCAGAGCCCTCAGCGGTGTCCTATCAATGGCACTGGAAACGCATTTTTATGGCAACGGCAGCATTTGCTAGCATTGCAACCGCGGGGGTTTATGGTGTCGTGGATAACGTCAACGCAGATGAAGATGATGTCCAAGTGGCAGTGCCTATGCATGCCACCATTGCGAAAACCGATGATACATCGCTGAACGACTCCCCTCTATTAGTAGACTCCAAAGAGGAGCGTGAGGGCGAGCAGCTAAGTGCTGAAACATCAGGTACCGTTTTAACGACGCCTGAACTCACCCCAGCTGGTGCCGCGACGACCTCAATAGAGGTCGCTCAAGTCATTGCGTTAGACCAAGTTCAACATCAAGATTTTGAAGAAACAGAAACAGAAACAGAAACAGAAACAGAAACAGAAACAGAGACAGAAACAGAAACAGAAACAAGGGTTGAAGCTAGAAATCAATTTGATGCCGAAGCGCACATCGCCAGTGTCGCGCTAGGGGCAAAAATAGACACACAATTTATCAGCCGCGCTGTACTCACTACCATGATTGACGATCGCGAACCAACAAACGTGTTGAAAGATGTGATCGCGACCACTCAGTTTAGTGACAAGCTTTACTTTTTCACTGAAGTACATGCACTTAAAGATCAAGTGGTGTCGCACCTGTGGTTCCATCAAGACGAGCTGATGGCAGAGGTGGAGCTCCCGATCCAAGCCGCGCGCTATCGTACTTATTCAAGTAAGAACGTCATGCCGAGTCAAACCGGGGATTGGCGTGTTGAGGTGGTGACGCAGTCTGGGCAACTGCTTGCCCAAAAGACATTCCGCATCGTGGATAATAGTCAGCAATAATCTTACTTGCAGTATCGTGCATGGCAGCACGTGACTGACTGCCATCACCACATAATTAACTTTTTGCAGCTGCTATGACGCTGCAATAAATGAAAGGCAAATCATGACAGAACAAGTTTCCATAATACGTATTGCAACGCGCAAAAGTGCTTTGGCGCTATGGCAAGCCGAATTTGTTAAGGCTGAGCTTGAAAAACACCATGCTAATCTAAAAGTAGAGCTTGTGCCGATGTCGACAAAAGGCGACAAGATCTTAGACACACCATTGGCAAAAATTGGTGGTAAAGGGTTGTTCGTCAAAGAGCTTGAGCAGGCCATGCTAGAAGGGCGCGCAGATATTGCAGTGCATTCAATGAAAGATGTGCCAGTTGACTTCCCTGAAGGGTTAGAGCTGCATACTATTTGTGAGCGTGAAGACCCAAGAGACGCGTTTGTATCTAATACTTATACTTCTCTTGCAGAGTTGCCTGAGGGGGCTGTGGTTGGCACATCAAGCCTACGTCGCCAATGTCAAATTCGAGCGGCTCGCCCAGACCTAGTTATTAAAGATTTACGTGGCAATGTTAATACTCGCCTAGCCAAACTGGATGCGGGTGAGTTTGATGCCATTATTTTGGCCGCTGCGGGACTTATCCGTTTAGAAATGGCTGATAGAATTGCAAGTTATATTGAACCTGAAGCGTCATTACCGGCCAATGGTCAAGGAGCTGTCGGCATTGAATGTCGTAGCGATGATGCTCAAACCAAAGCGTTCCTTGCACCACTGGAACACACAGATACACGTATTCGTGTACTTGCCGAGCGGGCAATGAACCGCCGTTTGGAAGGGGGTTGTCAGGTTCCAATCGGTGCTTACGCAGAAGTATCGGGCGATCAGGTATACTTGCGCGGCTTAGTGGGTGCTGTCGATGGCAGTGAAATCTTGCGCGGCGAGTGCTCAGGTACGGTTGCAGAGGCTGAGCAACTTGGAATTCAGTTGGCAGAATCATTACTTGCACAAGGTGCAGATAAAATTCTTGCCGAGGTTTATAGGGACGCTTAAATGAAAGTTGTGCTAACTCGACCCGTCGGCAAATCAGAACCTTTATCTGAGTTACTGACACAGCAGCAAATTAGGTCAGTGATTTGCCCTGTATTGCAGCTTAACGGAGTGGCGGTGAGTGACACTGCCAAAGCAATGATAAGCGAAGCCGAGTTAGCTATTTTTGTCTCGCCAGATGCGGTGCGATACTTTCATCAATTAGAAGTACCATTAGCCGGACATTGCGCAGCTTTTGCTGTTGGTGAAGGTACGGCCGATGCAATCCAACAAACCCTAAATATCAAAGCTAAATACCCTAAACAACCTGATTCCGAAGGCTTGCTTGCTCTTGCGGAGCTGTCTGCTGTAGAGGGAAAGCGCGTACTGTTGGTCAAAGGGAAAGGCGGGCGCCTGGTCATTGCACAAACCTTAAAAGCACGGGGTGCTATTCTTGATAGCCTTGTGGTTTATGAACGCGTTGCCGTAAAAGACAATGCAGATGGCTGGTTAGACCACTGGCGAAGCCAACAGATTGAAGGTATAGTCATTACCAGTAATAGTGCAGCGGATGCGATTTTTAATACGCAGTCGTCAGCAAGTAAAGATTGGTTGGCTCAGCGCACATTCTTTGTTGTGAGCCAACGTATTGCTGAGCATGTACAGCAATCCTATAACATCGAACAGTCTCAAATTGTGGTATGTCATGGCCCTGATAATCGTGCCATCGCAGGGAGTATCATCGACTATACCAAGCAGCAAGGGCGCAAAATGACTCAGTCTGAATCGCAAACAAAGAATACAAATACTCAGCAAGCTGCAAAAGCAGCAGAGCAAACTGTAACACCACATCAAGGTAAGGCGGGAGTGAGTAAGGTTGCGCTCCTTGCGTTATTGGTGGCGCTCGGCAGCGGCGCTGGTGCTGGCTATGTCTATTTGCAACAGCAACAACAGTTGCAACAAGCGTTGCTAGCTAATCAAGCGATTAATGCTGAAAATCAGTTACTAAACACGCAGCTGAGTGGCGCTAAATCGCAACTTCAACGAGTAGAAAAAGTGCTTGATTCGCTACAAGACAATGTCGCAAAGCGATTGGCTGAGCAGCAACAGCACGTGGAAACCCAGCTAACGCAGACGCTTACCAAGGCGCAGCAGCAAGTAAGCGGTGCAGTTGCCTCAGAAGCATTGTATTTACAGCGCCTTGCTGCATTTAAGGTTGCGGCAGAGCAAGACTATCTTGGCGCAATTGCCATTCTGCAGCGCTTGCAAGAGAGCTTAGAGTCTGAGCCCAATACGGCTGCTGTTAAGCAGGCGATTGCTACCGACATTGCGGCTTTGAAGGCCTTGCCTAAGCCGCAAACGGAGTCACTTTACTTTGAGCTTCATGGTTTATTGTCTCAAGTTGATACGCTAACGATCAAAACCAAACAAATTCCGCAAGCGACAGCGAGTGAAGATGCTGCGTTATCGCAACAGGTTGATGATTGGAAAGCGAACTTAAAGCGCTCTTGGCAGGGATTGGTTGATGATTTTATTACCATACGTCACCATGATGAGGTAGTGATAGACCCACTCCTTGATAAGAACGAGCAACTGCTGATTCGCACACAGCTTCGTGCTTATTTAACCCAAGCACAAACCGCATTAATGGATCAACAAGCGAGCATTTACTTCAGTGCGCTTGATAGTGCAGCCGACACGTTGGCGCGTTATTTTGATACGCAGCAAGCGCCTGTGAGCGCGATGCAGCAGGCTTTAAACAAGCTGAGCCGCAGTGAAGTTCAGCGCCAAAAATCGATTGAGCTTGCCACCCCAGCAGCAGTAAAAGGGTGGCTAAAATGATGGCAAAAATCATCACCTTCGCGCTTATCTTTATCGCGCTAGCCGCCAGTCATTTGCTCATTGATGAGAAAGGCTATGTGTTGATCTCTTTCAATCAAACCACGATTGAAGGCAGCATAGTGTCTTTCACTATCTTGTTGTTGCTCGCCATCACCGCTTTAGTGTTGTTGGGTAAGGCAGTGCGTTGGTCATGGCATCGCCTAGTCAATACGAAAGGTCATTTTTCCAGAAAGCGTAAGCTAAAAGCGCAACAAGCATGGAATGAAAGTTTGTGGCTATTTATTAACGGCGAAGTGGAACAAGCCGCAACCTTGTTGACGAAAACGCCACAGCCGGATGAGCGCCAAGACTATGTTCGTGCCATCGCTGCAAAAGCGGCGTTAAAGCAAGGAGATGTTGTCAAAGCAAATACAGAGTTAGAAGCAATATCTGACGACAACCAAGGGCAGCTCGCGGCACTGTGGCTGGAAGCAAATAATAGTGAACAGGCGTTAGCTTTACTTGATGACAAAATGTCTGCGGCTAAACCGACTTCAGCGGTGCTTAGTGGTTACATTTTAGCTTGCCTACAGGCTAAGCAACCCGAGCTGGCTGCTGCACAAATCGCGAAGTGGCACAAAAAGCTTAGCTGGAGTGATGCCCAGTGGCAGAGTGTGTTTGAGCGCATGTTTGTGATAGCCCCAGAGCAAGCAGACACTTTGTTTAATACGCTACCTAAGACAGTAAAAGCGCATGCAATACCAGCCCTTAATAGAGTGAAGCTGCAACAGGGACGCATAACGGAAGTGTTGGGTGAGCTCAAAAAGTTGCTCAAACAAGGTCAATATCACCAGCTGGCGGACCATCTGCAACACAGCACGCAAAGTAGTAATGAACTCAAGTTAGCACTGCAGCAGCAGTTGAAAAAACATCCAGGTGACAAGGAACTGCTGTTTGCATTGGCTTGCCTTTGCAATGCTGAGGGGGATTATGAACTTGCCGCGAAGATCTTTGATTCTTTAAGTGCAAACCCTTGGGAAGCGCGATGGAGTAAGCAAGCTCAGCTTGCCTACGAAAAAATGCATACGTACGAGAAAGCGTACTTAATCGCAAAATCATAACGAAAAGCCTGCGCAGCAATGTGCAGGCTTTTTTGCATTAAAGTTAGCTATACTCAACTCTGACATATGTCCTTGCTATCTCAGTTTAGATGCGTATGATCCCAAAAATTTTAACTGCAAATCGAGTCTCTTATGATCAATAACACACTTCCACTGTTAGATTTACATCGCCACTTAGATGGTAACGTTCGTGCTACAACGATTTTAGAACTTGGCCAGCAGTTTAATATGGATTTACCTGCAACAGACCTTGAAGGCCTACGCCCGCATGTTCAAGTGTTGGACAATGCGCCCAATCTAATGGCGTTTCTTGAAAAGCTAGATTGGGGCGTAAAAGTACTGGGTGACTACGATGCTTGTCGCCGTATTGCGATTGAAAATGTTGCCGACGCAGTTGCACAAGGTATTGATTACACTGAGCTAAGGTTTAGTCCTTACTACATGGCAAAAACCCATAATCTACACCCGCAGGGCGTTGTTGAAGCCGTAGTAGACGGTGTACAAAGTGCAGTCAAGGGTCAAGACATCAAGGTTAACCTGATCGGGATTATGTCACGCACATTTGGTGTGGAGAAATGCCAATATGAACTAGACGCGCTACTTGCCTTTAAAGAGCAGTTGGTTGCGATTGACCTCGCGGGTGACGAACTGGGCTTCCCTGGCGAGCTGTTTATTGAACATTACAAGCAGGTTCGCGATGCCTATCTTGGCGTGACGGTACATGCTGGCGAAGCTGAGGGCGCGGTAAGTATCTGGCAAGCCATTAAAGAACTTGGTGCAACACGTATCGGTCACGGAGTTAAAGCAATCCATGACCCAGCACTGATGGACTATTTACGTGATAATCGTATCGGGATCGAGTCTTGTTTAACCAGTAACATCCAAACAAGCACCGTCGAAAGTTTAACAACGCATCCACTGAAAGCATTTTTAGATCATGGCGTATTGGCAACCATCAATACTGATGATCCTGCGGTTCAAGGTATTGAGTTGGATAACGAGTATAGCCATGCGGCTGCGGCGGCAGGTTTAGATTTGAGTGATATCCATAAAGCGCAGCGCAATGCAGTTGAGATTGCCTTTTTAAGCGAAGCTGACAAAAAAGCGTTGCTTGCAAAGAAAGCGTAAGCCGAAATTGCTGTGTGGGATCATCCCGCACAGCTAAGATAGCTCTCTTTTAGTGCCGCAACGACTTGACTGCGCGTCACAATACCAATAACTTTGCCGTCATTGAGTACGGGATAGACCTTAGGACTATTTTGTTGCATACGCTGTGCAAGATCGACAACGGTTGTTGCACCTTCAACGCTGAGAGCAGGCGTTGCCAGTAAATCTCTCACCTGTACTTTACCATCACAAAAGTAGCTGGAATTAAGCAAAGGCTTGAGTAGCTGCTGCTCTGAAATAAATCCAACAAGATGACGCTGTGCATCTATTACTGGCGCACCAATTAAATGATGCTTTTGCAGCAAACTAATCGCGTCGGTTAGTTCAGTCTCAGCGGTTAAGGCTGGGAAATCGGGTGACATGATGTCACGAACATAAACTTTACTCATCATACTTCTCACGGTGCTTGGGTGTAATATGAGAATAGGGGGAAATGGTGGTTTGGTAAAATGGATTGTTTTGATTGGTTTGTTCTGTTTTTTCAATGTGTGACTAAAGGCCAGCCACACATTGAATAACGCTCTGGCTACTTAACTGAAGCCGAGGTTATTTAATAAACGCAAAAGCGTCCGCGTACATAAAGTCGCGCTCAGCACCATGGTTGATAAAGTCATCACGCACGATGCCAATCATATCAAAGCGGCCTGCCATATAAATGCTGTACGGCTCTAAAGAAACGATATCTTTCATCACGGCCTGATGAACGAAACCGCGATGGCCTTGCCATGCCTCACTGGCATTTTCTACCACAGGAATAAACTGAAAGTGTTTATTTGAGGCGGCCCAAGCTTCCATTTCGGCTTTTGCATATAGCGCCGACTCTTCTTTTACACCCCAGTAAAATAGCACCGGTTGGTCGTAACCTGTTTCAGCTAAGTGATCAGCCATAGATTTGACATAAGAAAACCCAGTGCCGCCTGCTAGCAGTACTAAAGGACGCGCTTGATCAACACGGATCTGAGATACGCCAAGCCCGACTTCTAATGCGACGGTTTGCTTTGTATCAAAAGCGTTACGTAAGTAATCTAGTGATTGCATGGCATAAGAGTCTGCGCCAGAAGCACCGATATGTAACTCTAACTGCTCTGTTTTTGAAGGGCTGCTGGCAATCGAGAAAGCACGTTTGTCTTTTTCACCAAGTACCAATTGCAGATACTGGCCGGCTTCGAATTGCACCGCTTCTTCAGGTTTTAATATAACTTTGTGAACAAATTCCGTAAGAGGTGTAATTGAGACAACCTCTGCTGCTAATACTTGCATGTGTTACCTTTATTAAGCACGTGGCTAAAGTCTGTGCACTCTAGCATAGCTGAGTGCACAATGTTAGATGATATATGTCATTTGATGGTGATCCCTAGAGTATCCCAAATTTCGTCAACACGTTGTTTAACCTCGGGATCCATAACGATAGGCTCGCCCCATTCACGGTCGGTCTCACCAGGCCATTTGTTAGTTGCATCCATACCCATTTTAGAGCCAAGTCCGGACACGGGAGAAGCAAAATCGAGATAATCAATAGGCGTGCTTTCAACTAAGGTGGTGTCTCTGGCGGGATCCATACGTGTTGTTATCGCCCAAATCACATCATTCCAGTCGCGAGCATTCACATCATCATCGCAAACAATGACAAACTTGGTGTACATAAATTGTCTAAGGAAAGACCATACACCCATCATCACGCGTTTAGCATGCCCCGGATATTGTTTCTTCATGGTGACGACCGCCATGCGGTATGAGCAGCCTTCCGGTGGAAGGTAAAAATCGACGATTTCCGGAAATTGCTTTTGTAAAATCGGCACGAATACTTCGTTGAGGGCAACACCAAGAATGGCAGGCTCATCAGGCGGGCGGCCCGTATAAGTGCTGTGATAAATTGGATCTTTGCGATGTGTCATATGGGTGACAGTCATTACAGGGAAGTCGTCAACTTCATTGTAGTAGCCGGTGTGATCGCCATACGGACCTTCTGGCGCGAGTTCGCCCGGTTGAATATATCCTTCTAAGACGATTTCAGCGCTTGCTGGTACTTGCAGTTCGTTAGAAATAGATTGAACGACCTGCGTCTTACTACCGCGCAGTAGACCAGCAAATGCGTATTCGCTTAGGGTATCCGGCACTGGAGTTACCGCACCCAAAATCGTCGCCGGATCAGCACCGAGTGCTACAGATACCGGATACGGTTCGCCTGGGTGCTCTTTGCACCATTCTTGAAAATCAAGCGCACCGCCGCGATGTGATAGCCAGCGCATAATGATTTTGTTTTTACCTAATAGCTGCTGACGATAAATCCCCAAGTTCTGACGCTTTTTATAAGGACCTTTGGTTACCGTTAACCCCCATGTGATTAAAGGTGCGGCATCACCAGGCCAGCAATGTTGAATAGGCAGCTTGGTGAGATCGACCTCATCCCCGCTCAGCACGACTTCCTGGCATGGGGCTTTTTTCACTTCTTTAGCAGGCATATTCAACACTTGTTTGAACACCGGCAGCTGACCAATGGCTTCTTTAATTCCCTTCGGTGGATCGGGTTCTTTTAAAAAAGCGAGTAACTTGCCGACTTCTCTTAGTTCACTGACATCGCTTTGCCCCATGCCCATTGCGACTCGCTTTGGTGTGCCAAATAGGTTTGCCAGTACAGGGATGTCATAACCAACAGGGTTTTCAAATAGGATAGCGGGTCCACCTGCTCGCAGCGTTCTGTCTGCAATTTCAGTCATCTCTAATTTGGTGGAAATAGGCTGCTTGACGCGAACAAGTTCTCCTTGCTTTTCAAGCTGGGCTATAAAATCTCTTAAGTCTTGGTATTTCATTGGCGCACTATGAATTGAGTTTGGCCTAGTATATCAACTAGGCATATTTTTCCTAGCTGTACGGATGGGATGGTGAAAAGGTTTAGCAACTCACTTTTGCATCTACACTATTGCGAAATAGACTACACTTTCAGGACTTATCGGCTTGTCAGTGCGCCAGAGCAAGTGTATAAATTGTTATAAAAAGATGTGTGTGTTGAGTTGTTTTGATATGAAACAAGCAAAAATCGACTTTCGATGTAGCTCACATACCCTTTGCGCTATAGTCGCTGCGGTTGCATAAAACGATATCCTGAGGGGTCTGAGTTTGAAGTTGATGTCAAAATTGCTCGGGGGCTGCTGTTGCTGTTTTGTACGTTAGCACCAGCTCACGAGTTACCATATTATACTTTTTCTAATCATAGTGCGGTGATGTTGATCATCGAGCCCACGTCTGGAAAAATTTTGGATGCCAATAAGGCTGCTGCCGCATTTTATGGTTACAGCGAGGCTGTATTGGAATCAAAAGTCATCCAAGATATCAACTTATTTACCGCCGAGCAGGTTGCCAATGAGCGTCAAGCTGCATTAAATGAAGGCCGTAATTATTTTATCTTCCAACATCAAACTGCAGACGGCGGTGTGAAAACAGTGAGCGTTCACACGACTCCGTTTGAAAATAGTGATGGTAAACCTAGATTACTTTCTGTTATTCAAGATATAAGTGAGCAGCGTAAGCTACAGCAAGATCTCTGGCATTACCAAGCCAATCTTGAACAACAGGTCATGCTGCAAACTGAAAAAATTAAGCAAGCCAATACGGTACAGGTCATTTTGTTAACTGCGGTGATAGCGGTGCTTATTTTATCGATGGTGGTATTGATGACCGTTTTGATCAGGCTAAGGCGCTCCAATCAACGAGCACAAGACCAAGGTGCGAAACTCAGTGCTATTTTTGATGGTATTAAAGCATATCTGGTGTTTACGGATGAAACTCATCACATTGAAGCCGCTAATGGCTCAGTATTAAAGGATTTTGATAGTTTAGAAGGGTTAAAATCAAAATCTATTTATACCTTATTTGATGTCCTCGATAGTGAAAAGCTGCTAGCGGAAGGAGCACTTGAGTGCCAACTCGATGCGCGTTTTGACTATCGCAATGTTCGGGTTTCTTGCGCCCCTGTGATAAGTGAAACGCAAGCAAAGCTCGGTTTTATCTATGTTATTCAAGATATTACTGAAGAGCTTGAGAATGAACGAGAGCAGCGCTTGGCAAGTACGGTATTTGCGACAACCACTGAAGGTGTGTTGGTTTCGGACAAGCATAATCAAATCCAAATGGTGAATCGCGCGTTTACCGAAATTACTGGCTTTGGCATGGATGAAGTGATTGGGGAGACTCCGGCAATACTGAATTCTGGACGCCATGATGAGCGCTTTTTCAACGCGTTATATGATGACTTGGTTAACAGAGGCCATTGGGAAGGAGAGATTTGGAATAAGCGCAAAAATGGTGAAATTTATCCGAGTTGGCTGCAGATATCTGCAGTATTTAACGATGCTCGGGAAATTGACATGTATGTTGCGCTATTCAGCGATATTACCTCGAGAAAACGTAACGAACAGTTAATGTGGCAGCAAGCCAACTTTGATAGTTTGACAGGTCTTGCAAACCGCCACCATTACCACGTTAAGTTTGATTTAGCGTTAAAGCGAGCAGCCCAGTTAGAAGAACGCTTTGCAATTTGTTTTATCGATCTTGACCGCTTCAAAGCAGTAAATGACACTCTGGGGCATCATATTGGTGATTTACTACTCAAAGAAGCTGCAAACCGTATTAATGAGTGCGTGCGTAGTTCTGATACTGTTGCAAGATTAGGTGGAGATGAATTTGCACTATTGTTACAAGATATTAGCTCAATCAGTGATTTAGAGCTGGTTGCGACTAAGATCTTACGTGCACTAGCCAACCCATTCCATTTGGAAGGGCACGAAGCTTACGTCTCCGGTAGTATGGGGATCACTTTCTACCCAGATGATGGAACCGATCGTAAAGTTCTGTTACGTAACGCTGACAGTGCAATGTATAAAGCGAAGGAACATGGTCGCGACTGTTTTCAATTCTATACTTCAGCGATGCATCAACATGCCAAAGCGCGTAGCGTCTTAGAAAGTGCCTTGCATAAAGCGCTGTCTAATCGAGAGTTATCACTGGTGTATCAACCCATTTTTTCACAGCTGGGCAGCGGCGATCTCGTTGGTTGCGAAGTGTTACTACGATGGAAAAGTGAGTTGCTGGGCCATGTTTCACCCGACCAATTTATTCCTGTGTGTGAGGAACTGGGTCTTATCTTACCCGTTGGAGAGTGGGTGCTGTATCACGCTTGCTCTCAAGTTAAAGCCTGGCAAGACAACTACGGTAGACCTTTATTCATTGCAGTTAACGTTTCTAGCATTCAGTTTAAACGCCAAGATATGGTCGAGCTAGTAAGAAAGGTACTTAAAGATACTAAACTTGAAGCAAAATATCTGACTTTGGAAATCACAGAGTCCGTACTGGTTGAAAACTCAGACAAAATATTGTCACAATTAAAAGCATTAAGAGAAATGGGCGTGGAATTGGCGATTGACGACTTCGGTACTGGGTATTCGTCGTTGAGTTATCTCAAGCGCTTCCCACTTTCTAAATTGAAAATTGATAGAACCTTTATTCGTGATCTACCTGAAGATGAAGAAGATAAAGCGCTCGTCAGCGCCATTATCTTGATGGCGCATAAATTGAATTTAAGGGTCATTGCAGAAGGGGTGGAAACGCCAGCACAATGTATGTTTTTAAAGAATTTGCTGTGTGATATGACGCAAGGCTATTTCCATTCTAAACCAGTGGCACAACAAGAGTTTGAAGCGAACGTCCTAACCATGCAATATCACAAGCAAAGTCAGAGTTAACATGGGTGGTCTTGACATAACTTAGTCAGGGCTGTTTGCGCCTTATGATTACCTTGCTCAGCGGCAAGTTTAAGCCAGTGGATCGCTTTTTCGGTGTCTTTTACGCCACCTTCTCCGTCGCGAAGCATTGTCGCATAGTTATATTGTGCCCACGGGTTACCTGTTTTTGCCGCTGCTGCAAACCCCGTTTTTGCTTCTTCAAAGTTTCCTTGGCTGTAAGCGTGAATTGCTTCTTGATTCTGTGTTGAGATCTTAGGTCCGTTGTATAGTGGCTTCGGCTTTTTAAATCTTTGTCTAACGACGCCACCAAGCACATGGATCCCAACGGGTCTGTAGACAGAGACTATGGTTTCATCGTCAAGTAAGTCTAACAGGCTGTCTTTTTCTAGCGTCAGCCTTTGTGGCTTAAAATAATTATCGGTCATTAACATGCTGACGCGAATATCCCGTGTGATGTTACGCATTGTGCGGTAAGTGTAGGCACTTTCCTTCACTTTAATGCCGTCATCTGTCAACTCAGTAATTTGCAATATCTGAAAAGCGGGATCATAAACTTGCTCCGCGTTTTTACCTGCATCAAAAATAATCAGGTCATCGATTTGTGGAGATGTTAAGTATGTTTGATAACTGGCGACTTGTTGTTGATGCTGGTTATAAAAGTAAAGTGCGGTGGTGGCCACAATCAGTGCCGACACGGCAATTTTATACTTACTGATAAGGTCGAATATTGAGTCGTAAAGGGAAAAAAATAGGCTTTTGATTTCCATATTCTATTAGTTGGTTATATATGAGTATGTCTAAGGTAGGCAACTTAAGTGTAGGGGACAAGTGTACTTGTCCCCATAAGTGTAAGATTTTATTTCCCTGCCATTTTCGTTTTGGCGTCGGCAGCCATTAAGGCAAATACGGCGTACGCTGCGGTATTTTGCTTTAATTTTACTGGATCGACTTTATCAAGCGTGTCATCAGCAGTGTGATGATAATCAAAATAATCCGTACCATCCTGGTGTAAAGCAAAGATTGGAGCCGATGTGGCATTTTTTAGCGGAATTAAGTCAGGACCACCATGCGCACTGTTTTTGCCAATATAGGTTACGCCGAGAGGTGCCAACTGCTTTGCAATCTCGCGCACAACGGGTAAAGAGGCTGCATTTACATTTGATTCAAACGCATATACGACGTCCGCACCAAAATCGGACTCGGACGCGGCTACGATGCGGTCTAATTCTGCCTGATGCTTTTTAAAGTAGGCTTTTGCTCCCCAAAGACCTAGCTCTTCTGCTGCAAATAGGACTACGCGGACACTGCGTTTAGGGCGTTTTACATCGGCAATATGTTTCGCTGCTGCCATTGTTAACGCAACACCAGCACCATCATCGAGCGCACCCGTGCCAAGATCCCAAGAGTCTAAATGGCCACCAATCAAGACATATTGCTCTGGAAATTCGGTACCCGTGAATTCACCGATGACGTTGTAACTGGTTCCTTCACCTAAGTCCTCAGTTTGAATATTCAGTGCGACTTTAACTGCATGACCTGAGTTGATAAGGCGTGCTAGCTGATCCGCATCTGGATTAGCAACTGCAGTTGATGGGATCTTTGTTACTCCCGCTTTATAGTGACTGCCGCCAGTGTGCGCGAAGCGGTGGTGGCTGGTGCTGACTGAGCGCATCATATAAGCGATAGCGCCTTTTTTAGCCGCTTCTACCGCACCGCTATTACGCGCTCTTACTGCGGGACCATAGCCATTACCATCAATATCGCGGTTCATGCGGTAGTTAATGAAGGCTATTTTACCTTTTAAGCTATTGTCTGGCGCTGCAATAAGCTCATCGAGAGTTTCAAATAAAACTACTTCGCCACTTAAGCCATCTTTTGGTGTGCTGACACTATTTCCAAGTGCGGTGAGGTGCAGCGGTTGTTCGCTCGGTATAAGTATTTTTGCAGACTCATGGTAGCGACGCCATTCAGGGAAGGTGGCTTCCTCTACCCACACCTTGTCAAAACCCAGTTGCTCAAATTGTTTCTTTGCCCAAGCTACCGCTTTTTTATCATTTTCGGTACCCGGTAATCGTGGGCCTACTTCTGTAGTGAGAGATTCTAGTAGCTGCCAGCTTAGGTTGCTTTGGCTTGCCGCTTCTCGGACTTGTTTAACTTGTTCTAGTTGTTGTGTAGTAAATTCTTCGGCTTGCAGTGCTGTGCTCAAACCTGCGCTTAATAAACCAAATGCCAATAGTGATTTAAACTTCATGATAATCCTTGGTAAAAATGGAGTTACCGCGCGATTAAAGCATAATTTGTAATGGAAGTCCGTGTATTGCGATGAGGAAAATTCATCCACAATCTAGGGGCGCTTTATCTTGGAGATAATAGGGTAAAGCGGTTAGCGAATTGAAACATTTGGTATAAAATACGCGATTAAGATAGCGAATAGGAAAGCACTGTGTCGATCACCTCATTTTCTCAATTACCTTTAAACCAAGCGCTTGCTCAGCGCCTTGTAGATCTTAACTACATGGTGCCAACGGCAGTACAGTCTGTGAGTTTAGCGCCAGCACTGACTGAGCGAGATTTAGTCGTGAAAGGGAAAACTGGGTCTGGTAAAACACTGGTGTTTTCACTTGCGCTGCTGAATAAGTTGCAGCCTGAAAGTAATGATGTTCAGGCTTTAGTGTTATGTCCAACGAGAGAATTGGCCGACCAAGTTGCACAAGAGATCAGAAAAGTTGCGGCTTTAATTGGTAACATCAAAGTGCAAACGCTCTGCGGAGGAACGCCCATTGAGCCTCAAACCCGAGCGTTGCAACATGGCGCGCATATTGTCGTTGGTACACCAGGTCGGGTTGAAGAGCATGTTTTTAATGGCTCACTCATGCTGACTGAAACGCAGACTGTGGTATTCGACGAAGCGGATCAGATGTTGGATATGGGCTTTACTGAAACGCTAGAAAGCATTTTAGTGTATGTGCCTGAAGTTCGACAAACACTGATGTTTAGTGCGACCTACCCAGACAAGATCATGAAACTGGCGAAGCAATATATGCGTGAGCCAGAGTTTGTCGAAGCGAAAGAAGAACAAGCACACCACAGCATTAAGCAAACCTTTTATAAATTAGACAACAATAAAATGCGCTTTAACGCACTGAGAGTGCTGTTAATGCAGCACCAGCCGCAAAGCTGTATCGTTTTTTGTAACACCAAAACTGAGACTAAGCGACTATTCGAAGAATTACGTCAAACTGGACTAGCTTGCGTCGAGTTACATGGCGATTTAGAGCAAGGTGAACGAGAGTGGTCATTGCTCACTTTTGCCAACAAGAGTGCCAATATTTTAGTTGCCACCGACGTTGCCGCTCGAGGGCTCGATGTTGAGGAAGTCGAACTTGTGGTTAACTATCATTTGGCACTTGAGCCGCAAACGCATATTCACCGTGTTGGTCGTACGGGCCGGGGTGAGCACAAAGGTATTGCAGTATCTCTTTATGGAGAAAAAGAAGCCTTCAAAATAAAACAGTTAGCGGAAATATATGGTCAAGAGCTGAAGCATGGCACGTTGCCAAGTCATTCACTGCTCGAAAAGCCAGCCTATAAGTCGAACATGGTGACCCTCATGATTGAAGGTGGCAAGCAGCAAAAGCTCCGTAAAGGAGACATTGTAGGCTGCTTGACCGGTGAAGAGGGCATCAGCGTTAAGCAGATTGGCAAAATAAATATTTATGATGTACAAGCATTCGTTGCTGTAAAACGTGAGGCGGTAAAGCCTGCGCTACGTAAGCTTAACAATAGTAAGATTAAAAATAAGCGTTTTAAAGCCTTACGCGCTTAAGGCATGCTTCAGCATCTCATACTCGTTCATTAAGCGTTTGAAGGTTTCCTCATCACCTGACTTATCTGGGTGATGAGTGAGCGCTTGTTTTCTCCAACATTGGCTTAACATCTTACGATCATAATCTATAGGTAGCTGCCAGAGTCTTCTAATGTCATTTAATTCGTTAGTATTGATTTCATGTCGTTGGCGAGCGCCGCTAAACGTAAAGCGTTGCCAAAAGTTATCTAATAGAGCACTCACCTCCTCGCTACTGGTTTCGTAATGCTGCCAGTCTAAATAGTAACTTCTGAGCGGATCATCTGACGCTAATTGATGCTCACCTAATCGTGGAGCTAGATAAATATTGAGTGCTTCGATATGTAAGTATTGGCCCTCATCGAATACTTCTTGCTGAAGTTGATACAGGGCATTCATGATCAGGAAGTTACGTTTAAATAGGTTTTTATTTTCATCTTCGTCAAGGCGAGGGAGTTGTTGTTGTTCCAACAAAACGGCGGCAATAGTGTGTACTTTTAACGATTGATTTTGACAAATTAGTCTAAAAATAACATCTGCTAGCGGATTGAACATTGTCGCCTCTTTAGTCTTGGTGTATCTTCACACTACCACGCAGACTAAATGATAAGCAATGGAGAGCAGCAATGAATTTATCGAGGCAACTAAAGCCATGGTTTGTGTTTGCCTGTTGTCTGTGTTTCTCCAGTTGTTTTCAAGTTAACGCCACGCTAAATGATAGCACCCTTGACGAGCGTATCGCAGAGGTGGAGCAAACCACCCATTGGCAACAACAAAAAACGCTGGGCACCGAGTTACTCGCGGAACAAGAACTGGGAAAGACAAGAAAAGTCGAGCTTTTGCTTAGCCTAGGTAAATCTGCTTATAAACAAAATCAATTCAAAGATGCACTCATTTTTCTCAATCAGTTAGAGTTGATAACGCAATCAGATAGACTGAGTGACAACCATTTTACAGCCGTGAAGGTTCAAGGGATCTGCTACTTTTACCTCGGTCATTACCAACAGGCAATCGAGTTTTACTCACGAGCATTGGCGCTAGCTGAGCAACGTAATGTCCCTATAGAGATGGCTAATTTACATAGTAATTTGGGCCTAGCATATTTTAATAGCTTCACACTAGACTTGGCACTGCATAATTATTTAAAAGCAGATGAGCTTTACCAAGAGTTCGGCGATGCTCAAGATCACGCCGATATTTTACTGAACATATCGGGTGTTTATATTCGTCAAGGCGCCTATGACAAGGCTGAAGAAATGCTCCATGAAGCCCTAAATGCATTTGTCGAGTTGAATGATGAATATGGTGTTGCGCTGGCTCAGGCAGATCTTGGTGTGCTATACACTGAGACTAAACGCCCCGCGCTTGCCAAAGCGTCATACCAAGCAGCAATTGCTTATTATGAAGCGCAGAATGACGTCCGCCATTTGTCATTTGAATATGGCAATCTTGCTTTATTGAGCTATTCACAAAACCAATTAGAATTAGCCGAAAAAGAAGCAAACTTTGCGCTCTATTATGCTGAAAAGGCTCAGAATCCTGCCAACCTCATGGAAGCTCAATTTACCTTGGCACAAATCTTCTTCGCTCAAGGGCGGCTAACAGAAGCCCTGACTAATGCAGAGCAAAGTTTAGCGGCTAGTCGAGTTATGCATGAACGAAAAAGAGAGCGTATGGCTCTCCGTTTGCTAGCCTTGATTGAGGCTGCGCAAGGAAATATTAAGCGCGCTAGAGACTATGACTCACAAAATTTGGAAGCGCAAAACCGTTTGATGAATGACGACATGCTGAAACGGATTAATGACTATCGTGCTAAGTATGAGGCCAGTGAGCTTTCTCGAGAAGTCGAAGTGCTTAAGCAAGAGCAAAAATTACAGCTACTCAAAGAAGAGCAGCGCAGCCAGTTACAGTTGTTGGGCGTTATCATCGCGCTATTAACCTTACTGACAACTTTTGCACTTTACCGACGTAAGGTTGAGCAAAGAGCAAAATTAGAGTTAAGTCAGAAGGTCGCATTAAGAACATCTGAGCTTCAGCAAAAAGCGGATGAGTTAAAAGCGGCCAATCAAGTGAAAAGTCAATTTCTGGCAAATATGAGCCATGAAATCAGAACGCCACTTACAACGGTGCTGGGACACGCAGAAGATTTGTTGGTCGAACAAGATTTAAATGCTCAGGCACAAGCATCGGTCAGAACAATCTATAATCAAGGGTTACACTTACGAGATCTCGTCAATGATATTCTGGATTTAAGTCGAATCGAAGCTGAGCGATTAGAGCTAGAGGCGACGGAATTTTCGGTAAGCAGCTTACTTGCTGACTTATGTGATATGTTTCAACAAAATATCCAGAGTAAGCAATTGGAGTTTATCGTCTGTGATCAGGTAAGGGCTAACGCTTATGTGCGTTTAGATTACATTCGAGTAAAACAAATACTAATAAACTTGCTAAGTAACGCCCTAAAGTTTACCGAAAAAGGCCGTATTGAATTGGAGGTATCTGAAACGCACCATGGTTTGCAGTTTGTGGTGAAAGATACTGGTATTGGTATGACTGAGCAGCAAATAGGTCGAATTTTTGATAATTTCCAACAAGCTGACAACAGTATAACAAGGCGCTTTGGCGGCTCAGGACTCGGATTAAGTTTGTCGAGCCAGCTTGCTCACATGATGAATGGTGAAATCAAAGTACAAAGTGTTGTCGAACATGGTAGTGCCTTCTCCTTTAGTGTACCTTGTACCGTTTATCTCAATACGGCCATTGCTGAAATTAAAGAACCGCAGTCCAAGCAACCTTTGCTCTCTGGTACGGTGCTGGTTGTGGAAGATCACCCAGAGAATCGGCAACTATTCTCTCGCATGATTGAGCGTACGGGCGCAACGGTTATTGTAGCCGAAAATGGTGCTCGAGCGGTTGAGCAGTGTCTTAGTGACTTTCCTGATTTGGTACTTATGGACATTCAAATGCCAAGAATGGACGGGGTAGAAGCGCTTAGGATCATCCGCTCGGCGGGCTACTCCGGTCCAATATACGCGTTGACCGCTAATGTCCTGACGGAAGAGGTAAAATCATATATCGACTCAGGATTCAATGGTCATATTGGCAAGCCAATTAATAAAAATGAATTATTAGCTGTATTGAATATGCACTTAAACTTCGAGTCTGACGGCAAAGCGTATGAACTTAATATTGATTTATCGGATTTACGAGATAGCTTCGCAAGCACTTTTGAACAAGAGCGTTACTTGTTGATTGATGCTTGGCAAAATAAAGACCTGATCACACTTCAGACTATTTGTCACAAGTTGGCGGGAGCGGCATCTATGTTTGAATTCCCTGAGCTGGCGAGTATCGCCATAGAATTTGAGAAGGTATTGAAGCAAGGGGAAGGGGGCGAAGATCAATTTCAATCTCTGTTTTTAGCAATGTGTGATCAGCTAAAGTCTCAAGAATCTTTAGCCTCCTAAAATAGTTCTATATCATCTGAATCTCCCATATTTAAATTGTCCGGTTGCTCAACATTACTAATTGAAACCCGTGAACTGTCTTTTCTAGTATCTAATTCCTGTGTGTAGTCGGCGATTTTAAAAATAGACAACTTTTCATGAATGCTTTGTGACAAGGCAATCAGGTCTCGATTAGAGACAGCTTGAATTTTAGTGCTTGAAAGCGCATCTGAATTTAGGTGTACCATTGACTCTATGCTTTCCTGAGCTTCGTCAGAAGCTTGCTTTTGCTCTCCAACTTGCTGGTGAATATCATGAGACATTTGGTTGATAGAGAGCATCGCATTTTCTATTTCATCGACCTCTTTTGTAGAAGCTTCGCTTAATTTTACTGTATTGGCGGTTTCCTGCAGCGCTGCTTGCATCAGCGCATATACGGAATCTGTACCGGATTGTATTTTGCTAATGACTTGGCTTACTTCCTTAGTAGATTGACTCGTCCTTGCTGCAAGATTACGAACTTCGTCAGCAACGACGGCAAATCCTCTTCCTAGCTCACCCGCTCGCGCGGCCTCAATTGCAGCATTTAGCGCAAGTAAGTTGGTTTGCTCTGCAATGCCATTAATCACTTCAAGCACAGAACTAATTTCATTGCTGTCTGTTTTGAGCAGTTCTATTTGATCACTGGTTTTTTTGATGTTATCTGCAAGTGTTAGCAGGCTTTCTTGACTTTTATCAGTATCTAATCTGGTCTGTTTTACTGCGATTGTGGCGTTTTCTACAGATGCATAGATCTGTTCTAAGCTAGTATCCAAACGCGCAGAAATCTCTAGCATAGACTGAATTGAGGTGGCTAAGTATTCACCATGAGTATGTTGTAGCGTCGCCTTTTGTGTCATGGATGCATAGGTATCTCTTAGGCTATCTGCCATTGGGTGAAGTCGAGAAGAAGATGCATATACTTCACTAATTACATGTTCTATAACGGCGAAGCAATCATTCATTAATAGGCAGGATTTAGAAATACTTTTATCTTGTTCGTTAAAGCGATAAGTTAGGTCGACGCCTTCGTCACTAATAAAATTTCGAACTAGATGCTCTAAGTGTTTTTCAGCGGAAGGAGCTTTTTTAAAGTATAAGAATTGCAATAGCGCCCCCAGCGATAGGGCACCAACTGCAACGACTACTTTAGCCTCATCAGAGGATAGCGAGGTAATTGCGAGTGTTACAGAAGCCAAATTAAAAAGCGTGACTGCGGCAATAATATGACTCTGTTTCATTCTACGTCCCTTGGGGCATCATTCAAATGCATTTTAATTTTATTAGATAGGTATAGAACAAAAACAGGAAGTTGGCGAACCTGAAAGGCAAAAAGCCAGCATAAGCTGGCTTTTAAATAACTAAACTTGATGTCTACTTACTTACGACGCATTGAGTCGAAAAATTCATCGTTTGTTTTGCTCATGGAAAGCTTATCAATAAGGAATTCCATGGCATCGATCTCACTCATTTCATGAACAATCTTACGTAAGATCCACATTTTCTGCAGTTCATCAGTTTTCGTTAGCAGTTCTTCACGACGAGTACCAGAGCGGTTGAAGTCGATAGCTGGGAATACACGTTTTTCCGCAATCTTACGGTTTAGGTGTAGTTCCATATTACCCGTACCCTTAAACTCTTCGTAGATAACTTCATCCATCTTAGAGCCGGTATCGATAAGTGCCGTTGCGATGATGGTTAAGCTTCCGCCTTCCTCAACATTACGTGCAGCACCAAAGAAACGCTTAGGTTTGTGCAGCGCATTGGCATCAACACCACCAGTTAATACCTTACCTGATGAAGGAATAACCGTGTTGTATGCTCGGGCAAGACGTGTAATTGAGTCAAGTAGAATGATGACATCCTTCTTATGCTCAACTAAGCGTTTTGCTTTTTCAATCACCATTTCTGCTACTTGAACGTGGCGGTTGGCAGGTTCGTCGAAGGTAGAGGCTATAACTTCACCTTGAACGAGACGCTGCATCTCTGTTACTTCTTCCGGACGCTCATCGATCAGTAGTACCATCAATGTCGCATCTGGGTTGTTATATGTGATGGACTGAGCAATGTTTTGTAGCAACATTGTTTTACCCGCTTTTGGTGGTGCAACGATAAGTGCGCGCTGACCTTTACCGATTGGAGAAGCAAGGTCTAATACTCGAGCAGTAATATCTTCTGTACTACCATTACCTCGTTCCATTACCATACGCTCATTCGCATGAATAGGCGTTAAGTTTTCAAATAGGATTTTGGTACGAGAGTTTTCTGGCTTATCGAAGTTAACTTCATTAACTTTCAATAATGCAAAATATCTTTCGCCATCTTTTGGTGGTCTTATTAAACCACTGATGGTGTCACCGGTACGCAGGCTGAAACGTCTAATTTGGCTCGGAGAAACGTAAATATCATCAGGGCCAGCTAGGTAAGATGCTTCTGAAGAACGTAAAAAGCCGAAGCCATCTTGTAAAATTTCTAAAACACCGCCGCCGTATATATTTTCGCCGCTTTTCGCGTGCGCTTTCAAAATAGCAAAGATAATATCTTGTTTTCTTAAACGAGCTACGTTTTCAAGTCCCATGGACTCAGCAAGTTTTACAAGTTCATTGATTGACTTGTCTTTTAATTCGCGTAAATGCATATTGGTGGGTTCTTTATTACAGTTGTCATTCTCGTTAGTTTCACGAGAGAGGTTGATTTGATAAAGCTTAAAGGTTTGTGGCTTTATAAGTTAGCAGCTAGGCGTCGGGTCGTCCAGTGTTTATACAAATTTTATTCTATTAAAAATGATACAGATCAGGTCCACAACTGCGGCAGTGATGCCGCAGATTGCGTAACAACCTGAATTATAGGTTGTTTTCTAGAAACTCAACAAGTTGAGTCTTAGATAGGGCACCAACTTTAGTTGCCGCTACTGCACCATCTTTAAACAGTAATAGTGTTGGAATACCACGGATACCGTATTTAGGTGGAGTATTAGCATTTTGGTCGATATTTAGTTTGCCGATCGCCACGCGGTCACCGTGTGATTCTGCAACTTCATCAAGGATAGGCGCAATCATCTTACAAGGGCCACACCATTCTGCCCAGAAATCTACTAGTACAGGCTTGTCAGATTTGATTACGTCAGCTTCAAAGCTGTCATCAGTTAGTTGGATAATTTTGTCGCTCATTACGCTCTCCGTTAGAATTAGGCGAAATATTTAATGCGTATTTAAACACTCTTGTTTCTTATTGCAAGTTTAAACGTTATGCTTTATCGCTATGACTAAGACACATTTGACCAATAAAAAATTCAACGACTTTGCTTTAGCACCGGAAGTGGTCGCCGGTTTACAGGAAAATGGCTTCGAATTTTGCACGCCAATCCAAGCAAAGTGTATACCTTACATCTGTGAAGGCCGCGATATTGCTGGCCAGGCACAAACTGGTACGGGCAAAACCCTTGCGTTTTTGACCGCGACCTGTCATCGCCTATTGCAGACCAAAAAGGATAAAAAAACGCAACCTCGTGCAATTATTATGGCACCGACTCGAGAGTTGGCTATCCAAATACATAAGGACGCGCAAGTCGTTGCGCCACGTTGTGATCTTAAGCTTGCCCTTGTATATGGTGGCGAAGATTACGAAAAACAACGGGCTCAACTGGAAAAAGGCGCGGACATACTAATCGGAACTACTGGGCGTTTAATCGATTTTTATAAGCAGGGTGCTTATAACCTCAATGATATCGAAGTGGTTGTGCTAGATGAAGCAGACCGAATGTTTGATTTAGGCTTTATTAAAGACATTCGTTATTTGTTCAATCGCATGCCAGGTCGTGAAGAGCGATTAAACCTATTATTCTCAGCGACACTGTCATACAGAGTGCAAGAATTAGCATTCGAGCACATGACAAATCCTATCCATGTACAAATTGAACCAGATGTTAAAACGGGCAAACGCATTCAAGAAGAGCTGTTTCACCCGTCGACAGAGGACAAAATACCTTTACTGCTGACTTTGATTGAGGAAGAGTGGCCAGAGAAGGCAATCATTTTTGCTAATACTAAGCACAGCTGCGAAAACGTATATGAATGGCTGAAAGCAGATGGCCACCGTGCTGGCTTGCTTACAGGCGATGTAAATCAAAAGAAACGCCAATCAATTCTAGCGCAGTTTACGCGTGGCGATGTTGATTTGCTGGTTGCGACTGATGTTGCAGCGCGTGGTTTACATATTCCTGAAGTAAGTCACGTGTTCAATTTTGACTTGCCGGATGACAGAGAAGACTATGTTCACCGCATTGGTCGTACGGGTCGAGCGGGTGCATCTGGACATGCGATTAGTTTCGCGTGCGAGCAATACGCCTATAATTTACATGAGATAGAGGAATACATAGAGCATGCAATTCCTGTTTCTCATTATGATAAAACAGCACTATTAACTGACTTGCGTGCGCCTCAAGTAAATAAACGTCGTCATTCAGGCCATGGTAATAGTGGTAACAAGCAACGTGGTGGTGGTCGCCGAACAGGTGGCTATAGAAAACCACAATCCAAGTAAACTTGGATAGCAAAGTAGTAAGCGCTTAAAGCGATTTGTTGAGGTTTAAAAAGTGGCAAAGACTGCTTCGAAGGAAGATATTTACGCTGTAATAGACTTAGGTTCTAACAGCTTTCATATGTTGATAGCGAAACAT
>NZ_CP021646.1:112500-350000 GCF_002208135.1 Pseudoalteromonas piscicida
TAACGACAAGAGGAGTGAAAAACTCCTCCGCCGGAAGACCAAGGGTTCCTATCCCATGTTAATCAGGGTAGGGTGAGTCGACCCCTAAGGCGAGGCTGAAGAGCGTAGTCGATGGGAAACGGGTTAATATTCCCGTACTCGGTATGAATGCGATGGGGGGACGGAGCAGGCTAGGCAAGCATGGCGTTGGTTGTCCATGTGAAAGGCTGTAGGCTGGTGACTTAGGAAAATCCGGGTTGCCAAGGCTGAGAGTCGAGACGAGCCACTAAGGTGGTGAAGTTGTTGATGCCCTACTTCCAGGAAAAGCCTCTAAGCTTCAGTTCATACTGAATCGTACCCTAAACCGACACAGGTGGTCAGGTAGAGAATACTAAGGCGCTTGAGAGAACTCGGGTGAAGGAACTAGGCAAAATTGTACCGTAACTTCGGGAGAAGGTACGCTCTTGTTTGTGAAAGACTTGCTCTGTAAGCAAACGAGAGCCGCAGTGACCAGGTGGCTGGGACTGTTTATTAAAAACACAGCACTGTGCAAAATCGTAAGATGACGTATACGGTGTGACACCTGCCCGGTGCCGGAAGGTTAATTGATGGGGTTAGCTTAGGCGAAGCTCTTGATCGAAGCCCCGGTAAACGGCGGCCGTAACTATAACGGTCCTAAGGTAGCGAAATTCCTTGTCGGGTAAGTTCCGACCTGCACGAATGGTGTAACCATGGCCACGCTGTCTCCACCCGAGACTCAGTGAAATTGAAATCGCAGTGAAGATGCTGTGTACCCGCGGCTAGACGGAAAGACCCCGTGAACCTTTACTACAGCTTGGCACTGAACATTGACCCTACATGTGTAGGATAGGTGGGAGGCTTTGAAGCGCAGACGCTAGTTTGTGTGGAGCCGACCTTGAAATACCACCCTTGTAGTGTTGATGTTCTAACTTAGGCCCCTGAATCGGGGTTGAGGACAGTGCCTGGTGGGTAGTTTGACTGGGGCGGTCTCCTCCCAAAGAGTAACGGAGGAGCACGAAGGTTTGCTAAGTACGGTCGGACATCGTACGGTTAGTGTAATGGTAGAAGCAAGCTTAACTGCGAGACAGACACGTCGAGCAGGTACGAAAGTAGGTCATAGTGATCCGGTGGTTCTGAATGGAAGGGCCATCGCTCAACGGATAAAAGGTACTCCGGGGATAACAGGCTGATACCGCCCAAGAGTTCATATCGACGGCGGTGTTTGGCACCTCGATGTCGGCTCATCACATCCTGGGGCTGAAGTCGGTCCCAAGGGTATGGCTGTTCGCCATTTAAAGTGGTACGCGAGCTGGGTTTAGAACGTCGTGAGACAGTTCGGTCCCTATCTGCCGTGGGCGTTTGAGAATTGAGAGGGGCTGCTCCTAGTACGAGAGGACCGGAGTGGACGAACCGCTGGTGTTCGGGTTGTGATGCCAATTGCATTGCCCGGTAGCTACGTTCGGAATCGATAACCGCTGAAAGCATCTAAGCGGGAAGCGAGCCTCGAGATGAGTTCTCACTTTGACTTAGAGTCAACTGAAGGGCCGTTGAAGACTACAACGTTGATAGGCGAGATGTGGAAGTGCTGTGAGGCATTAAGCTAACTCGTACTAATTACCCGTGAGGCTTAACCATACAACGCCAAAGTGGTTTATAAGCGACAGAAGTTAATAGACTAAAGTAGACAAAAGAATTTAATAAGCTTTTTCCAGATTTAAGAATTAAACAAGGTGACCAACCTCAGCGGTATCGCGAAATCGGTTCACCTTGCGCAAATGGAATGCTCGTGCGAGGCACGATGTCATTAGACATTTGCCCCCAGTTTTCCTGGTGACTATAGCGTTTTGGAACCACCTGACCCCATGCCGAACTCAGAAGTGAAACAAAACAGCGTCGATGATAGTGTGGATTACCCATGTGAAAGTAGAACATCGCCAGGGCCAAATTTAATATAAAAATAAAAACTAAAAACAGTATTTTCCTGATGACCATAGCGTTTTGGAACCACCTGACCCATGCCGAACTCAGAAGTGAAACAAAACAGCGTCGATGATAGTGTGGATTACCCATGTGAAAGTAGAACATCGTCAGGGCCAATTAGAGAAACCCGCTGCAGCAATGCGACGGTTTTTTTGCTATGTGCGATTAAAAAAACCTCGCAAGCCAATCAACACATCGCGAGGTAAACTCGCTCCTACCACAGTATCAGCACAGTGCAACATGGTAGGAGATGTATGGACTCCTCTCCCTTAACGGGAGAGTACGGTATAAAGATATTGCAAAACACTTTTATGATGCCGCGGGCGAAAACTTATACCAATCCATCTTAACTTTTTCCCACCTCTATCCAGTCACGTTGACACATTTTAACCACTCGTTTTGTACATGATACAAAGTCATTCCAAGCCTCACTACAACTCTCAACAATATCTTCATAACCTTTGAAACAACGATTCGCTAAATGATGCTGACGCAGCCAACTCCATACTTGCTCTATTGGGTTCAGCTCTGGTGAATAAGGAGGGAGTTTGATAATGGAGACATTATCAATATCAGTTACCAGTGATCCCTGATGCCATCCTGCACCGTCCATTAACACAACAGCATGCCGTCCAGGTGCTGTCTTCTCAGATATTTGTTGCAAATGCTGTTTCATGACACTCATATTCACCCATGGTGTGATGAGTGCTTCAGTCTGTCCTGTTGAAGGGCACACAGCGCCAAATAGATAAGCATAATCAAACTGTTGTTGTTTGACTGCTCTAGGCCGGGTTCCCTTTTTGCCCAAAGGCGTGTCGTGGTGTTTTGCTGACCAAATCTGGCCTCGTCTTGAAACCAGATATCCACGTCATTCAGGTTGATAAATAGCGGGATCGTTTTGATCAATTCCGTTTGCAGTTTTTTTAAAGTCCTGCTGAACTTGTTCGGACTGTTTCGGGTGGCGAGAGCGGCTAGTTATCCAGCTAAAGCCTAATTTTTCCAATAATTTATAAATCGCATTAGGGTGGTAAGAGACGTTAAATTCATCTTCAATGTATTGCTTTATACGATACCCTGTCAGCCTACCACCGTTGTCATTTTGACTGTATTTTTCAATATACTGGCACAGTTGTTTCTGCTGCGCATCGTTTAAATAACAACGTTTACCGATAGGTTTTTTAGCGTCAAGGCCAGTGAGCCCCTCGTTAAGGTAGCGCTTCACCCACTCATTTACCATTCTTCTGCTGACATGCAGCATGGCAGCAATTTGTGTTTTATTGTGGTTATCACGGTAGTGCGCGACCGCTAAATAACGGATCTTTTTACGCGCGTCTTTTTCTGATTTAGCTAACTTGAAAAGTTCGACAGAAGTATGAGTATTCAAAGTTTATTTGTCAGTTGAAAAATAAATACAATTAGATCACAAATCATTACGGAATGGTATCACTCCCACCATAAATACAGCATTGTGGGGGGCTTATTCGCCGCGTATTTATAAGCAAAAGCAGAGCTATGGTTTTATGGAATCAACTAATTTGTGGGCAGGGCGGGATCGAACTTTAAATTGACGAGTATTGGGGTTTTATGATCTGATTGCGCATCGCAATTTTTTAGGTCGTTACAATGAGCATCATCACACATTTAAAGTGGATTGAAGATCCTAGAACCGATGTTAATATCAAACATAATCTTGTCGACGTCTTGTTTTTAACTTTGAGTGCCGTGCTTAGTGGCGCTGATGGATGGAAATCAATTCAAGAGTTTGGTGAGTTGCAACTGGATTGGTTAAGGCAGCATCGTCCTTTTGAACATGGCATACCCAAACGTCACTGCATTGCAAACATAATCAAAGCTTTAAATACCGATGCTTTGCTTAAGGCTCTGCTAGATTGGATTAATTCTCGTCGTGAAGAAGCTCAAAAGCCACACATTGCGATTGATGGAAAAGTGCTTCGAGGTTGTTGGAAAGACAATGTGTACAATGCGCTAAATGTGGTTAGTGCATTTGATGTTGATAATGGCCTAGCCTTGTATCAACAAGCTGCGCAAAATAAGGGTCAAGAAGGTCAAATTGCCCGTGATATCATCGACATATTAGCGTGTAAAGGTTGCATTGTGACGCTTGATGCTCTGCATTGCCAAACGAAAACGTTGGAGACGATAGTAAAGAATAAGGGCGACTTTATTATCCAAGTCAAAGCCAATCAGCGTAATTTACACAATGCTATCGCTGAGCACTTTACAGCTCACTATGACAGCATGGGCCCACACGAAGAAACACAAAGCAATGGAAATGCTCATGGCCGAGGTGAAAGTCGTCTAGTTATGCAACTACCGATTAAATTACCGCAGAAACTCAAAGAGAAATGGCCTCATGTCAAAACGGTGATTGAGGTTGCAAGAGGTCGTAAATTAGGCGACAAAACCAGTTATACCTCCCACTTCTATGTCAGTTCATTGGCGGTAGAGCCAGAGTTAGTGGCAAAAGTAATACGCAAACATTGGCACATAGAGAATCGACTTCACTGGGTGTTAGATGTTGTTTTCAAAGAAGATAAATTAAAGGTAGCAGACCCAGACGGGGCGGCACACATCGCTTTGTTCAACAGAGTATGCTTAAACATAATTAGGCAACATCAAGGTAAAAAAGACAGTTTAGCAGCTAAACGAAGAGGAGCAGCTTGGAACGGTGATTTTAGGACGGAGTTACTCTTTGGTTAATCTATAAGCAAAGTGGAATCCCACCCTGATTTGTGGGTGAAATACCGTATTAGCAGTCGTTAAAAGTGTCTCATTTTATGGGGAGGTGAAAAATTGGTATGAATAGCAAAGTTTCTGCTTTGCCTAAATGTAGCTAAGAGCGAGAAAGCTTTCCCTTGTTTATTGACTGCATGCAGTTGGTAATCCATATGAAATCAGAAAAGCATGTTGTATTAGGTTAAGTCAGATTGATGTTGAGCGGCTTAGTTTATATGGGTAAGAATTGCGAATATTGAATATTTTATTGAGTTTAATGGGATAGTATTAAATTTAGTGTTCTTGCTTTTTAGGGCTCATCACTATGTAAAGGTTGCAGGTATTTATTTGCTTTTTAGTAGTTAGTGAAATTTATTTATTGAATGTAATTTTAAATAACTTGTAAAATTGTTAATTTATTTTTCATTAGCTACTTTTCCAATTAGCTTCTTTCTCTTACTTTTTTGAGTCATTAAGATTTAAAGTTAAATTAATCAAAAATATATAGCCTTAACATTTTTATAATTTTATAAGTGTTCTTTTCTTTCAAACTTCCGAAGTTTGATTTTAAATTCAATTTAACTGCATAGTTATTTTTTATATAATAGGGAAAAATTATCTTGATTTTTCTATTGTAAGAAAATAGTTTATTGATTGAGTTATAAAGAATAATACTTATAAATTAAGGTATGAAATAAGAGATGAAGAAAAGTAATCCAGTAATAAAAAGAACACCTGTATTTTTTGCTGTCAGCTGCGCGCTTGCATCTATCTCGACAAGTGTGCTTGCGGAGCAAAGCACCAACGCCGACGAAGTTGAGAAAATTCAGGTTACCGGGTCTCGTATACTTAGAGAGGGGCGATAGCTCCTGCTCCGGTAACGGTAATTAGCGGTGAATCTTTACTATCGAGCGGTGTAACGAATATTGGTGAAGCGTTAAACGATTTGCCTGCGCTTGCTAATACTTACTCTCTCGCCAATGCTGGAAGATCTATAGGTACAGCCGGATTGAGCATGTTAGATTTGCGAGGTATGGGGACTGATAGGACTTTGGTACTTGTGGATGGTAAACGGCATGTTTCTAGTAGCCCTGGTACGGCTTCCGTTGATGTAAACAATATACCTTCTAATTGGATTGAGCGTGTAGAAATCATCACTGGTGGCGCGTCTGCTGTATATGGTGCAGATGCAGTAACAGGCGTTGTAAACTTTATCTTGAAAAAAGACATTCAAGGGTTCGATCTGAGTGTATCTAAAGGTAGTGCTGAAGAAGGCCCTTATGAAAATGAAAAGTTCAGCCTGTCTTATGGTGTAGACTTTAATGGTGGTAAAGGTAATGTTGGTATCTCTGTTTCTCATGTAAAGCAAGATGGTATGACCGCTAAAGATAGAGCACAAACTCGTGCGCCTATCACTAGTGTGTCAAACCCAGCTGATAAAGATTATAGAGACGAAGACGGTAACTATGTTCACGATGGTGTACCTGATAGACTCACTATCCCTAATGGCGGTTGGTTTGACGATGCTAAAGAAGGTAACTTCTATTTAGTAGAAAATGACGAAGCTGTTTGGTATATCTTTAACCCAGATGGCAGTGTAAGGCCTCAAAAACTTGGTACAACATACGGCGACTATGGGAAGTGCTCTGGTGATTGTGACATTCTTGATTTAACTCGTTATACCGAGTTACAACCTACTTTTGAAAATACCAATGTAAATATCAAAGCCAACTACGATATTACGACTGATATTAACGCGTATGCTTCAGCTAAATATACAAAATCAGAAGCTGATTCGATTGGTCAACCATCGTTTTTTGAGTATGGAAATAGTCGTGGAACAGGTGCGTTCATTATCAAACGCGATAATGCTTATATCCATGAATCACTCGCTCAATTGATGGATAGTAAAGGTGTGGAACAATTTGCTATGCACCGTTTTATGGAAGATGCAGGGCGTCGATATGAGTTTAATGAGCGTGAAACAACCCGGTTTGTAGTTGGTGCAACAGGTGTAGTTGCTGATGATTGGGACTTCGATGTTTCGGCTGTATATGGAAAAACAGAGACAACTCAGACTAATGCTGGTAATACGATTAAAACACGTGTTAAACAGTCTGCAGATGCAATTAAGCTAGCAAATGGTGACATTGTCTGTCGAGATGTTGAAGCTCGTGCTGCAGGTTGTGTGCCGACGAGCCTCTTTGGTTATGGTGCCGTGAGCGACGAAGCTGCCGCTTGGTTTAATACCACAAGTATTAGTGAATCCACCATCAAGCAAACAGTATTCAACGCTAACATCAGTAATAGCGCCATCTATGAACTACCTGCTGGCTATGTTGGGGTATCCTTTGGTGTCGAATATCGTAAAGAAGAAAGCGACTCTTTACCTGATGCTTTTGCAGCAACAGGTGCTACATTCTTGAATGCAATCCAAGAGGAACATGGAGACTTTACGGTAAGAGAAGCATTTACAGAGATTTCGATTCCATTACTGTCTGATGTATTGCTAGTTCAGGACTTATCATTTGATTTGGCCGCACGTTTTGCTGATTATTCAACGATTGGTGATACTTTAAGTTGGAAAGCTGGTATCAACTGGAGTGTGACAGACGAGTTGCGTATTCGTGCTACAAAGTCTCAGGCTATGCGTGCACCAAACATCACAGAATTATACGGCCCTCAGAGCGAAACTTTTTTCAGTAGCATTACCGATCCTTGTAAGAAAGGCCAGGTTCAAGATGCAAACCGCAGAACGAACTGTGACGCGTTGGGTATTCCAGAAGATTTTGATGCAGTTGCAACCGTTTCTTCTATTCCAGGTGTGTTGGGCGGTAACCCTGAATTGAAAGAAGAAGAGTCAGACAGTATTACCTATGGTGTAGTTTATACACCTGAGGCAATTGAAGGTTTCACCGTAACACTAGATTACTGGAAAATAGAAATTGACGATGCAATCGATGCCGTAGCTGGGCAAGATATTCTAGACAAGTGTGTTGATTCACTTACAGGTATAGATAATCAATTCTGTGCTTTGATTACACGTGATGCTGATGGTGAGCTGAGAAATATTCGCTCAATTACACAAAACGTAGCAAAGCAAAGTGCTGAAGGTGTTGATTTCGAGTTTGGTTATGACTTTGATCTATTCGAAGGACATATGACAACTAGCTTGATCGGTACTTACCTGATTAGTAGAAAAGAGTATCCATTCCAAGTTGACCCGACTGACTTTATTCAAAATGCTGGAACAACTGGTGAAGCTGAGTGGCAGGCAATGCTTTCTCTTGGTTATAAAGTAGGTAATTGGCAGTTCGGTTCAAAGACTCGCTACTTAGATGAAGTGAGCAGTTATACCGAACAAGAATTAAAGCGAAATCCAGATCCAAATAGTTTGATGGGATATGGCACCTATTTTATTACAGATATCCGTGGTGGTTACAGTTTCGAGAATGGTATTACGCTTGAATTAGGTGTCGACAACGTATTTGACAGAGACTTGCCTGGTTACACCACAGGAACGGGTATTGGAACTGCGAGTTATGATAACATTGGTCGTATGTATTACGGTGCATTCACTTATCAGTTCTAATTTGAGCGCCATTAAGGCTTAGATAAATAGTGTAAACATAGAAAGGGCATACGTTGGTATGCCCTTTTACATTACATTAAGCCATGCATGGTTAGTTGGGATACTGGCAATCGCAGTAGTCTTGAAATATGTTATTTCTTGAGATATTGCCCTGGCGGTTTGCCAAAGACTTTTTTAAACGCATTGCTAAATGCGGCAGTAGACTCAAAACCCAAATATTCAGCTGCTTGTTGCTGAGAATATCCATCTTTCAAAAGCTCAATCGCTTTGATAGCTCTTAATTTTTGCCGCCAATCACTGAACCCCATCATAAAGCATTTATGAAATAGACGGTTGAGAGTACGGGTTGAAGCGCCGACTTGTTCACTCCATGTTTCTAAACTTATTTTGCATCCTGGATTTGTATGTAGCTCGGTCACAATGGGTAAAATCCTAGCATCCTGTGCACTTGGAATAAAAAAGTGGCACGTTGCAGCTGACGTTAATCTATCAATAAAGACATCGATAAATCGCTCGGTTTTGTCATCTAAATGGTAATCTTCCTGCCAAGTACAGATCTCCAGAATAAATTGCTTCAGTAGTTCATCTACCGCAATTAGCTTCGCTTTATTCCCTAACAACTCGGTGTATTTATTGTCGATATAGACACTACGAAAATCTCCACCGTAGCGGCAGTATGTTTCGTGAGGGAGGTTTGGTGGAAGCCATAATGCTTGGTCAGGAGGGATCACGAATGTGCCTTCTGGAGTCACTATTGTAATAACTCCATTACTTGTATATGCAAGTTGACCCCACTCATGTTGGTGTTGCTGAACATGCTCCCATTCCGCTTTTTTTACCGCTCTTGGCAGGATTGGTCGGCCAAGTGTTGGTTTTAAGAAGCGTTTATATTTGGGCTGAATACGCCAAGGAAAGGTTGTCTGTTTTGATGAAGAACTTGGCATAATTGTGTATATCAGAAATGAACGAGTGGCCATATTATAGCCATAACTTTTCAATAGTTGTGCTTTATGTGGAGATAATCATGAAGAATACTTCTCAAGGATGGCAAAGTCCTTTTAATTTCTTAGTGCTCGCTACCATTGTTATGGCCGTTACGTTCGCAGGCTGGATGGCCATGCTCAATAACTTTGCGATTGAAGCCGCAAACTTTAATGGCGCTAATATGGGAATGTTGCAATCCCTGCGTGAGATCCCCGGGTTTTTAGCGTTTACAGCGGTATTTGTTTTATTGGTGTTAAAGGAGCAGACCTTCGCACTGATCAGTTTATGTTTGTTATCGCTTGGCGTCGCCATTACGGGCTTGTTGCCTACTATTTATGGTTTGTATGTAACTACAGTGTTAATGTCGATAGGTTTTCACTATTTCGAGACGCTGAATCAATCTCTCAGTTTACAATGGTTCAATAAAGATGAGGCACCGGCCAAACTAGGTATCTTGCTCTCTATTAAATCCATCGCTTCTCTGATCACCTATGCGGTAATATGGCTAGGTTTTAGCTACTTTTCTGCGGACTATCAGTGGATGTATCTGCTCATTGGAGGGGTTGGCTTTGTCATTGCGCTATTTATGTTTATCGGCTTTCCAGCCTTTGAAATGCATACTACGCAGCATAAAAAGCTCATTTTGAGAAAAGAGTACGGCCTATATTACGCCTTAATTTTCTTCTCGGGTGCGAGACGACAAATATTTATGGTGTTTGCGGGTTTCTTAATGGTGGAAAAGTTTGGTTTTGATGTTGCACAGATCACCGCGCTTTATATGTTGAATCATTTGATAAACATATTTATCGCCCCCAAGATTGGTCAAATGATTGGGCATATTGGTGAGCGTAAAACACTGACAATGGAATATGTGGGACTAATTTTTGTATTTATTGGTTATGCATTAGTAGAGTCAGCAAGCTTTGCAGCAGCGCTTTATGTCATCGACCATCTGTTTTTTGCGATGGCCATTGCACTTAAAACTTATTTTCAAAAAATTGCTCGGCCAGAAGATATCGCAGCAACAGCTGGGGTTAGCTTTACCATTAACCATATTGCAGCAGTAGTGATCCCTGCAAGCTTTGGCTTAGTATGGTTATACGATCAATCCTTAGTATTTTACTTTGGTGCTGTACTTGCGGTGTGCTCATTGGTGTTGAGCCAGTTTGTGAATACAGCAAATGTGCAGGATAAGCTGGCTAAACCCGTGTGATGCAGGAGCATCACACGAATAGTGACGTTGCAGTTTAGATACTGCGACCACACCAAACAACACGCCCTGCAATGCCGTGACTGTCGGCATTATCAGTGGTGATCTCCCAGCTCGGGTAATCGGGGTTATCACTGATCACTTTGAGCTGAGAGTGCTTTTGTTGCAATCGCTTAGCCATTAGCCCCTCTTCCGTTTGAATGATATAAACCGCATCTTTACTGGGTTGATTCTGTGAAAGGTCAACGAGCACCATGTCGCCGTCTAGCAACGTGGGCTGCATACTATCACCACGGATAGAGACAAAGGCGAGCTTCTCTGAATACACGCCAAGATGGGAGTTTAGCCAACGACGGTTGAGTGCAAACTGCTCGGTGACTTCTTCATGACCAATTACACTACCCATACCTGCACTGGCCTCAATATCAAGTTTAGGTATGAGGGTAAGTTCATCTTTAAACTGACCTTGTGGTTTATCTAAGGGTTGTTCACCGGTAAGTAACCAGTTCAGATCAATGGCAAATAGGCTATAAAGGTGCTCAAGATATATCATTGAAGGGCGACTTAAGCCGCGACAAATACGGTAAATATGGGAAGGGGATTTACCTGTTAGCTGGGCAAATTGGCGCTTATTGCCGCCTGCAAATTGCTCGACTAAGGTTATAAATCGTCTTGAAAATGCCGTACTCATCTCTTAATTATTCTCTTTATAGCGCCTAAACCCGCAAGCATACTGAGCTAAGCCTTATCTGTACAGTCTCGCTGCACTAGTTGGACATTTTATAAACGAGCATAATCAAGGACGAATAATGGCCTAAAGAGAGGGGTTATTTCATTAGACTAAGGTCGTAGTGAGTTGGGTTGTACGAAATTTGTCCATGCTGGTAGGCTAGAATCGCAAGTTAACATTTATTTAAACTCGGCAAGACTTGCTTTAGCCGACATACAACATGGAAAAAGGTAATGAAATATACAAATTTATTAATTGCACTTCCGCTCTTGGGCGCGATGGAAGTTGCACTAGCGGTAGACTGTAGCAACTTAACGCAATGGCAATCACAGCAAGTATATACAGGTGGCGACGCAGTCACTTATCAATCAACTAAATACACCGCGAAATGGTGGACGCAAAACCAAAACCCTGCCCAAAATTCCAATACTTATGGTGTCTGGCAAGCCAATGGCGGTTGTGATCCGGTAACGCCATTGCCCCAAGTTTCGGTTACCTCTCCAAGCAGTAACGCACGAGTGTTAGTGGGTTCATCAGTTAGCCTAGCGGCGGCAGTAAGCCATCCGCAAAACACAGCAATCGACAGTGTTGAATTCTATCTCGATGGCACGCTTGTCGCCTCTGACAACAGTGCGCCTTATGAGGTGATGTGGCAAGCGCAGGGGCTAGGTAATCGCGCATTAACTGTCTATGCAACTGATGTATCTGGGGCACGAGGTGAATCGAGTGCGGTGAACTTCAGTGTTGTGTCTGACGAGGTTCCTCCTGGCGACCCTAATTTTAAAATTGTCGGCTATTTCCCAAGTTGGCAGGGGGCAGTGAGTGATATTCAGTTTGATAAACTCACCCATATCAATTACTCATTTTTACTACCCAATGCAGATGGCACACTGAGACCGCTTGAAAATTTAAGCAAAATGACAGCGCTAGTAAATTCGGCCCATGCCAACAATGTAAAGGTGGGGATTGCCATTGGTGGCTGGAACGGGGGTGACGATAGTGCATTCGAGACATTCGCCAGTTCACAGCAAGGTAGAGCCCGTTTCGTGCAAGAGGTCATTGCGTTTGTAGAGCAGCATAATCTAGATGGCGTTGATATGGATTGGGAATATCCAGATCCCGGTGCTTCGGCAAATAACTATGCATTACTGATGAAGGAACTAAGCGTTGAGTTACGCGCCAGAGGTAAATTTTTGACGGCTGCCGTGGTGGCGCTTGGCTATACCGGTGGTGGCGTGTTGGAATCTGTATTCCAAGATATCGACTTTTTAAATTTGATGGCGTACGACGCGAACAATACTGATCATGCTTCTATGCAATATGCCAAAGATTCTATTGCTTACTGGCAAGGTCGTGGGCTCAGTAAAGAAAAAACGGTATTGGGCGTACCATTTTACGCAAGACCTACTTGGAAAGCGTATCGCACCTTACTACAAGAGAACCCTGCTAATGCCTGTCGCGATAGTGATGGTAGCAGCTACTACAATGGTATCCCGACGATCCGCGCAAAAACGCAGTACGCTAAGCTCAATGCCGGTGGCATTATGAATTGGGAGCTATCCCATGACAGTAATGGCCCTGCGTCGTTATTAACAGCGAAATGGGAAGTTGCTAATGGTGTAACACCAAGCTATCAATGTCAGTAAATTATTACTTATAACTCAGCTCAGCGGCGAGTGAGAGCTGGCCGTTGAGTATACAGAGAGTTTGACTGGGAAATAGGCTAACTACATATTTTTATAATATCTAGCCTATATATGGTGGGAAATGTTTATAAGCAGCGTTCCAGTACGCTGCAGGTAACAGCTGGTGAACTCGGACGTTGGCACCAGTAATCATTATTAGTCGTTTCACACATAACGCCCGTTTCTGGTCCCCTACCACCCGCTGCTTGCGGTGTTAGTTTTATGGCAAGTTGACTTTGTTGATAATCTAATTGTTTTAGTTTTTTCTTTGCTAGGGTAAGTTTCATATTATTTTCCTTTGAAATACTAGGTTATTTCACCCTACGGCATAGTTTACTAAATGTACAGACCAAAGCGGTGACTACTCAACTGCGGGGTAGCCACCTGATGCTTAAAGCGCTTTAAAGCGAATGGCGGCACCGCCGCCGGCAGCTAGTTTTAACGTCAGCTTGTCATTACTCGTGACCTTTTGACGATAAATATTCATCTCGTAAGGGTTTTGTTTCCATTCGGCTCTATCACCGTCCGCGTAGATTTGTGCTTCGAAGGCTTTACCTGGCTCCAGGAAATCTAAAGCAATAGGAATTTCTCTCGCTTCCTCGTCAGTCACAGCACCCAAGAACCAGTCATTGCCACTATATTGTTTATATTTGCGCTCCTTTCTGGCAAAAACAACATAATCTCCCACTTCTCCTGCAAGGGCGATACTGCTTTCCCAGTCAGTGGGGACGTCTTTGATAAACTGGAAGGCATCTGGCTTGGCGAGGTAATTTTCTGGTAAATCGGCCGCCATTTGAATTGGGCTATAAAGCACAACATAAAGCGCTAATTGCTTGGCTAGGGTGGTTTGTGGGCGGTTGGTTTTATCGCCAAGGCCGTTAAAGCCCATGTCAAATATGCCCGGAGTAAAGTCCATAGGTCCTGCTAACATGCGCGTAAAGGCAAGCATTGGCACGTGCTCCGGAGGGTTTGGTGGTGTGCCCCATGCGTTAAACTCTTGCCCTCTTGCCCCTTCTCTCGCAATCCAGTTTGGATAGGTACGACGCAGGCCGGTATCTTTGATTGGTTCATGTGTATTGATACTGATCTTGTGTTTGGCTGCGAGTTTGATGTTGTCTAAGTACTCATTTGCCATAAATTGACCGTCGTGCCATTCGAATCTGGCATTGCCCTCGGCATCAATGCGTTTGATGTTGCCGCCATCGGCTACGTAACCGGTTTTAACTTGGCGAACGCCTGCTTTTTCGTAGAGTGCGAAAGCCGCCTCCATTTGATTACGATAGTTGCTGACGTTACCAGACGTCTCGTGATGACCAATTAGGCGTGCACCTACTTTTTCTCCGTGCTTGGCTATTTCGTCAATATTAAAGTCAGCATAGGCGTCGGTAAAGCTAAAGACATCACCGTTGAAGAACCAGTCGCCATCCCAGCCTATATTCCACCCTTCAACCAACACGCCATCAAAGCCATTGTCAGCGGCAAAGCTCAAATATTCTTTAGTGCGCGCCGTAGTCGCCCCATGCTTATCGCCGCTGCCCCAAGTATTTTTGTTGATGTGCATGCCCCACCAAATACCGATGTATTTACCCGGCTCAACCCAGGATACATCACCGAGCTTATTTGGTTCGTTGAGGTTTAAAATAAGATGAGAGTTAAGCAAGTCGGTGGCTTCATCGCCTATTTGCAGGGTGCGCCAAGGTGTATTGAACTTACCATTGGTTTTGACCGCAACGCCATCTGACCAAGGTGTCAGATCAGCAACAAATGTTCCTGGGCGACGCTGGTTTAAGGTCATACCCGCATAGTCAATTAGGGCCGCTTCATGCACACTGATATGAACCCCGTCTTGATTCTTTAAGGTAAACGGGGTGTGCACATGTGGGGCATCGTGCAGTGGTGTGGTGTTGTATACATATTCATAGCGATTCCAGCCACGAGCGGGGATCCACCACGCGGTACTTTTATCGCTTTGTGCAAAGGCGAACTCGGTTAACTCTCTGGTGATATAAAGCGCTTGATTTTGGGCAACCTCATAACGGAAGCCGACACCATCATCAAATACTTTTACCCGTACAATATATTGCGGCGACTTGTCCGTCTGCTTGGTAAAAGTGACAGCAAGCTCATTGTGTTTATCTTGGATCACTCGGGCTTCGCCCCAGGGCTGTTGCCAACTGCTATCGACGCTATAGCGCTGATGTGTTGTGATATTTAAGCCATCACGCATCGATGCAGCTCTGGCGAAATCAAAACCAAGTTTAGACGGTTGAATAATGGTTTTGTCGTTAAAGCTGACTTGGTAGGTCGGCTGGCTGTTATCATCACTCAAAGTAAAAGTGATTTTGCCATCTGGCGAGCTCACAGCTAAAGATGCGGCAAAGCTCGTAGTTGTAAACCAGCTTAATCCGATCAGGGAAAGTGACATGAGGCGCATAGTGTTTCCTTTTTGTTGTCAGCACGAAAATTCGTGTTCTTTTACACATAAGCTAAGCTTACTGTTGTATGCTCACGTTCACGTAAAAGTTGCATACGTATTCATGCTGTAAATGCGATGAATGTAATAATTATTCCGCTCGGTCTAGTGTAGACAAGCTAAGAAAAATAATAAGGATAGGTTGAACTGCTGATGCTAAACCTAACGATTTTTGGGCGTATTGCTGTTGTGCTGGCAATGCTACAAACCTGTCTAGTCAATGCCCTTGAAGTACAAATTGTCGATGGTGATAAACGGCCACTAGCGAATGCAGCTGTGTGGTTGCAAGGGGATGGTTTTGGTGAAAATAGTGCCACGCTAGAATATAAAATGGGGCAAAAGGATAAAGCATTTGTACCACATATTTTGATGGTGCAAGTAGGGACACAAGTCTCATTTCCGAATTTAGATCCCATTCTGCACCACGTCTATTCCTTCTCTGCTGCAAAGCCGTTCGAGCTCAAGTTGTATCGTGATGACCCAAAATACGTATTATTTGATCAAATAGGTGTAGTTGAGCTTGGCTGCAATATTCACGATTGGATGCTAGGTTATATCGTAGTTGTAAATAGCCCATTATTTGCGGTGACGGATAGCAGCGGTAAAGTATCGATCGACCTAAATATTGATCAAGTCGGCGCACTGAATCTGAATGTGTGGCATGAAAGATTCGAAAATATAGACAAAATAGAACAGCATTCGCTTTCCGCTGTGAACAACACTCAAGCAATTACCTATCAAATTAAGCAAACACTGGTTGCTCCACTTAAGGACTTCTCCGATGACTTCGATGATTACTAAGCTAAGTGCCGCCCTGGCATTATTTGTCATGGGGCAAACAGGAGCAGTTGAGATTTCTGGACAAGGGCAACTGCAAACGACCTGGCAGCATGATGATAATCATAAAGCTTGGTATCAGCCTGGATGGGGTGTTACGCGTTTTGGTAAAGGGGAGTCAGATATTACGCTTAGTCGTGGGGCTATTGATTGGCGTGTAGATTTTTCCAGCGCTTGGTCTTTGCACGGAGTAACACAGTATGTGTCAGACCCAGATGATAAGCTCGGTTTTACAGAACTGTATTTGCAATATCGAACACTGCCTAAAAACGGCCGTCGCGTTATTGTGCGAGCGGGTGGATTTTATCCGAAGTTTTCTGTTGAGAACCCAGATATTGGCTGGTCATCACCTTATACATACCAGTATTCGGCTATCAACGCTTGGATAGGTGAGGAAGTGCGGGTATTTGGTGGTGAAGTCGCAATTGAGCAGCCTAAGACGCATCGTAGCCGAGGTCAGGGATTCAAAGGCGTGTTTGGTGTCTTTAAGGGCAATGATCCAGCTGGCACCTTGCTCGCATGGCGAGGCTTCACCGTACATGACAGGCAGTCGGTGTTCAATGAAAGCCTTCCCTTTGCAGCTGTGGAGTCGTTGAACACACCACAGCTACAACTTCAAGCACAGCATGTTGAACCGTTTTCTGAAGTAGATGGCCGGTTTGGTTATTATGTTGGGTATCATCGCGACTTTTCAAACCGCAGTAAAATCAATGTCTATTGGTATGATAATAATGGCGATCCAAGTAAGATCAATTACCGAATCGGGCAGTATGCATGGGACACTAAATTTATCAGCGCGGCTTGGCGTTATAAGTTGACGTTGAAAACACAGTTACTGATCCAAGGCATGGCTGGTAGTACTGCAATGGGTGGTAATCGTGGAGTCGATATCGATTTTAATAGTTGGTTTTTGTTGCTGAGCCACAAGTTTGACGATTGGCGTTTTAGTGTGCGAGCGGAACAATTTAAAGTCATTGATAAAGACGACTGGCAGTTCGACCCAAACCAAAGTGATGGTCATGCACTGACCGCTGCTGTGAAGTGTCAAATTAATAGCAGTTGGCTGGTGGGTGGTGAACTTTTGAATCTAACAACCACAGTTGCAAACAGAGAGGCATTTAATGGTAAGCCTAAGCAAACCGATAATGTGTGGCGACTCAGCGCTGAGTATCGATTTAATTTATAACAATAAGCGTGACGCCCAAGGTGTCACGCTTATTCATACCATATAATACGTTAATCCAGTAGACGATTAATGCCGTTTAATGCTGCAACGCGATAGGCTTCGGCCATTGTTGGATAGTTAAAGGTAGTATTAATAAAGTACTCGATGTTATTACCCGTCCCTTTTTGTTCCATAATGGCTTGGCCGATATGGATGATCTCGGATGCACGTTCACCAAAGCAGTGAATACCTAATATTTCTTTGGTTTCTGCATGGAACAAAATTTTCAAGCTACCGACTTCAGTGCCTGTGATCTGTGCCCGAGCCAAGTGTTTAAACTGGGCGCGACCCACTTCATAGGGAATGCGCGCAGCGGTAAGCTCTTGCTCGGTTTTACCAACAGAGCTCATTTCTGGAATGGTGTAAATGCCAGTTGGGATGTCGGTTATCAAACGATCATCACAGGCACCGTGCACAATCGCATTGGCCGCAATACGGCCTTGATCGAACGCTGCGCTGGCTAGGCTTGGATAGCCAATCACATCTCCAACTGCGAAAATGTTTTCCACTTCGGTTTGATAGTGTTCGTTGACTTTAAGCTGGCCGCGGCTATCAGCTTTTAGACCTACGCTTGTAAGGTTGAGTGTTTCTGTATTACCGGAGCGACCATTGGCCCACAAAATACAGTCAGCGCGCACTTTCTTGCCAGACTGTAGATGCACAATAACCCCTTTATCATGGGTCTCTACTTTAGCAAACTCCTCATTATGGCGAATAACAATGCCATTATTCCAAAAGTGATAACTGAGTGCGTCAGAGATCTCGGCATCCATGAAGGCCAATAAGCGGTCGCGGGTGTTGATAAGGTCTACCTTTGCGCCAAGCCCTTTAAAGATTGAGGCATATTCACAGCCTATTACCCCCGCGCCGTATATCAGCACGCGTTGAGGATTATGCTCAAGGCTTAAAATAGTGTCGCTGTCGTAGACGCGAGGGTGGTTAAAATCAACGCCTGGTGGGCGGTATGGACGCGAGCCTGTGGCAATCACAATAGTTTTAGCGGTGAGTAACTCTTGCGAACCATCTTGATGAGTGACTTGTACCGTATGCGCGTCAACAAAACTGGCATCGCCTTGAAATAAGTGAATGCGGTTACGGCCATAGAAGCTAGAACGTAATGTTGACTGTTTTGAGATCACATCACTGGCATGGTGCAAAATGTCTTGAAAGGTATGACGCTGTGGGCGCTCGGTAAAACGATAAAGCGGGTTCGCTTTATACTCAATTAAACGACTGACAGAATGGCGAAGGGCTTTAGAAGGAATGGTGCCCCAGTGAACACAGCCACCGCCCACCGCATGCTGACGTTCGATAACGGCAACTTTTTTACCACTTTTTGAGAGGTTCATGGCGGCGCCTTCGCCGCCGGGCCCAGTGCCTATAATAATGGCATCGTATTGATAGGATTGTGGAACAGTTTCGGTTTTCTCTGCAGCTTTTTTGCTCACGGCCTCACCCCTTAAGTTGTTGAGGCCGCTGAACGTTATGCCGTTTTCAGTAGCCTCGAATTTAGTGCAATCCAAGCTTGTTTTTGGTTTTGCCAAGCTTGTTCTAACTCTTTATATTGTTGCATCAGTGCGGAATGTTCGCATTGTGCACGTACGGCTTCCTTTTTGGCTTCGAGTACCTGCTTTTGCACAGTACAGTAGTTTTGAAGCTTTTTAAGAAGTAAATCATACTCTTGTTGTAACAATGTAAGCTTATCTTGCGCCAAAGGCAATTTTGCGAGACTGACTTTAGTCTTATTCAACAAGGTCTCCGCCTTGGCTTTTTCAATGCGTTCAACCGGAGTGCGTTTTAGCTTACTAGCAAGGCCAAGCGCTGCAAAAGTGCGGATCAGCCATTTAGTTGGGTCATAATGATACCAGCGAATGCCATTACGGTAGTCGCTCGCGAAAATATGATGGAAGTTATGATAGCCTTCACCGTAAGTGAATAGGGCCAACAGGCCGTTGTCTCTCGCAGTATTTTTTTCGGTATAAGGGCGACTGCCCCAAATGTGCGCCAATGAATTGATAAAGAAAGTAAAGTGTTGACTCAATACGAGTCTAAGCACGCCGGCCAATAGCAGCATGCCAAGTACATTACCTAACAATAGCCCAAGCACTAAAGGGATACCAATGTTAGTAAGCCATACTAACTTCATATAGTGTTTGTGTTGCCACATCACGATAGGGTTACGTTGTAAGTCTCTGGCGTTGTTATAATCACCGTACGTATCGCCTTGATAATCTCTTAGCATCCAGCCGATATGGCTATACCAGAACCCTCGTGTTGCGGCGTATGGATCTTTTACTGGGTCGTCGACTTGACCGTGGTGCACACGGTGATCGCTACTCCAATGTAATATACTGTTTTGTAAAGCGAATGCGCCACCCAACGCAAAAATAACTTGAATTACAGGATGGGCGTCATAGGCTTTATGCGCCCACAAGCGGTGATATCCAGCAGTGATCGACAGACCGGCGTAAAACATACAGGCAACAAAGGCTACCCAGTGGCTGGTGGTATAACCATATTCAAAGCCATACCAAGGCACCAAAGTGATCGCAGCTAAAAACGATAAGCTAAAGAACAGCACATTGGTCCATAAAATGGGTGGTTTTTTCATCAATTAATCTCAAAATCTAATTTCAGCGTACAACTGTACGCTAAAATAGTATTTCATTCTTGCTGCGTCAAGGTTTAGACTGCGGTTTATTGTTCTTATTTTTCGAAGCGAATTGGGGAAAGTCCATGGCTGGTGTACGCGCCCAACAAAAACAGAAGACCCGTCAAGCGCTTATCGAAGCGGCATTTAATCAACTAAGTGCAGAGCATAGTTTCTCGAATTTAAGTTTGCGCGAGGTAGCGAGAGAGGCGGGTATTGCACCCACTTCCTTTTATCGTCACTTCAAAGATATGAACGAGCTCGGGCTGACTATGGTAGATGAAGCGGGCTTAACCTTGCGACAATTAATGCGTCAAGCAAGGCGTCGCATCGCTAAAGGTGGCAGCGTGATCAATACTTCTGTGCACACCTTTATGGAGTTTATTGAACAGTCGAGCAACCAGTTTCGTTTGTTACTACGAGAGCGATCAGGCACTTCCCCTGCGTTTCGTGCCGCGGTTGCCAGAGAAATAAAGCATTTTATCTTAGAGCTTGCTCATTACCTTGAAACAGAAACGGGAGTCGACGCTCATCATGCTCACATGCAAGCCGAAGCGATGGTAACCTTAGTGTTTAGTTCAGGTGCGGAGGCTTTGGACCAAGATCCTCCCCAACGTGCTGAACTGACCGAGCGTTTGAAATGGCAGTTACGATATATCGCAAAAGGTGCCTCTGGTTATGCAAAACACCCAGAGCCAATAAAAAAGTAGCCTAAATTGGCTATTTTTTTATTGGTAATTAAAATTCAAAATTACCCTGCTCATTTCATATCCTATCTGTGTTAACTTCTAATATTGAAATATATTTTCTATAAATAGCATTATTGTGATTTAAGTTACCAATAAAATGAGGTGTAAACTCTATTTTTGGGATAATTTATGCTTGATTGTCGCTTTTAAAGCATGTTAAAACATGACCAATTCATCAACAGGAACACTTAGCTCAATGAAAATGACTGCGCGTATTTCACTCCTTCTTAACCTCCTACTGGTAAACCAGAGGGGTGGGGTGTAATTGCGCGAATTGAGCGACATTTACTGTAGACACCCCGCACTTGCGGGGTTTTTTTTGGCTGAGGGTAAAGGTATGCAAGATAAAGTCTGGATTTTCGATACAACATTAAGGGATGGTGAGCAGGCGTTAAAAGCCAGCTTAACAGAGGAAGATAAAATACAACTGGCGCATACCATTAGTCGTCTTAATGTGGATGTCATGGAAGTGGGTTTTCCAGTATCAAGTCCGGCTGATTTTCGCGCGGTACAACGTATTGCAGCCGAGGTTAAAGGTCCTGCTATTTGTGGCCTTGCTCGTGCGGTTAGTAAAGATATCGACGCGTGTGGCGAAGCCCTTAAAGGCGCTGAGCAGCGCCGCATTCACACTTTTATCGCAACCAGTCCACTGCACCTAGAACATAAGTTAAGAATGAGTCTAGACGATGCGACTAACATGGCGATTAAGGCCATTTCTCAAGCCAGAAAGTACACCGATGATGTTGAGTTTTCATGTGAAGATGCCGGGCGTACGCCTCACTCTGATCTGTGTCGTATTGTTGAAGCGGCGATAAATGCTGGTGCATCTACGATTAACTTACCTGATACCGTAGGTTACGTCACACCAGACGAGTATGCAGCGATGATTTACCATATTCGTAATAATGTGCCTAACATCGACAAAGCCAGGCTAAGCGTCCATTGTCACAATGATTTAGGGCTTGCGGTGGCAAATTCAATCGCGGCGGTACAAGCCGGTGCAAGACAAATCGAATGTACCATTAATGGTATTGGTGAGCGTGCAGGTAACTGCTCACTAGAAGAAGTGGCGATGATCATGAAGATGCGCCAAGACCACCTAAAAGTGTACACAGATATTCGTAGCGAAGAGATTTATCGCGCGTCGCGCCAAGTTGCCAAAATCTGCAATATGCCGGTGCAGCCAAACAAGGCAATTGTAGGCGAAAATGCCTTTGCACACAGCTCGGGTATTCACCAGGATGGTGTGTTAAAAGCACAAAACACCTATGAAATCATGGCACCAGAAACCGTTGGTGTGCCGAGTAACCAATTAAATATGACTTCACGCTCTGGTCGACATGTTATCGAGCATCGTCTTACCGAGCTTGGCTATCAAAAATCGGATTACGATATGGATAGCCTGTATGAAAGCTTTTTGGCGTTAGCCGATCAAAAGGGCACGGTTTACGACTATGATCTTGAAGCGATGATTTATTTCAACCAAATCAAAGATAAAGACGAGCGCTACCAATTACAGTTCGTCAACGCATCTTCGAACTCTCAATCAATTGCGAGCGCGACAGTGGGGATTGCCTTGAATGGTGAGCTTAAGCAAGAAGCGGCAACTGGCAACGGTCCAGTAGAAGCAGCGTTCTTAGCTATTGAGCGTATCACAGGCATGGCGGTGGAAGTCGTGGAATATAACCTAGATGCGACGGGTAAAGGGGCAAGCTCACTTGGCCAAGTCGATATTATTGCCAAGTTTGATGGTAAACAATATCACGGTGTGGGGCTTGCAGCAGACATCGTGGAAGCGTCAGTGAGAGCCATGATCCGAGTATATAACCTAATTGATAGAGCACAAAAAGTGTCTAGCCTAAAACAACAAAGGAAAGCAGGATGAGTCAAGCAAACTACAAAATCGCCGTACTAGCTGGAGATGGAATTGGCCCAGAAGTGATGCAAGCCGCTGAGCTGGTATTAGATAAAGTGGCGACTAAGTTCAACTTTGCTTTAGAAAAGTCACCACAAGCGATTGGTGGTGCGGCCATAGACCAATTTGGCGAGGCCCTACCCGCGGCGACATTAGCCGCGTGTGAGGCCGCTGATGCGATTTTATTTGGCTCTGTGGGTGGGCCTAAGTGGGAGCACTTACCACCAAATGAGCAACCAGAGCGGGCATCCTTATTACCGCTTAGAAAGCATTTTCAGCTATTTTGTAATCTGCGTCCTGCGCAGCTATTACCCGCATTGAGCGCAGCCTCTCCACTACGCAGTGACATTAGCCAGCAAGGCTTTGATATTTTATGCGTCCGTGAGCTTACTGGCGGGATTTATTTTGGCGAAAAAGGTCGCCAAGGTGAGGGCGAAAGCGAGTCGGCGTTTGATACGCAAACCTATTCGCGCAAAGAAATCGAACGCATCGCCCGTTTTGCTTTTGATGCCGCGAGACTTAGAAGCAATCATGTGACTTCTGTAGATAAAGCCAACGTGCTGGCAACCAGTGTACTGTGGCGTGAAGTGGTCAATGAAGTCGCGAAAGAATACCCAGATGTGGCGCTTGATCACATCTATATCGACAACGCTGCGATGCAGTTGGTAAAGCAACCAAGCCAGTTTGATGTGCTACTGTGCGATAACCTGTTCGGTGACATCCTTTCTGATGAATGTGCAATGATCACGGGGTCCATGGGGTTATTACCATCGGCAAGCCTAAATCAATCGGGTTTTGGCTTATATGAACCTGCGGGCGGCTCAGCGCCAGATATCGCCGGAAAAGGGGTGGCAAACCCAATTGCACAGATCTTAAGTGCCGCGCTGATGCTACGTTATTCATTGGGGCAAGACGAAGCGGCGCGCGCAATTGAAAAGGCAGTAGCAGAAGCGGTGAAAGATGGTGTAGGTACACCGGATATCTATCCCCAAGCTGGATTTACGACTATGGATGTCGCGCAAGCGATCGTCGACAGGGTTTAATAAAGGTAAGAGCAAGTGGCAAAAACATTATACGATAAAATTTGGCAATCCCATGTGGTTGCTAAATTAAACGAGCAAACCGATCTGTTATACATTGACCGTCATCTGGTACACGAAGTTACTTCACCGCAGGCGTTTGCGGGATTAAGAGAGCATAATCGTCCGGTAAGATGTCCAGAAAAAACCTTTGCGACGATGGATCATAATGTCTCGACCAAGAGTCGTTCGATTGATGCTGCCAGCGAGGTGAGCAAAAACCAGCTGCAAGCGTTGGCACAAAACTGTGAAGAGTTTGGCATTGTACTTTACGATTTGAATTCGATTAACCAAGGCATAGTGCACGTAATGGGACCTGAGCAAGGGATCACTTTGCCGGGTACAACGATTGTCTGTGGCGATAGTCATACCTCAACGCATGGTGCATTTGGTGCACTGGCTCACGGTATTGGTACATCAGAGGTTGAGCATGTGCTGGCCACGCAAACATTACAACAGAAAAAAGCCAAATCGTTAAAAATTCAAGTGAATGGCGTATTGCGTCCGACCGTGACTGCAAAAGACCTGATCCTCGCTGTGATTGGGCAATTAGGCACAGCTGGTGGCACTGGCTATGTGGCTGAGTTTTGTGGGACGGGGATCGAGGCGCTGTCTATGGAAGCGCGGATGACGCTTTGCAACATGAGTATTGAAATGGGGGCGAAAGCCGGCTTGATTGCACCTGACGAGAAAACCTTTGCGTATTTACGTGGTCGTCCATTTGCACCTCAAGGCGAAGACTTTGATGCTGCGGTGCGCTATTGGCAAACCTTGCATAGCGACCCGGATGCTGAATTTGATCGTGTCGTGGAGCTGGATGCTGATAGTGTGCAACCTCAAGTAACCTGGGGGACAAGTCCAGAGCAAGTCATTGGTATTAATGACTTAGTACCTAACCCTGACGATGAACCTAATTTAGTCAAAGCAGATGCGATGCGCAGCGCGCTGAAATATATGGGCCTCACAGCAGGACAAAGGCTAAGCGATGCCAAAGTCGACACCGTATTCATTGGCTCTTGCACCAATAGCCGTATTGAAGATTTGCGTGCCGCGGCACAAGTGGTGGCGGGCAAGCGTGTAGCGGCAGGCGTTGAAGCGCTTATCGTCCCAGGATCTGGGTTAGTAAAGCAGCAAGCCGAACAAGAGGGCTTAGCCGATATTTTCAAAGCTGCTGGATTTGAGTGGCGTGAACCGGGCTGCTCTATGTGCTTGGCGATGAACGATGATCGTCTTGGCGCAGAAAAGCGCTGTGCATCGACCTCAAACCGTAACTTTGAAGGGCGGCAAGGGCGAGGCGGTCGTACGCATTTGGTGAGTCCAGCAATGGCGGCGGCAGCAGCAATTGCCGGTCACTTTACTGATATTCGAGGAGAGGCGTCATGAGCGTGTTTCATCAGGGCCTAGTTGCGCCATTAGACAAAAACAATGTTGATACAGACCAAATTATTCCCAAGCAGTTTTTAACTTCAACCAGCCGCGATGGGTTTGATAAAGCGCTGTTTTATGATTGGCGCTATCTTGAAGATGGCCAGCCAGATCCGAACTTTGTGCTTAACTATCGACAATATCAGGGCGCGTCCATCTTGTTAACACGTGACAACTTTGGTTGTGGTTCGTCTCGTGAGCATGCTCCTTGGGCATTAAAACAATATGGTTTTACCGTGATCTTAGCCGAGAGCTTTGCCGATATCTTTTTTAACAATTGTGGTAATAACCAAATGCTTTGCATTGCATTACCAGCCAGTACGTTAGATACGCTTTTCGATGCGTGCGAGCAACAATCACACGTGCATTTGAGTATTGACCTAGAAGCGCAGCAGATCAGCGGAGCAGGTATTGCACCAATTGACTTTGAGGTGCGAGAAGACATCAAAACACGCCTCTTGAGTGGTCTTGATTTTATCGGTGAGACTGAATTATTAAACACCCAAATTGATGCTTTTGAGCAGCAGCTTGCTACTACAAGACCTTGGCAATAATACCTGCTTACTCAATTTGGTCGAATAATTTTGCCACAAAGCCAGAAGCTGATTAAGCTCTGGCTTTATTTGTTTTAGGTGTCTCCAATGAAAAAATTAACTTTAGCGCTACTCGCGACCTTGAGCTGTGCCGCCTTTGCGCGTCCTGCCCCGCTGGTTTCAATTCCAAGCCATGATGCATTTTTTGACGCTATTAAAGCGCATTGTGGTAAAGCCTACGAAGGTAAAGTGACAGTGGATAATCAAGGGCCAAGCAGCTTTAGTGATGCTCGCCTTGTGATGCACGTTCGTAAATGCAGCGACTCTGAGCTTCAAGTTCCATTTCATGTAGGAAAAGATGCTTCAAGAACTTGGATCATCACCAAAACAGGGAGTGGTTTGAGCTTGAAGCACGATCACCGTCATGAAGATGGCAGCGACGATGTTTCTACTATGTATGGTGGTCATACCTTAGATGCGGGATTTAACACCGTGCAGTCGTTCCCAGCTGATGAATACTCAAAACAGTTATTCGTCCAGCAAGGGATCCCGCAGTCAGTCGGAAATACATGGCAGATGTATATCTACCCAGAGCAGTTTACCTATCGTTTGGTGCGTGAAGGGCGAGAGTTTCGAGTGGACTTTGATTTAACTAAACCAATCGCCGCACCAAAAGCGCCTTGGGGATATGAAGACTAAACCCAGCGCGGGTTACTGAAAAAGATTTATAGCGCTAACAAAAATGTGTGGCTATTTGGCCACACATTTTACGTCTACCGTTAAGTCATTCTGATAAGGTCGTGGCTCTAATGGCATCTTATCAAAGCCTTGAACGCCACCAAGTAATGTCAATTGTGGGTTACTGCCTTGGCATAAGCGTTTGGCATGGCGCAGCAAAAATACGCTTTGTTGCCTAAAATGCGCATAACTATCTGGCTTAATTGCCAGTCGAAAGTGGTCATCGTTATACGTGGTTTGCTCATAATGTACTTTGTGGTCAAAGTCATAGAGCTTTTCAGGTTCGCCCCGTGGAACTGGTGTATATTGGCACGCCGAGAGCAGTGTTACACCTACGACTAGGGAACTTAGCTTTAATGAATTTAGTCTCAATGATAACTTACGCATAACTGTCCTTTTAGTCTGCTACATTTACAGTATATCACATGGGAGATTAGCTACTTGCTTAACCAACTTAAAAAACTATTTCAAAGCTTGCAGGAATCATCACCGAAACAAGAAATCGACTTTAATACCGCGCTTGCTGCATTGTTGGTTGAAGTGATGCGAGCGGACGGCAAACTACAACAGTCGGAGTTCGATAAAATTGCGGAGCTACTCAAAACACGTTGTGAATTGCCTGAACCACAAGTCAGTGCACTGATAACACAAGCACAGCAATTGGTGGAACAGGCGGTAGATATGTATTCTTTTGCCAAACAAGTGAATAACCACACCAGCGACATAGAGCGCATCGAGATCATTGAGTTATTGTGGCACGTTGCTTATGCAGATGGCGAACTCGACAGCCATGAAGACCATATCATTCGGAAAATAGCCGGGCTGTTTTATGTTGCTCACCCTGATTTCATTGCTGCAAAATTACGCGTTCAAGCTGGTTTAGATACTTAGTGTGCTAATACGGTTTGACACGTTACAATCACTTCTTGAATTATAAAATTCACTAACGTCGGTGAAATTGCACATATCTTGGCAATATCCTTCTGCTTGTAATCACCACGTTTATACAAGCTTAGAATGTTCTGGTGGCGTTTTGATAGAGAGCTTACCGCTTGCATCATACAGCCATCTAGATTTTGCTCAATTAAGGTTTCTTCAGCGCTGACTTGCTTGTCAGTGTATTGTCCTGGCTGTGCGCTATCTAAGCTAACCCAGCTTTCCTTTGATTTTTTCCTTACCATATCAATTGCAATATTTCTTGCTGTTTGATAGCAGTAAGCCAAACGATTGCTAATGGCTTGATCTTGTTCATCAGGCATTTTTGACAGACGAATATACGTTTCCTGTAAAGCGTCTTCTGCGAGGTATTGGCAGTGAAGAATAGTGGTTAAATATGCAGTCAATTTCTCCCTTTGTACTTCAATTATATCGGCCCAACGACGAACATCTACCGTATTATCTGAGCGCAACACTACTGCCATTTTATCCCTCTATGATTGATAATGAAAATAATTCTCAATTAGATCCTAAGTTTTTTATCGGGTTTTTGTCAATAGCTAAATCGAATTTTAATTTACTTATTTGTAACGTTTGTGTCATCAAAAGGTGCGTAGGTAAAAATATGAACAGTTATGAGAATTATTTTAAATTTTTCTAAATTAATCTTAGGGGCAATCGTCATTAGGGGGTTAGCGGCAAATTGGATCTCGGTGTTTGGTATTAAGGTTTTGATAATTAAGTGGTATTTTTAATTTCATTATTTTTTCTAAACGCCGAATGGATTTTGCATAACGAAATAACCCACATAGGAAATTTCATAAGGTCGTATTTATGTTAAAAAGTTGTGTTAGTTGGCCTGTTGAGGATGCAGAGCGATATCGCAATCTTGGATATTGGATAGATGAAGAGTTAAGTCAGATCTTAGAGCGTCAAGTACAAGAAAATCCGACCCAAATTGCAGTTATCGATAACGATATCGAGAAGTCCTATGCATGCTTGGAAAAAGAGGCGACGAGACTGGCGAGTTATATGGCTGCGCAAGGACTTTGTGCCGGTGACACCGCTATTGTGCAATTGCCTAATTGCTACGAATTCTATGTGGTATTTTTTGCTTTACAAAAGCTGGCGGTGTTACCTGTTAATGCTTTGATGAATCATAACCAAGTAGAGTTAACACATTACGCCGCCGCTCTGCAGCCAAAGTTGATCATTGCGGACGCAAAGCATTCTTTGTTTGGTGATAGTCAATTCTTTGAACAGTTACAAGCGTGTACACCGCAGCTACAGCATGTGCTGCTGCGCGGTCAAAGTACTTGGGCGAAAGAGCTTGGTGAAAAGCTGCATGCTTCTGCATGCTTTGAGCATTTTGATTCTCTGCCTTTTCGTAAGCATCAAGCGGACAATGTGGCATTCTTTCAATTGTCGGGGGAAGCACAGGTACACCTAAGTTGATCCCTCGTACCCATAATGATTATTACTATAGTGTTCGCCAAAGTGTCGAAGTGTGTCAATGGAATAAACAAACGCGATACCTTTGCGCTCTACCTGCCGCACACAATTTTCCGCTTAGTTCACCCGGCGCATTGGGAGTGTTTTACGCTGGTGGTACAGTGATCTGTGCTCCAGAACCCTCACCAAGCAGCTGTTTTAGGCTGATCGAGGCCCATAAACCAAATTGGGCCGCTTTGGTTCCCCTGCGGTTTCTTTGTGGCTCGATTCCCGAGAGCGACAACGCTATGACCTAAGCTCGTTAACTGTGCTCCAAGTCGGTGGAGCTAAGCTCAGTGCCACCCTCGCTGCCAGAATGGAAAAAGAGCTTGTTGTGACGTTGCAGCAGGTATTTGGCATGGCGGAAGGGCTTGTCAACTATACCCGTCTCGATGATGACGAATGGACGCGACATCATACACAAGGTCGACCAATGAGTGCAGCTGACGAAATCCGTATCGTCGACGAGAATAATCAACCAGTACCTCAAGGAGAGGCTGGGTTATTAACGACTAAAGGGCCTTATACATTTCGTGGTTATTTAAACGCTGAACTTCATAACTTAGCTGCATTTACTGAAGATGGTTTTTACTGTAGTGGTGATGTGGTTAAACAAACTGCATCGGGCGACATAATTGTTGAGGGCCGCGATAAGGATCAAATCAATAAAGGTGGCGAAAAGGTCGCAGCAGAAGAAGTCGAGAACCAAATATTGGCACATCCTGCGGTTCATGATTGTGCGGTTGTTGCAATGCCAGATAGTCTGTTGGGTGAGCGTATATGCGCATTTGTCGTGCCGCGAGAAGAGCTTGACCAACGACTCACAAGGGCAACGCTCAACCGTTTTGTTCGAGGTCGTGGGCTCGCTGATTACAAGTATCCTGACCGCTTTGAATTTATTGCGTCACTACCAAAAACGAAAGTTGGAAAGATCGATAAACGCGCGTTGCGTGAGCATATCGCTAATCTACTTACCTCATCACAAACTGCATAATACTCAATAGGATAAACTCATGGCAATCCCACGTATTTCTTCATATCCATTACCATCAAGCCGCCCGGAAAATCGCACGGAGTGGAAAATTAACCCGAGCAAAGCGGTGCTATTGGTTCACGATATGCAATCTTATTTTGTGAATTTCTATGATACAACGCAAGCACCGATGCGGTCTTTGATCCAACAAATTAGTAATTTAATCGTAGCAGCCAAAGCTGCTGGTATTCCTGTTGTGTATACTGCACAGCCCGCAAATCAAGATCCGAAAGATAGAGCGCTGTTAACCGATTTTTGGGGAACTGGTCTGACTGAGCAAGACACGAGTATTTTACCTGCACTTGCTCCAACTGCCGATGATAAGGTTTATACCAAGTGGCGTTACAGCGCATTTAAACGTAGTACCCTACTTGAGGATATGCAGGCACAAGGTCGAGACCAGCTTATTATCTGTGGAATTTATGCCCATATCGGTATCTTATCTACGGCATTAGACGCCTTTATGTATGACGTAAAAGCATTCGTTGTTGCGGATGCTGTCGCAGACTTTGGTGAAGCAGAACATCTCCATGCGATGGAGTATGTTTCTTCTCGTTGTGGGCAGGTGCAATTGTTGGACGAGGTTATCGCTGCGTGCACGCCACAAAATACACAACAGAAGTTATCTTTGGACTCGATGCAGGAGGCGATTGCAGCATTGCTTTGCATTGATGTGGAAGAGGTTGATCCTGAAGAAAATTTACTCTATCTAGGATTAGATTCCATTCGCGTAATGACATTGATTGATCAGTGGCGGGCGCAAGGCATCGATATTACGCTAGCTGAACTTGCAGAAAGCACCACACTTAATGAGTGGTATGAAATTCTAGTGGGCAAAGCACCGCTGGCGATGGAACCTGCATGAGTAATTGGCCTTTAACCGCTGCGCAACTTGGGATTTGGCTTGGGCAGGCAAAACAGCCTACTAGTACGCGCTATAACACTGCTGAGTATGTTGAGTTAAACGTGCCAATAAATGCTGAAGATTGGCTGTTAACTGCTTCTAGAGTGCTACAAAGTACGACGGCAATCAATGTACGCTTTATTGAACATCAAGGTGTGCCGACAACTCAATTACTCAGTGAAGCTGAGCGAGTGGCAAAGTTGGGAGACTATGTCGACTTGTCAGATAGCGATGATGCCGCGTTTGCAGCACAGCAGCTTTTGATAAAGTGGCAAGCTCAGTCTTATGACTTAGCCAATGGCGACTTATATCGTCATGTGTTAATCCGACTTGCCACTAACCACTACTATTGGGCACTTGGTGCGCATCATATTGCGATGGATGGCTTTAGTTTTGCGCTGGTTTCTAATCGAGTGATTCAGGCCTATGAGGGGGCTCAAGTTACGGCTGATGAAACTCAATATCAAGCTGTCATCACTGAAGATAGTCAGTACAGTCAAAGCAAGTGGTATCAGCAGGATAGGCTGTATTGGCACCAGCAGCTGCAAGGTCTGGATAATGCTGCAGCCCTGACAACACAAGTGTTAAATACAGAGGCGGACAAGGAAAAGGTTACGACGCAATTATCAGCAACTTTGCTCAATCAATTAGAGGCTCGAGCCAATTCGGTCGACGCCAACTGGTCTGAACTATTACTAACCGTGGTTAGCGCTATTGTCTATCAACGCACTGGGGTGGCGAAAACGATCATGGGCATGCCTGTTGCCAATCGTATGGCATCAAAAGCTGCGAATACGCCCTGCATGCATATGAATATTGTACCGGTTCCAGTGGACTTTGTGCTTGTTGAGAGTTTTGAAGGTTTAATCCGTCAGGTCAGTGAGCAATTGCGTCAAGCTAGAAGGCATTTTCGATATCGTTATGAAGATTTAAAAGCTGAAGCTGCGACCTTGCAATTGCCAACAAGATTGTTTGGTGCAGTTGTTAATATTTTACCTTTTGAACGTCATGAAACCTGCCAAGGTGAAGCAGTGACAAGTCATACCGTGTCTGCTGGGCCTGTTGAGGACATTGCATTTATTTTTATCAAGCAAATGGACGGCAGTATTCGTTTCGAGATTGAAGGTAACCAAAGTGGCTATAGTAAAGCTGAGTTGTTGAGTATACAAAGTGAAACGTTGCAGTTTCTCCATGCTGTTGCTGTGGACTTGCAAATGCCATTACGCGTTACCAATCGGGACTTTGCGATAAGCGAGACTCCAGCACCTGTGGAGCAGAGTGACGTACTTAGTTGTTTATTGGAGTTATCAAGGAAGTCGCCTAAATCAATAGCGGTTCAGACGATAGATGGACATGCTATTAGCTATGAGCGGTTAGTACAGCAAGTGCTATGGCTAGCAAAACGCCTTAGAGTCAAAGCTTCCGTCGATGATGGTACCGTATTACTAGCACTGCCTCGTAGCCAATATACAGTGATTGCAATGTGGGCCGTATTTGCTGCGCAGCACCGCTTCGTTTTTATTGATAGCGATGCTCCTTCTGCGCGTAATCGTAGTATTATCGCTGATGCTAAGCCATGCCTAGCATTGGTGGATGATAGTAGTGAAGGGTTAGCTGAGATCCGCGACGCTGGCGTTACACAGCTTAATATTGCAAGCGAACTTGCAAATGCCCAGCTTGAAGCGTTTGCTGCCACCCCATCAATACTTCCTTTATTAGAACAAGCCTATTTAATCTATACCTCAGGTTCCACGGGTAAGCCTAAAGGGGTGCAGATAAGCCACGACGCATTGGCAGGTTTTGTAAGTGGCGCACGTCTGGCCTACCAAGTAGGTGCTCAAGATAGAGTATTACAGTTTGCGCCCTTTCATTTTGATACCTGTATTGAAGAAGTCTTTGTTACTTTGACGGCCGGTGCGACGTTGATACTGCGTAATGACGCCATGTTGGAGTCTTTTGAGGATTTTCTTGCCGAACTAGAAAACCAACGTATTACTATACTCGATTTACCTACCGCTTACTGGCATGAGCTTTGTCGACACCTGTGCGCGACTCGCCGTATGCTTCCTGCGTCAATTCATACCATCATTATAGGCGGAGAGGCGGTTAATCGTCAGCGTGTAGAAGCGTGGCGTGAGCAGTTTAAACAGTCTGTACGTTTACTTAACACTTACGGCCCGACGGAAGCTACAGTCGTTGCTACTGCCATTGATCTCAGTAAAGCAACAAATCCAAACTTAATTGGTTTACCCTTACCCGGACGCGGTGCTGTGGTAATGCGTGAAAAAGGCCAGATCGCAAAATTTGGCGAGCGCGGAGAGCTCTGGCTTACGGGCGTGGGTTTATCGAGCGGTTATTTGGGTCTGGCCGAGCAAACTGCTGCTGCGTTTGTTTCATTTTGGGATCCGCAAGCTATGCGGAGCATAGCAGCTTACCGTACCGGAGACATTGTGCGGATGCATAAAAGTGGGCAACTTGAATATCTTGGCCGCGTCGATGCCCAGTTAAAAATCAGTGGCTACCGGATTGAAATTGGTGAGATTGAAGCTGTGCTATTGAGTGTTCCTGCCATTCTTGAAGCCGCGGTGACTGTGGTTAAGAATGCGCAAGGTAGTGCAACTGCTTTGGCGGCGCATATAGTGAGTACCACCGCATTGGCGTTAAATGATTTACGCACAGTGCTGAGTGAGCAGTTACCCGCTCCAATGTTACCTGCACAGCTTTATCAATATGAAGCTTTACCTAAAACACCGGCCAATAAAATCGATCGCAAGCGATTATCTGAGCAGCAAAATGCCGCCTGTGACGCTGAGGTTATGAGTGACTTTGAAACACAGATAGCTGCCGTTTGGCGGGAAGTTCTGGGCGTGAGTAATGTCCGGTTAGCCGATAACTTTTTCAGCATTGGGGGGCAGTCACTCCAATGTATTCAAGTTGCAGGGCGGCTAACACAACTACTTAATAAAACGGTGAATGTCGCATTTTTATTTGCGCATCCTAAACTCGTCGACTTGTGTAATGCACTACAGCTTGGTGATGAATTAGCACACAAGACGAACGCGGATATCGCGACAACGATAAAAGCAGACCTTGCTCAATTTAGAGGTAAGCTGTTGCAGGTCCAGCCGCATACACTAACTGAAACTAGTGAGGAAACGGTGTTGCTGACCGGTGCGACGGGATTTGTTGGTGCGCAGTTACTGGCGCATTTACTTGCGAAGCCGGATCTAAGTGTAATTTGTAGTGTAAGAGCTAATAACATAGAGCATGGGTTCGAACGGTTACAGCAAGCCTTTGACATGCAAAACCTTGGTGAAATAGATAGTTCTAGGATAACGCTGCTACTCGGAGATATTGCCTCGTCACAACTTGGGTTGAGTGATGCTGACTATCAACAGCTGGGCATGCGCGTGACTCGAATATTACACAATGCAGCGCATACCTCTGTGTTACGTGATTACAGTAGCTTAAAAGTGGCAAATACAGATGCGACAGCGGAATTATTGATGTTCGCGAAATATTTTAGTTTGCCATTTAATCACGTCTCGACTATTGCGGTCGCACCGCAGTCCGCAGTACCTCTTGATGAGGCGTTTATTCCTTATCATAGTGGCCTTCACGATGGTTATCAGCAATCAAAATGGGTTGCGGAAGCGATGGTAGAAACCGCTATTCAACAGGGGGTAGCAGCACAAGTATATCGCTTAGCACGAGTTACGGGGGCCAAACAAAGTGGCTATATTAATCACAATGACTTGGTATGGCGCATCTTGCGCTCTGGACTTAAGTTTCATCGTTTGCCTGAGCTTGCTGTGTCTGAGCCGTGGACGCCTGTAGATAGAGTTGCCAAATTTGTTAGCGCACAAACTTTAACGCCTACTACAGCGGCTGTCTTTAACGTGACACCGCAAACTTTAGTGTCGTTACCGGAGTTGTATCAATGGCTTATCGATTTTGGTTTTGTTTTCAAAGTGGAATCTTTGTTGAGCTGGTTGGCTGTTCTTGAACAGTCACAAGATGAAGAAGATCTAGCGATTGCAAGCTTCTTTACAAGTCAGCCGCAGCAATCACAAAAAGCGACGACATTGGTTGCGAGCAATCAGAGTTTTATCTCAGCAAGTCTCCAACACGATGCGAGTTTGCAGTCTTTTGTAAAGGCCGACTTAGCGCGCTACCTCATTTATGCCTTTACCAGCAACTTGCTAAAAATTGAACACCATCCTGAAGCGTATAAACGACTGCAGACATTACAGGCTAAATTTTCTGAATCGAAAGAGGAGTTGTCATGAAGCAGCGACAACCAGTTCCACCTAGCGGTCCTCGCCGTGTATTTTGTGTAGCCAAGCGCTATATCACGCCACACTTGTTGCGGATCACCGTTTCTGGCGAAGCGTTACATGGCTTCCCAAGCGGTTATGATGGTGCGCATATCAAGCTATTCTTCGCAAATAGAACAACCGGCACATTATCACTCCCAACACGTGATGATAGCGGTAAAATTGTTTGGCCGACGGATCGCCCGGTGACAAGGGCTTACACGGTGCGAGCTTATCGATCAGACAGCAATGAATTGGATATTGATTTTGTAGTGCACGGCTCCCACAGTCCAGCATCTGGCTGGGCGGTCAATGCCGACGTTGGCGCTGAACTTGGGGTTGCAGGGCCCGGTGGGCCAGATCCATTGCTAGCGGATGCGGATTGGCACGTGCTTGCAGGCGACCTTACAGCTGTTCCGGCGATTAGCGCGCTGCTCGAGGGGTTTGAGGCAGAGCGACGAGCTGAAGTCTTTATTGAAATAGATTCATTAGATGATAAGCATACTATTACTGCACCATCAGGTGTCAATATTCATTGGTTGCTGCGTCAAAGTGGAGACTGTGAACAACTTGCAAGAGCAATTGCAAATGTTGCAATACCCTCAGGTGTGACTTCTATCAGTGCTTTTATTGCTGGCGAAAATGGTGCAGTACTGGCGTGTCGTAAGCAGCTTATTCAAGATTTTGGGTTATCAAAAAAACAACTGTATGCCATTCCATATTGGCGTCGCGGTCAGGATGAAGAAACCTATCATGAACGCCGCCATGAAATCATGGATGAGGTGTACTAGATGTCCAATGAATGTGAATTTACAGGGCGTATTGCGTTGGTGACGGGAGCTTATCAGGGCATAGGTAAAGCACTGGTCGAGCAACTATTAGCACGCGGAGCGATTGTAGTTGCGGCAGATATTGCTATTGCCGCGAGTCAACTCCAAGAAGTAACGGCTAATCACTTCCAAATCCATCTTGATGTTACTAACAAAAACCTTGTGCAAACCGTAGTTGAGGAAATTGAAATCCAGCTCGGTGCACTAGAGTATGTTGCCAGTGTCGCTGGTATTTTGCACATGGGAACGCTGCTAGAACAAAGCGATGCCCAGTGGCTTGATACGTTTGCCGTAAATTGCCATGGGCCATTTTATTTATGTCAGGCGGTGGCGAATAAGATGCGGATAAGAAAGCGTGGTGCCATCGTTGCTGTGAGCAGTAATGCAGCTAGCACACCTAGAGTGAATATGGGAAGTTATTGCGCTTCAAAGGCGGCCTTGAGTGCGATGATTAAAACGCTAGCCCTAGAAGTCGCACCGTTTAACATTCGGTGTAACCTAGTTGCGCCGGGGTCTACCGACACTCAAATGCAGCAGCAGCTATGGCGCGATGAAAATGGTGCTGAGCAAACCATTCAAGGCGATTTAACGCAATTCAAATTAGGTATTCCACTAGGTCGTATCGCCTCAGCGACGGATATCGCAAACAGTATTTTGTTTTTACTCAGTGACCAAGCTCGACACATCACCATGGCTAATCTGTTGGTTGATGGTGGGGCGACACTAGGACATTAATTTTCGAGGAATATATGAATAATCAAACACTTTCTTTGACGCAATCTCAGCAACTTCAAACCGAAGGTGAACAAGTGATCGCGGGTTTTACCCAATCAATGATGAAAAAGCCAGAGCAGTTTGCACCAGGGGCTTTCCCGGTTTATCTGAGCAAGGGAGAGGGAGCCATTGTCACCGATGTTGATGGTAATCAATATGTCGACTTTATTTGTGGTTTAGCGGCCAATACTTTAGGTCACAATCACCCTGTTGTTGTCAATACAATTACAGAGCACTTGCACAACGGCATTATTCATTCGTTGCCTACACCTATCGAAGTGCAGACGGCGAAAACCTTAATTGAAGTGATCCCAAATGCCGAACAAGTTCGCTTTTTTAAAACGGGTGCAGATGCTAACTCTGCAGCGGTAAGACTCGCCCGTCACGTGACAGGTCGGGATGAAATTATGACGGTAGGTTATAACGGTTGGCATGATCAGTACATGTTTGACACTCCAGGAGTACCAGCTGTTATTGCAGGGTTAACTCATCGCATGCCATTGTTTTCGCCTGCAGATGAACCAAAAATCATTGAAAAGATCATTGCAAGAAAAGATGAGCTAGCGGTGGTGCTGTTATCGGTTCCGTATAATCGTGTATTAGAAAAACCATTCCTACAACAGCTGCGAGAGATCTGTAGTGAGCATGGTGTGATCTTGGTGTTTGATGAAGTGGTAACGGGCTTTAGATTAGCACCCGGCGGTGCGCAAGAATACTTCGATATTCAGGCTGATTTAGTGACCTTGTCTAAGGGTATTGCGGCGGGGATGCCTTTATCTGCTGTGGCAGGCAAGCGTGAGTTGATGTCGCGGATTAATGAGCTGCAAGTATCGACTACTTTTGGTGGCGAAATGCTCTCGCTAGCAGTGTGTGATGCTGTATTGAAGGAATATCAACGCACTGAATTCACTCAGCATATAGCAAGACTTGGCGCAATTTTAAAAGCAGAGGTTAATCAGGTTTCACTGCAGTTAGGTGTGCCACTCAAAGTAGTTGGTTATGACCCAATTCCGATGTTCTTATTTGCCAAAGATCCGCAAGAGCACGTAAAGTTTGCAGTACCTTTCCTAGCTGAAATGGCAAAACGTGGTGTGCTTATGCGCCGTGAAGTGAATTTTATTTGTGGCGCACATACTGAAGCGCATATCAACGAAACAATAGCCGCAGTTAGGGCATCACTAATAGCGATGAAAGAAGCAGGCCTTTTTGATTCTCAGGATGCCAGCTAATGGTTTGTTCTTGCTTGTCGACACAGCGCTTTGCAGCACTTGCTGGCGCTTCAGGAAGTGCTGCATTTGGTAGTGCTCAGGTTGGTGAACTTGAAAGCTTAAAAGCGGTTTGTAACAAGCCGCAGAACAATGCACTGCGCACGCTAATTGATAATGTTTTTATCTACACTGCAGACACAAGAGATACTGTTTACCCAAAAGGTTGGTTACTTGTTCACGGCAAACATATTGAAGCGCTGGGTGAGGATGGAGAACAACCTCGTAACTTCGATCAACGGATTGATGGTCAAGGTAAGTTAATGCTGCCAGGTCTTATTAATCCTCATTGGCATGAAAGTTTTGTCGCGCCAAATGCTGAGTCACCTGATGACACCCACTTAGAGGCCACTGCGTATTCAAATGGTGGTAATATTCAAGCACTAGGTTCCATGTTTGGCTTTATCTCCACCGTGGGAGATAAGTTGACGCTAGAGGAAGGTTTAGCCATCGCCCGTTGGAGTATGTGGACGCAACTGCGTTCGGGTACAACTGCGCTGGGGGATGTTGGTTCGGCAAATAAAGCTGACGCAATGGCGCTTGCTGCGATTGATTTAGGTATGCGGTTAAGGGTGAGTCGTTGGGGGTCGGATATAATGCTGGAAGCGCATAAGTCGACACCCACTATCATTGCTGATACCGAGCTACAAACAGCGGATTGGCTATCACTTATCGAAACTTGGGATAATCATAGCTCAGGACTTGTGGGTGCGATGCCTTCCGTGATGGGGGCTTTTGGTAGTTCTGACAAACAGCTAGAAGCACTGGCTAGTATCGCCCAGCAATACCAAGTACCCTATGCCACACACCTAGCGCCGCTAAAAAATGAACGTGCTGAAGTTGAACGCGTATTTGGTCGCTCGCCTATCGCGCGCTTTGATGCCATGGGATTACTTACTGACAAGCTATTAGCTGTGCACACAGCTTATGCAAGCGAGGATGAGTATCAACGCCTTATTGAAACGGGTGTTAATATCTGCCATTCACCAGCGCACTACGGCATGCTTGGTGAGGCAACAATCAGTGAAACTGGGCAGATAGGGCGTTTTTTAAAAGATGGTGTATGGGTTTCTAGCAGTACCGATGGTGATATCTCGTTTATCGGTGGTATGTGTGAAGCCATGCGGGGGCACACCTTGGTCACAACGAAGCACAAAATTGTAATACCGCCTGCCCACCTACCTTAGCCTTAAAAACAGCGTCTTTATATGCAGCAAAAGCGTTGGGGTGGGAGCAACAAATTGGCTCAATTGAAGTGGGTAAGCAGGCAGATTTAGTGCTAGTGAACAATGATGACTATCGCTACAAGCTTTCTGGTCATCCACTGAGAACTTTTATTGTTACAGGGTCAAGTCTTGATGTAGATTCTGTAATGGTGGCTGGTGATTTAGTGGTGAAAGCAGGGCGTAGTACTCGGTTTGATGAGCACGAGCTTTTTGAGGATTATCTTAAAGCGGTGGCGAGTGCTCGCAAACGTATTGGAGGTCCAGCATGAATCAAACGCGATTAGCGACTTGGTTTTTGCTATTAGCAAGTACCATGACGGTGCTTGCTAGTGCGACTCTAGCGCCAGCATTACCAGCGATGACAGTGGCTTTCTCAGGTATTGAACATGCTGCATTTTGGACCAAAATGACCTTAGCATTACCTGGTCTCGTGATAGCACTTTGTGCGCCAATAGCAGGAAGTTTAGTCGACAAATGGAATAGTCAAAAATTACTAGTGAACGCACTAATATTGTTCGTACTTAGTGGTGGACTAGGCTATTACTGGCAGGATTCGTTGTGGCTGATCCTTGGTAGCCGAGCGATGATGGGAGTCGCTGTTGCTTTTATTATGGTGAGTGGCACAACGATCGCAGGACGTTACTTCGAAGGGCCCAAATTTTCTCAGTTTATGGGATTGCAAGCTGCCTTTGGTGGCTTTGGTGGCGTACTATTCTTGGCGCTTGCAGGCTTTTTAGCAGAGCAGCATTGGACTTGGGTTTTTGCTATTTACTCACTCGCACTTTTGGTACTACCAGGGGTATGGCTTTGGGTAAAGATGCCGCCAGTTAGCCTGCCACCACAAACTCAATCACTACCAAGTAGTTGGATGAACCGAACTTTTTTGCTGTGCTGTACACTAGCACTGGTAGAAATTATAGTACTGTATGGATTAACGATTCATTTGCCTTTTTATTTGTCTGCTCAGCAAGCATCAGCCAGCACTATAGGCTTAGTAATAGCGGGCTTTTTATTCGCGATGTCATGCGTCTCTATGGGTTATGGTCGGGTTAGACAGTACTTGAATATTAAGCAAGCACATTTAGTTGGCTGGCTTATTGTTGCAACTGGATTTTCGTTACTTGGTTTTGTAAATACTTTTAGTAGCATCGTTTGCGCTAGCTTTGTAATCGGCGCGGGTCTTGGCCTTATTCGACCAAACCTAGTAGTTTGGCTATTCGAATTTGTTCCGCCACCGATGCGGGGAAAAGCGATGGGGATTATGACAACCTGTTACTTTACCGGGCAATTTATTAGCCCTGTGTTGTTTGAACCGATGATAGCCAGCCTAGGGTTTCAGTTATTCTTCATTTATCTAGCAATGACTATCGCTTCAGTTGCAGTCTTGGTGGCAGGGATTTATCTATTAAATCAAAAAACATGGTTAAAGCAACTCGACTAATTACTTTAACCTGAAGTTGCTCCCAGAGTGTCGCTGCGATGCGCTTTTACAAACTGCATCGGAGTGACACCGAATTGCTTTTTGAATGCAGCAATAAAGTTGGCAACATGGTCATAATGTGCCAAATATGCCGCTTCTCCAATCGACAAGCCTTCAACTAACAACGCATGTCGTGCCTTATTGAGCTTGCTTTGTTTAACGTACTGTTTTGGTGTTGTGTTAAAGCTGCGTTTAAAGAAACGCTGTAAGCTGCTTAAGCTCATAGCAAGCTCTAATGCGACCTGCTCAACACTTTTTCCTTCCGACAATAAATCGATGATCTTATTTTTTTTGACCTCTATATCTGAGTGAAAGGGCTGTTTATACATCACGTGGCTCTGGTTACTACTGTCTATCAAGTGGGGAAGAAAGCAGCTCAACCATTGCATCACAACACCTTCACACTCCAAACGTTCAGCTAAGCTTGGTTGTTTTGGGGTTTGAAGCAGTTGTTGTGACAGCGAAATTGCTTTTGCTTGTAGCGGTAACTCAATCACTTTCGTGGTGGTAAATAGAGATTGATATTGCTGTGACAGTCTCGCAACGAGCCAGCGAGGACTGACGCTCAGTGTGACCTTTTCTACTTCTTGGTGTTTTTGCAGATAGCGAGTAAAAGGCTCGGGTTGAGTGATGAGGTTGACAAATGCCTGAGGTGCGTTTTCAGCGCTGAAACGGTAATATTTATTCGCAACTCTAAATTCCACAACGCCTTTAAGCAATACAGTAATGTTCACACTTGGTTGCAATTCTGCACAGCTGCTAGTTTGCTGCTGCTCGATACATTGACAGGTATGAAGTTGAAGGTCATCGCTCAATGGCAAAAAAGAGAGTCGACCAATCGCAATAAGTTGCTCAATATCAAAGCCGTTGATACGGCAGTTTAATCCGCTCGCCAATAACAACTTGTTGTTGAGCTCCGCGTTGGAAATATTCCCTTCCATAGTAAGTGCCACAATTTTCTAAAACGCATAATAGATTGACGATTTTGCATAACTAATATTCAAAATGCAACAAAAGTAAAAGTGTACAATATTGCGAGTGATTCGTATTAACATCAAAATTTAAAGGATATTTATGTTGGTTTCTCGCTCTAAGCAGTTAGGCTTTCGCCCTTCAACCCTCGCTTTAGCACTCGCGGGGGTACTATCAGCACCAGCTTTGGCTGACTCAGGTGATGCAGGTAAAATAGAAAGAATAGAAGTTTGGTCGACTGCGGTAAAAACTTCTGCATTGTATTTAAAAGAACAAGAAATTGCGGATAAACAAGCAGACCATATTTCTGATTTACTTCGCTCTATTCCTGGCATTGATGTCGGTGGTGCACACTCGCTGAACCAGCGAATCACTATCCGTAGTATGGATGACAAAGATCTTAAAATTTCAATAGATGGTGCAGCACAAAATACTTACATGTACCACCACATGGGTAACCTTCAAATTCATGCTGATATTCTAAAGTCAGTAGATATTGAAACGGGCACTAACTCAGTAATTAACGGCGGTCTTGGTGGCTCAGTGCGGTTCGAAACAAAAGAAGCACGTGAATTGCTTTCTGGTGACGATCGCTTTGCCGTTCGTGTTTCAGCAGGGGCTGCAGACAATGCCGGGCATAATTACTCGGTAACGGGTTTTGGTTTGTTGACCAATGATGTCGACTTTCTTGCATATTACAACCATGTTGAGCGTGATAATTACGAAGTGGGTGGTGGCAAGATCTTAGACCAAAACGATGAAGTCGTTGCTGGTACTGATGGTGAGGTAAAAGGTCTTGAAGGTGAAGTTTCTGATGCGCTAATTAAATTTGGTTGGAATATTAATAACAACCAACGTCTTGCACTGAGTTTCGAGACTTATAAAGATGAAGGTGACTACAGTTATCGCCCTGATATGGGCTTAGCGACAGATGTTGCTATTACTAATAGCTTGCAGATCCCTTTGTTATGGCCGACAGAGTTTACAAGAGACACAATTACGCTGAGCTATGATCTTAACTGGGGCGAAAACTCTTCATTAAAGGCGAGCTTATATTCCAATACCAGTGAACTTTATCGCGACGAATCAGGTTGGTCTATGTCTCCTTCTCCTAGGTTCCAAGCGTACGCTGGAGAAGTGACGGGTGAAGCTGAAAATACGGGGCTAAATTTGCTTGGTGAAACACTGGTAACAGGGCTTTTTGCCGAAGAAGAGCATACCTTCACTTATGGTGCAGATTATGTGAAGCACGATACTCAGTACGATCTAGCTATTGCATCAGGTGGTTCAAAGCACTCTGAAGAAAGTGCGAAAAGTCTAGCCTTTTTCATTCAGGACAAAATTGATTTTGGTAATGGTTTGGCGGTTATTCCTGGTGTTAGGCACGATAGCTACGATATAGATTCAGGCACAGTGAACAATGATTATTCGGAATTTTCTTTATCATTGGCTGCTGAGTATCAATTTAATGAAAATCTAATGGTGAAGTTAAGTTCGACTGAGCTATTTAAAGGCCCAGAGATAAGTGAGGTATTTGTTGGTGCTGGTTTAGGTGATAACCGCAATCAAGACATTGAAGCGGAAACGGGCGTTAATACCGAGTTTTCGATTGCCTATGATGGTGAAGTTGGGACCAACAAGACACTCCGTTTAGGCGCAACGATATTCAGAACGCAAATTGACGACTATATTTTTGATAATGCAGCATTACCTGGCGGCGCACCCCGTGAAACGTGGAAAGACAACGTCGGTGATATGACTGTAGATGGGTTTGAAGCTTATGCTGGTTTTGCGCTTGATGCGTTTTCTTTCCAGTTAACTTACTCTAACTCTGAGAGTGAACTTGATGCATTTACACAGTATGCCTCGTTAGATGATGCGCGTTTAGAGCGAGAGCAGGGTGATACTATTTCAGCTGACTTTACTTACCAAATTACGGCGTATAACTTGACGCTGAATTGGGATTTTATGGTTGTTGATGATGTGGCACAAGGTACCGATCTCTATGGCGCAGACTTAGACAACAGTAAAGATGGCTTCACCGTGCATAATATCAGCGCACACTGGCAGCCTGAATCAGTACCTAGTTTGCATGTTCGTCTAGGTGTAGATAATTTGTTTGATGAGTTTTACTCTTCACAATCTTCTAAAAACGGGGTTTCTTTTCACCCAGTATTTGGTGAATTATTCCTAATGGACTATGAACCAGGAAGAAACATTAAAGCAAGTGTATCTTACCAGTTTTAACTGGGTTAGCACCTGCTGTTATAAACGTGTAATACCGCAGGTAAGTTAATTCCGAAAATTAATATGCCCAGTAAAATGCTGGGCATTTTTATCGTTTTGTAGTTAAGCAGTTGCGCGCATCTTGATTTGGCTAAGTTGATGGTAAGTCTGATTGGATTCAAGCGCATTTAGCATGGTTGAAAGTTTTGCTTCAGTTTCTAGCCATTCAGCAGTCGGATCAGAAGCTGCGACAATACCAGCTCCCGCAAATAGTCTGGCATGATTCGCACTTATCTCACCACTGCGGATAACCACCACCCATTCACCATTTCCATGTTTGTCACACCAACCAACGATCCCTGAGAAAAAGTCACGACTTTCTCCTTCTAGTGAGTGGATCCAAGGATAGGCATCGGCAGTCGGTTTACCGCATAGTGCAGGCGTAGGGTGTAGACGGTTGGCTAGTGCTAATACATGAGTGTTAGCGTCGGCGAGTTGACCTTCAACCTCTGTGGACAAGTGCCACATCGTTGCTGTGCTCAGCAATGAGGGCGAGCTGGGTATGGTAAGCTTTTGACACCAAGGTTGTAAAACCTGTGACATTTCTACCAATACAACAGCATGTTCATACCGATCTTTCTTTGATGCCATTAATGCTTGTTTGAGTTTAAACTCCGTAGCCTTATCATTTGAACGTTTAGCTGAGCCTGCAAGGGGATTACTGAGAACCGCTTGCCCATGTTTGCGTAAGAGTAATTCTGGACTCACGCCCATCAAGGTGGAATTTTGTTCCGTAGGAAAAGAGAAGTGAAAACCGCTAGGGCTTTGGGTTAATAAATTTGTCAGAATGGTTTCCGGTGAAAGTGGTGCATCAAAATAGAGGTCTACTTGTTTGCCAAGAACAATTTTTTCTAATTGTTCGTTGGCAAATAGCTTTTTGGCTTCACGTATCGCACTCTCATAGTGATGCTGTGATTGTCTATGCGAGATACGTTCAAGCGATGGCATAGTGTCCTGCTTAAGCGTACCTTTGGCGTTTAACCATTGCTTGAAAGTCTCTTTATCATATTGGTGCGCTTGCTCAGTCACAATAAATTGAGCTTGTTGAGTTTTGCAAAATGGTAGCATACCGAATGCTATCGCATCATTGCTGCTGCACTTTGCTAGCTCTCGTTTTAACTGGCTCACTAATACATCGTGATCTTTTATCTGAGTGGTGAACCTATGATGCGGCCGTTGAGTTACGAGGCACCGTGTGCCCGAAACAAAAAAAGCTTGTTGTGATAAGTCAATGGACTCAAGCGTTGTATTGGTGGATTGCAAAGCAGATATTTCACTCAACATGGTTTGTCCTCATTTCCCAGCGCTGCGGCGCAATTTTAGATACCTAGTTGACGAAGCTTGGCTGTAAATATTTAGTAAAAATGCAATAAGATGGTGCGTATTTTTAGCCTACGATTCAAAGGTAATTTGCGCTAAAAACCTCACATCCAACCCCGAGATCAGTTACTCTGTAGGGAATGCAAACCGGACGTATATACGAGCATGAAAGTATTCGAAAAAATTTATCATAGGGCTGCTGAGCGTAAAGGCTCTGAGGCGGCGTTAAAAGCGAAGCTTAGTCAACCATTGAGTACCACATCGTTATTGGCATTAAGTGATGATCAATGGCTGGAAGAATTTACGCGAAAGATATTCCAAAGCGGGTTTTATTGGGCAGTGGTTGATAATAAATGGGACGGCTTTAGAGAAGTGTTTTGGCAATTCTCAATCGAGAAGCTGTTAATGATGTCTCCTGAAATGTATGAGCAACGTAGTCAGGATGAACGGATCATTCGTAATGCTAAAAAGGTAAAAAGTATCGCTGACAATTGCCATATGATTTTTGAAGTGCAACAACAGCATGGTCGTTTTAGTGAATTCGTCGCAAACTGGCCGGAAGACAATATTGTTGGTTTGTGGCTGTACTTGAAAAAACACGGATCGAGACTTGGCGGAAATACCGGCCCTTACGCGCTTCGTGTGTTAGGTAAAGATACGTTTTTACTGAGTAAAGATGTCGAAACGGTACTACGTGCTGAGGAGATCATCGACGGTGGCTTGCAAAGTCAGAAGTCACTGCAAGCGACGCAGCAATTTTTCAATGAAATGCGTCAATATAGCGGGCTTAGCTTACAAGAGTTAAGTCAAATTGTGTCAATGAGTGTTGGTGATAATATTCGCTAGTAAAATGCGCTAAAAATGGAGATGACAGCATGGTATTTTTTCAGCCTTATCAAGGCTCTGCTCTGCTCTTTAAGGAGCAACCAGCAAGGTTTAATCAGCCCACATTACTGCTATCCAATACGCCGTTGCTAGTTAAGCTTGAGCTAGAAAAATATGACACCACAGCGCTTGCTGAGCTGTTAAGTGGTCAGCGTCCTTTAGGCAATATTGAACCGACGAGCTTAGCTTACAGTGGCCATCAGTTTGGGCAATTTAACCCGTTACTTGGTGATGGCCGAGCGCATTTAATTGGTGGGGTAAAGCTTGATGACGGACGTCAATACGATCTGCATTTAAAAGGATCTGGAGCGACGCGATTTTCTCGAGGCGGTGATGGCTTTTGTGCGCTAGGGCCTGCGGTACGTGAGTTCATCATGAGCCAAGCGATGGTTGGCTTGGGGGTTCCAACCACAGAATGCCTTGCTGTTGTAACCACTGGACAGCATGTTTATCGTCAAGGTGAAGTACCTGGCGCGGTTGTATGTCGTGTGGCAAAAAGTCATATCCGCATCGGTACCTTGCAATATCTGGCTACACAGCAAGATAAAGATGAGCTATGGAGCCTGCTCAACTTGCTGGGCGAGCAATTATTCGAGGGTTTTAAAGTTGAAACCGAACAGGATGTACTCGAATTGTTTCGTGAAGTGTGTGAACAGTTAGTTGACTTAGTCGTCGAGTGGATGCGGGTTGGCTTTATTCATGGCGTGATGAATACCGACAATATATTGCTAAGTGGTGAAACGATAGACTTTGGTCCTTGCGCAATGATGGAAAGGTTTGATTTTAACGCCGTGTTTAGCTCTATCGACCGCCAAGGCCGCTATGCGTTTGGTAATCAGCCAAACATCATGAATTGGAACTGTGCACGACTTGCCGAGGCTCTATTGGTGTTGTGCCAGGATGAGCAGTCAGGAATTGACGCATTTAGTCAAATTTTGGCGGAGTTTTCTGAGTCGTTTAATCGCAAGTACAAAGATATGTGGGCGGCTAAGCTTGGTATTGATGAGTGGAGCGACGCAGACGACATTCTTCTTGCTGATTTACTCAAGTTGATGACGGAGCATGAACTAGACTTTACCAATACCTTTGCGGCACTAACCAATGGCTTGCTTGGTCACCCAAATAAAGCCTTATCCGTGCCAACGGAGTTGGAGAGCTGGCAGCGACAATGGGCGCAAAGGCGTGCTCCCGATGACGTTGCGGCTAACTTGATGAGTCAAGCTAACCCGATACTTATCCCCCGTAATGCGTTGGTGGAAGCTGAGATTGCGCTATTTAATCAGCAAGGAATGAGTCAAACGCTAGAGGATTGGCTAATAGCGTTGATGTCGCCCTATGATTACAAAGACTACCCCGAGTCGTGGACTAGTGCGTCTACACCGGCCCACTACCAAACTTTTTGTGGAACCTAAATGGCAGAACAGCAGCTTTCTTGGCAAGAAATTAAACGCAAAGTCCTTGAGCACAAACGGCCGCTTATTAAGGCGCATATCATCGCCTTATTTGCCGCGTTGGTGAGTGTACCTATCCCTTTGATGATGCCGTTGTTGGTAGACGAAGTCTTACTAGACACACCCGGCAGAGCAGTGGCTTGGATGAACTCAGTATTACCCGAGCAATGGCATGGCCCTAGTGGCTATATCGTGGTTATTTTGTTGGCTGTAATAACCATGCGCTTGGCCAGCTTGGTGCTCGGGGTGATGCAGTCACGCCAGTTTACGATTATTGGCAAGGACATTAGTTATCAAATCCGTGAGCGCTTACTTACGCATTTACCTAAAGTTCAACTTAAGGAGTACGAAAGCCAAGGTGGCGCAGCAATTAGTTCTCGTTGTATTACTGATGTGGAAACTTTGGATAAGTTTATCAGCCAAACCTTGTCGCGCTTCTTAATCGGGTTACTCACAATCATTGGCACTGCGGCGATTTTGCTTTGGATTGATTGGATGTTGGGGCTGGTGATCCTGTTGCTCAATCCGGCGGTCATCTATTTTTCTCGGCAGTTTGGCAAACATGTTAAAGAGCTGAAAAAGGAAGAGAATGCTGCATTTGAAGCACTGCAAACTTCACTCGTCGAGACGTTAGATGCTATTTCTCAGCTAAAAGCCGTTCGTCGAGAGGGTAACTACTTTGAACAAGTTAAAGTCGCAGCCAAAGACCTTAAACATTACGCAGTGCAGTCACAATGGAAAACGGATGCCGTTAACCGCTTAAGCTTTACCGTGTTTTTGGTGGGGTTCGAGTTTTTCCGTGCCGTTGCTATGTTTATGGTGGTGTTTTCTGATTTAACGGTCGGCCAGATATTTGCGGTATTTGGTTACCTTTGGTTTATGATGGGGCCTGTGCAGGAAATTCTTGGTATTCAATATGCGTACTATGGTGCCTCGGCAGCGCTTAGCAGGTTAAATCAGGTTTTTAATTTTGCGACAGAAGCACAATATCCCGCTACGAAAACCGTCTTTGATTCATCTCAGGTTGATATCAAATTTGCCAATATAGACTTCGCTTACGTTGCAGAGCAACCCGTGCTCAAACAGGTGTCTTTGCATATTCCAGCAGGGAAGAAAGTAGCGTTAGTAGCGGTGTCTGGAGGTGGAAAATCTACTTTGGTGCAATTGCTTTTGGGGTTGTATGAAAAACAAAGTGGCGAGATTCATATAAATGACACCCCAGTAGAGCAAATTGGTTACGAAGCAGTGCGAGATAATATAGTGACCGTACTGCAGCAGCCGATACTCTTTAATACCAGCATCCGTGAAAATCTAGCAATGGGAAGAGAGGTATCAGACCAAATACTTTGGCAGGCACTCCGAGTTGCAGAGCTAGCCGATACCGTACTTGCTCTGGCTGACAAGTTAGATGCGCAAGTTGGTCGCAACGGGATTAAATTGTCCGGAGGACAGAAGCAAAGGTTAGCCATTGCAAGGATGGTCGTTGCTGACCCTAAAGTGGTGGTGCTGGATGAAGCAACCTCGGCACTTGATATTGAGACTGAGGCAAAAATTCATCGCAACTTGCAAGCGTTTTTGGCTGACAGAACGACTTTGATTATTGCACATCGACTGAGCGCAATAAAACAAGCCGACTTAATTTATGTTTTAGATGATGGTGAAGTGTCCCAGTATGGAGAACATAAGGATTTGTTAAAGGAACAGGGTCTGTACCAAATCCTATTTGGTCATCAAAATTAATTCATAAATAGCAAAAATTCCTTATGTAACGTTAAGTAAACATTAATAGACGAGCTAATATTATCTATGCAACGTAATCGGTAGACGCATTTTCTGATAGACTATCCGAGTCAATACTCAATGCGTTAACTAACAGAGATGGGAAGGAATGATGAAAATTAAAACTTTGAGCTTACTAGTTGCGATGGCAGTGACAGCCAATGCAAATGCAAATACTACTGAGCCTACAGAAGGTGTATATCTTGGTGTATTTGGTGACTACTATGATGCGGATTGGCAGAATCACCGTGATATGGCTGGTCTAGATGTAGAAGAGTCTACAGGTTGGGGTGCTGAAATCGGCTACCGCTTTGACAAATTCTGGAGTGGTCGTATCGAGTATGCAGATATGGATTTTGACCTTGGTGGTATTAGCAATGGTTCACTAGACGCGGAGCGTTACGGTATCGATGGTTTGTACCATTTTGATGGTGGTCCATTCTATGGTCTAGTGGGTATCAAGAAGATGAACCTAGATGTAATTTCAGATAACACCTTTGCTAACGTAGGTGCTGGTGTTCGTCATTACTTCACCGATCACTTGTTCGTGAATGCGGAAGCGGCAGTTTACCAAGGCCTAGAAGCTGGCTTTACTGATGTTGGTGGTAAAATCGGTATCAACTATTCGTTCGGTAGCGTTGGTAAATCGGAAGAGGTTGTGCCAGCCCCAGCTCCCGTAGTTGCAGAAGCACCGCAAGACAGTGATAAAGACGGTGTTGTCGATAGCGAAGATAAATGTGCAAACACACCAATAACGGATGCAGTTGACGCGTCTGGTTGTACTTTGTACGAAACTAAAGAAGACAAAGTAAGTCTACTAGTTCGTTTCCCGCACGATGATGCAACTTTCTCACAGCAATATGTTGATGATATCAACGCGGTTGCTAAGTTCTTGAAAGAGCATAAAAATGCAGACGTGGTGATTGAAGGTCACGCGTCAGCTGTAGGTGATGCTGATTACAACCAAAAGCTCTCTGAGCGCCGTGCGAAGAGCGTTGCTGAGAAGCTCGTTGATATGGGTATTGATTCAATGCGTATTACCACGGTTGGTTACGGTGAAGAGCGTTTGAAAAACCCAGCAAACACGCTTGAAGCTCACGCGGAAAACCGTCGCGTAGAAGCGCACGTTTCTTCTAAAGAGAAAGTAAAAGTTAAGCGTTAATTTTCACTTAACTTATGCAAAAAGGCTCCTCCTGGAGCCTTTTTTGATCCAATCCATAGCACCTTTTCGCAAAATTTAAATGATTCTCGTTTGACTAATATTCATCAAAATATACTTGTTTCGGTATGCTTATTCATTGTATTTATAGTGACTATAAGGCGAGGTATCGCATGCAAGATTTTCATCTATACTCAAAGACCTTATAATTGTTCATTATATTTTATGGTCAAGGGAATGGTTCAGCCGATTGCATCAATAATCGCAGCCAGATCATTTACTTGTCTGTCCACGTCACCAAGAGGGCAATATTGTGCTTCAAGAATATCGTAAACACGTAGAAGAGCGTGCCGCGCAAGGTATCGTGCCTAAGCCGTTAGACGCGCAGCAAACTGCTGACCTTATCGAATTATTAAAAACTCCACCTGCAGGTGAAGAAGAGTTCATCGTTGATCTATTTATCAACCGTGTACCGCCAGGTGTAGATGATGCCGCTTACGTAAAAGCTGGCTTTTTGGCAGCTGTAGCGAAAGGCGAAGCTGAATCACCACTCATTTCAAAAGAGTATGCAGCTGAACTACTTGGCACTATGCTTGGTGGTTACAACATCGCGCCTATGATCGACCTACTAGACGACGCAGCACTTGCACCTATCGTTGCTAAGGGTTTATCTCATACACTACTGATGTTTGACGCATTCTACGATGTAGAAGAAAAAGCAAAAGCAGGCAATGAGTTTGCTAAGCAAGTGATTGAGTCATGGGCGAATGCAGAATGGTTTCTTGAGAAGCCAGCTGTTGCAGACAAGATTTCAGTGACTGTATTCAAAGTAACGGGTGAGACAAATACAGATGACTTGTCTCCAGCACCAGATGCTTGGTCTCGTCCAGATATCCCATTACACGCACTGGCTATGCTTAAAAACGAGCGTGACGGTATCAACCCTGATAAGCCAGGCGAAGTAGGTCCAATTGCACAGCTTGAAGAGCTGAACAGCAAAGGTCTGCCACTTGCCTACGTAGGTGATGTTGTTGGCACGGGCTCATCTCGTAAGTCTGCAACTAACTCTGTTCTTTGGTTCATGGGTGATGACATTCCATTCGTACCAAATAAGCGCGTTGGCGGTGTATGTCTAGGTGGTAAAATTGCGCCTATCTTCTTCAATACCATGGAAGATTCTGGTGCACTACCGATTGAGCTTCCAGTTGACGAACTAAACATGGGCGACCAAATCGACATCTTCCCATACGAAGGTGTGGTTAAGCGTCACGGTACTGACGAAGTTATCTCAACGTTCTCACTGAAATCAGACGTAATTCTTGATGAAGTGCGTGCAGGCGGCCGTATTCCACTGATCATCGGTCGTGGTCTAACTGATAAAGCTCGTGCTTCACTAGGCCTAGAAGCGGAAGAAATCTTCCGTAAGCCTAAGTTAGTGGCTGATTCTGGTAAAGGCTTTACGCTTGCACAGAAGATGGTTGGTAAAGCATGTAACATGGCAGGTGTACGCCCAGGCCAATACTGTGAGCCAACAATGACAACGGTAGGTTCTCAGGATACGACAGGTCCAATGACGCGTGATGAGCTTAAAGACCTTGCTTGTCTTGGCTTCTCTGCAGATCTTACCATGCAGTCATTCTGTCATACTTCAGCTTATCCTAAGCCAATCGACGTAAATACACACCACACACTTCCTGATTTCATCATGAACCGTGGCGGTGTATCACTACGTCCTGGTGACGGTGTTATCCACTCGTGGCTAAACCGTATGCTACTTCCTGATACGGTAGGTACAGGTGGTGACTCGCATACTCGTTTCCCGCTAGGTATTTCATTCCCAGCAGGTTCAGGTGCAGTAGCATTCGCAGCCGCAACAGGTGTAATGCCGTTGGATATGCCTGAGTCAATCCTTGTTCGTTTTAAAGGCGAAATGCAACCGGGTATCACATTACGTGACCTAGTACATGCTATCCCTTACTATGCAATCCAGCAAGGTCTATTGACAGTTGAGAAAAAAGGTAAGATCAACGAATTCTCCGGTCGTATCCTTGAAATCGAAGGTGTTGAGCACCTAACGGTTGAGCAAGCGTTCGAACTATCTGACGCATCTGCAGAGCGTAGCGCAGCAGGTTGTACTGTTAAGCTTTCACAAGCGTCTATCGAAGAGTACCTAAACTCTAACATCGTTATGCTTAAGTGGATGATCTCTGAAGGCTATGGTGATGTACGTACCATTGAGCGTCGTATCACTAAGATGGAAGAGTGGCTAGCGAATCCTGAGCTAATGACTGCTGACGCGGATGCAGAATACGCGCACACCATTGAGATTGATCTTGCTGATATCAAAGAGCCAATCCTTTGTGCACCGAATGACCCTGATGACGCTCGTCTACTTTCAGCGGTAACTGGTGAGAAGATCGACGAAGTATTCATCGGTTCTTGTATGACTAACATCGGTCACTTCCGTGCAGCTGGTAAACTACTGGATAATTTCGGTGGTCGTCTTCCAACGCAACTATGGGTTGCTCCACCAACGAAGATGGACCGCGATCAGTTAACTGACGAAGGTTACTACGGTATTTACGGTCGTGTAGGTGCACGTATCGAAACTCCTGGATGTTCACTATGTATGGGTAACCAGGCACGTGTTGCTGATAAAGCAACGGTTGTTTCTACCTCGACTCGTAACTTCCCTAACCGTTTAGGTACAGGTGCAAACGTATTCCTTGCATCAGCAGAGCTTGCAGCGGTAGCTGCTATTCTTGGTAAACTACCAACGCCTGCTGAATATCAAGAGTATGCAGAGAAGATCAATGCAACGGCTGCGGATACGTACCGTTACTTGAACTTCCACAAGATGCCTCAGTACACTAAAAAGGCAGACTCAGTGATCATTCAACAAGCGGTTTAATTACTCGCTGTAGAAAACATTGAAAGAAAAAAGCCAGTGCATGCTGGCTTTTTTTATGCACATAAAACTCTCAAGTTAAATGGTGTTATCAAGCATTATTTTAAATCTAGATAAGTAATCTATTAAAGTGGTTATAAGTGGGTTTTTATTGCGTTTTGGTTATTAAAATCCCGTTTTTTTAAACAGTAATTTTCTCTGGTTTTATTAGAATTGTCGGCAAATTCTCATCAATGGGCGAGAGGATCATGACAACAGTAAACAACCAGAATTTATTACAACTACGCTTTTTACCGCAGTCACATATCGACGCAGTTAAGCCTTTCTTCAATCAACTACCAGATAACCCTTATGCCGATGGTGCATTCAGAAAGCGCCGTTATTCTGTGGTTAAATTCACTGATGGTGAAGTGACATTGCAGCCGACTAAGGCTTTCGTTCAAGACGATTCAATTAATACTTTCCAAGGTAATATTGAGCGTGTTTACGAAAACCTTGAGCTGGACATGTTAAACACCGATGGCTTTAAGCATATGCTTGCTGAATTTAAAGCCATGACTGGAATTGCAGACGATACCAGCATAGAAGTGCACCAGTTTCGCATGTTAGCGATTGAAAGCGATACCCCTCCTGCGCCGGAAGGTGTGCACCAAGATGGTTTTGATCATGTGTGTGTCTGCGGTGTTTCTCACGAAAATATCGCCGGTGGTGAGCTATTGGTTTATGAGCACAAAGAAGCTGAACCTTGCTTCAAAATGGAAATCAAAGATGGTTTATTTGCGCTCGTGAATGACCGTGAAGTGTGGCATAACGCAACACCGATGAACAAGCTAGATGTCGATCAAGTCGGTTACCTAGACTGCTTCGTATTTACAGCCTAAGAGGGTAGTATGGATTTAAATCAAGTGCGTCGTCAGTTCCCTGCGCTTATGCAAAGTATCGGTGGAACCGCTCCCATTTTCCTTGATGGTCCGGGTGGCTCTCAAGTCCCTCAATCCGTGTTGAGCGCGATGTCTGCTTACCTTGGTTATTTTAACTCTAACTTAGGTGGTGCATTTTTCTCAAGCGATAAAACCGTTAGTTTGATGAGTGAAGCGCGCCAAGCGGTTGCGGATTTACTCAATGCGCCAAGTGCAGAGCAAATTGTATTTGGTGCCAACATGACCAGCTTAACTTTTAGCTTTAGCCGTGCGCTATCTCGCCAATGGCAATCGGGCGATGAAGTCATTGTCACCAATGCCGATCACTATTCAAACGTTTCTTCATGGCGTCAAGCCGCCGAAGATAAAGGTGCGACGGTGCATGCTGTGCGTATTAATGAAGCCGATTGCACACTTGATCTTGCACATTTTGAATCGCTACTAAACGCCAATACTAAGTTGGTTGCGGTGACGTATGCATCTAATACAACGGGCTCAATCAACGATATTAAGCGCATTATAGAGCTTGCGCACCAAGTTGGTGCATTGGTATATGTTGATGCTGTGCATTATGCACCTCATGAGCTAATCGATGTACAAGGTTTGGATTGCGACTTCCTTGCGTGCTCTGCTTATAAGTTCTTTGGTCCGCACGTGGGCATCGTGTATGGTAAGCGTGAGCATTTAGAAGGTTTTACTCCGTACAAGGTGGAGCCGGCAAAAGACATTATTCCAGGCCGTTGGGAAACTGGTACGCAGAGTTTTGAAGGGCTTGCGGGTGTTGTTGCTGCGATTGACTACATTGCCTCGCTCAGTGACATGAGTGCGGATAGCCCGCGTCGAGAAAAGCTTGTTACGGCGTTTGCAAAAACCAAGGCGCATGAGATGCAACTCAGTCAGTACTTTTTGACGCGGCTGAGAGAGTTCAAGAAAATCAACCTATTTGGTATTGATTCACTGGATAGATTAGCCGAACGTACACCGACATTTGCGTTAACTTTTGAAGGTTTTGAGCCACGCCAAGTTTCCGAGTTCCTCGGTAAAAAGCACATGTGCGTATGGGATGGCAACTTCTACGCTAAAGGCTTATGTGAGCAGCTGGGCGTGATGGATAAAGGTGGCGTGGTGCGTATTGGTTGCATGCACTACAACACCATAGAAGAACTAGATAGCTTGTTTGATGCATTCAGTGAGTTGTTAGCACAATAAAAAATGGGAGCTTCGGCTCCCATTTCTATTTTACGTCTCTTGCCCTTCAATAAATGCATTGAGCTTAGCGATACGATGACTCATACCTTCAATGAGCTTGTCTTTGATTTTTTCCCGGATCACATTGGGCAAGCGTGTTAGTGCATCTGGGGTTATTGCCAATATAATGCTGTCTTTTAACGCTTGTGCGCTGGTGCTGCGTTCTCGGTTAGTGATAAATGCACCTTCACCTAAAAATTCACCAGGACCAACCTTGCCTAAATCATGGGCCGCATCTTGTTTAAAAATCAAAAACTCACCGCTTAATACAATATACAGGCGATTGTCTTTTTCAAAGCGTTTGAAGGCATGACGCTCTTGTTGCACCAGATATAAGTGGCCAAAAGACTCGAGTAACACCTGACGCTCGGCAAGCGTAAACTCTTTAAAAAACGCTAAGCGATTGATGATCTCTAGTTGTTTGAACAGTGGGACATTTTCAAGCAGTTTCACAGGCTTACATAAGTTAGTACATTGTCTTTATTAAATAGTGGCGACTTTTTTTGATTAGAGCAATGATTTTTTATTGTCGCTTACACCAATCTACTTGATCATGTCGCCAACTATTTATGTGGATTGGTATATAACGATAAGCGACATGAGTTAGATCATTCTAGCAAGCAGGGTCGTACGGCGAAGTAGGGCATGTCATCCCCTGATAGCTGATACAGCCTTTATTGTGTGGTGAGGTAACATCATAACCACCAGCTGCTTGCGGTGTAAGCTCATTTGCTAGCTTCTTGCTGTTAGATAGATGTTTTAGTGGTTTTTTATTCAATGTAATTTTCATAGCGATTCCTTTACAAAATGTAAGTTATGCCGAGTCACAAGATACGGCATAGTCCAAGCTACTGGTTGTTTGTATGATTTTCAATCAGATATTATTCATTTTGGGAACTGGAGTAGTGGGAAAAAGCTGAGTCATAATACTCAGCTTGTCGTCTAATCTTGAATATTTCTCTCTTTTAGCTTTCTGGTCAACGTATTGCGCCCCCAACCTATCTTTAATGCCGCATCTTGCTTATGACCATGGCAGGCATTGAGTGCGGATTTGATCAGCCGTGTTTCTAATTGTGCCTGTACATCTGGCCAAATATGGTCTTTTCCTGTACGTAACTCTGAGTCTAACCAAGTTTGGAATGCGTCCAGCCAATTACCATGTTCTAAGGCGTCAATCTGTTGTGGTTTTTCTAGCTCTTCGGGCAGATCCGCTGGGGTAACAAGTTCGCCCGGCGCCATTACCGTTAACCAGCGGCAGGTGTTTTCCAGCTGTCTAACGTTGCCTGGCCAATGATAGGCTTGCATTTTTTGCAGGGCATGTTTGGAGATGATTTTTGGCTCGGCTTTTAGCTCTTTGGCGCTTTTTGCAAGAAAGTGATCGCACAGGGCGGCGATATCTTCAGGGCGTTCACGTAAGGCTGGTAGTTTTAACCTGACGACATTTAGGCGGTGAAACAAGTCTTCACGGAATTTACCTTGCTTGACCAGTGTCTCTAAGTCTTGATGGGTAGCCGCGACGATACGGACATCGACCTTCACGCTGTTGTGACCACCAACCCGATAAAACTCACCATCGGCGAGTACGCGCAATAGCCGAGTTTGTACGTCCAGTGGCATATCACCGATTTCATCTAAAAATAAGGTGCCACCGTCTGCTTGCTCAAAGCGGCCACGGCGCATGCTGTCAGCGCCAGTAAAAGCGCCTTTTTCATGGCCGAACAATTCAGACTCGACGAGATCTTTGGGGATGGCAGCCATATTGAGCGCGATAAAAGAAGCGTCTTTTCGCGGGCTGTGATTGTGCAGCGCGCCTGCCACAAGCTCTTTACCCGTGCCTGATTCGCCGTTAATCAATACACTCATGCTTGAAGCGGAAAGTTTACCGATGGCGCGGAACACTTCCTGCATCGCTGGGGCTTCACCAATAATGTCGGGGCTATTGGCTTTTTCACTGTGGCGCTTTTGCTTTTTAGTTTGCTGGCCTGCGCGAAATGCACGTTGCACAAGGGAAACGGCCTCGTTTAAGTCGAAAGGTTTGGCGAGGTATTCAAATGCTCCTTTCTTAAATGCGTTGACCGCAGAGTCCAAGTCCGAGTGCGCGGTCATAATGATCACCGGCAAGTTTGGGTAGAGTCCTGCAATTTTATCTAACAAGGCCATGCCATCGATACCTGGCATACGTACATCTGAGATCAGCACTGCGGGTTGCTCATATTCAAGCGCGGTCAATACATCTTGACCGCTGGCGAAGCTCTCGGTTTCAAACTCAGCTCGCTTTAACGCCTTTTCTAAAACAAATCGGATTGAAGCATCATCATCGACTAACCAAACTGATTTCATTGCACGTTTCCTGTTTCGGTGTTGTCAAAGGGAAGGTAGATACTGAACTCAGTGTGTCCTGGCCAACTATCGCATTCGATAAACCCTTGGTGTTGCTCTACCAAAGTTTGTGCGATAGAGAGTCCAAGTCCAGATCCTCCTTCTTTATTCGTGATCATCGGAAAGAACAATGTCTCTTTTACCTCATCGGCGATCCCCGGACCGTTGTCGCTGATACGGATGAGTAATGCTTTTTTCAATAGCCGCTCACCATGATGAAGACGGTGTTTAATGCGCGTTGTTATGGTGATCGTACCGTCATGCTGTAGCGCTTGTTGAGCATTGCGCAGCATATTCAGCAGAACTTGCTGAATTTTGGCTTGATCTATCACAATGGCCGGAATACTGGGATCATAATCTTTTACCAAGGTGATATCGGCATCGCGCTCCAAGGTGGTTAATTTAATCACCGATTCTAACGCCTGATGGATATTACACGGCTCTTTTTGTGGTAGCTGATTGGGTCCAAGTAATCTATCCACCAACTCGCGCAATCTATCTGCTTGCTCAATAATAAGCGTGGCACATTCTTCCCGTTCTTGTTGATCCGTTTCGTACTGCAATAATTGCGCCGCACCGCGGATCCCACCTAGTGGATTTTTTATTTCATGGGCGAGGCCGCGAATGAGGTTTCGAGCGGCTTGAAATTGGTGCATTTGATTGGATGCTTGGTCATAACGCAGGGCATCATCAACACGGCGACATTCAACTAAAATAAAGGCCTTGTCTGCAAGATAAATCCGTCTTGCATGCAGGCTTAGCGTAGCGACACGATTATCTACGAATACCACGTCTACTCTGTGCTGCTGGCAATCCACACCATCTTGTAGGACGTATTTAGAGAGCCGAGGCAAGTCGATATGATGATGATTAAACACACTATCAACCGCCAGTCCGACAAGACGTTTAGTGCTGAGTCCTAGTAGTTCACTACTGCTGTAATTGGCATAGTGGATCATTAAATTTTGATCGAGCACTAAAATCGCAGTTGAAAGAGATTGCCAAACTTTATCCAAGTCAATCGAGTTATATTGATCCATTTATGTTCACCGTGCACCAATGTGGTGCAATGAGAATAGCATAGCTTTGCATCCATTGAAGTAAATTATTACCGAAGCTCAGAAACTAGGGGTTTTCGAACTCGTATCCTAAACTTGTTATTAATAAAGTATGCCAACTTTAAGGTGCCGAGATTATTAGTGCTTTGTTTCAAAAAATACATCTAGTTTGTGTTTACGCGGGGAGCCTTATTGTTGCGTTCTGTATTAGCGGTTGTGACTTTCAAAGCGCTAAGTATGTGACCGAACAGGCTGACTGCTTTCCTCGTCAAACCACTAATTTACAGCGGGCTACGAATAGTGACAAAGCCACCCTTAAAGGTGTGATGCGGGTCGTCCAACCTAACTGGCGAGATAAATATCTATTTCAAGCAAAAGCAAGCGCCTATTATCAAGCTCAATTAGGTCAGCAAGGCGTATAGATTGAGCACAATGACATGTCGAGTTCGGCCTTTTCAGTGCCAGAAGGAATAAGCCTAGAATGTTTACAGCTAGTGGTCAAAAGTCAGTACCGTTAGGGAATATGGCATTAATTATTCACGGTATTGCGGTGCAAAAAGAACTTATGAGCATCGCTTTGGGCGACTAACGTGCCTTTTTGATTAAACACTTTCATAACCAAAGAGTGTTCGCCACGATCAATACCACGCAAAGCAAACTGGGTATTAGTTTGTTTTGGGCCTGTCGCGACACCGTCGAGGAAGAGTTGAACACTGAGCCCTTGAGTAAATCTTGGTTCTATCGTACCTGTAACGTATACGCTGCCGCTATTATCGCGGATTGTCTGCTCATGCTCAGGAGAAGTGATTTTGGCTGTATATTGGATAGTGGGTGTCGTGTCTGTTTGATCGAGAATGTTAGTATCAACACTTGGCATAGTTAAAGCGTTGGCGTTGAGTTTGACTTCTTTTGAACCTGGTTGTGGGACGTCCGAATAAACCCAATGGCCGTTTTTGTCTTTCCAGCGATAGATTTTTGGATTGGACTCTGCTGTAGCATCAATGCTTGTTAGGGCCAGCGTCATGCTAACCGACATTATAAGAAACCACTGACGCACCACAACTCTCCACAGTAAACGACTGTTCATACTTTAGTATAGTGTCGTGGGAATTGCGAGTTACAAATGAGTAACTCCGATAATAAATTTATTCGAGATATTTAATTTAACTTTTTGAATTAAATTAAAAAAGCCCGTAGTTACGGGCTTGAGAACACATATGATTAAGAGTGCCAGAAACGCATAATGAGTTTTGGCTCTACAAGCTCAATACCGCGGTACTGAGCGTAGTAGTCGGATAGCGATTAAACGCTGTAGTACATTTCGAACTCAACTGGGTGAGTTGTCATGTTTAATTTTTCAACTTCTTTCGACTTAAGTGCGATATATGCATCGATTAGGTCGTCAGTGAATACGCCACCTTGAGTTAAGAACTCACGGTCAGCATCTAGAGAAGCAAGCGCTTCATCAAGTGATGCTGCAACCGTTGGGATTTCTGCTGCTTCTTCCGCTGGTAGGTCGTATAAATCTTTATCCATTGCATCACCAGGGTGGATCTTATTGCGGATACCGTCAAGACCAGCCATCAACTGAGCTGCGAAAGCTAGGTATGGGTTAGCCGCAGGATCTGGGAAGCGTACTTCGATACGACGACCTTTCTCTGATGGGATCACTGGGATACGGATTGATGCTGAGCGGTTACGTGCTGAGTATGCAAGCATAACTGGCGCTTCAAACCCAGGTACTAGACGCTTATAAGAGTTTGTTGCTGGGTTAGTGAATGCATTGATTGCTTTAGCATGCTTAATGATACCACCAATGTAGTAAAGCGCTTCTTCAGATAGACCGCCGTACTTATCACCTGCGAAGATGTTCTTGCCGTCTTTAGCAAGTGATTGGTGACAGTGCATACCTGAACCGTTGTCACCAACGATTGGCTTAGGCATAAAGGTTGCTGTCTTACCATATAGGTGAGCCATGTTGTGAATAACGTACTTCATCTCTTGGATTTCGTCTGCTTTAGTTACCATAGTATTAAAGCGAGTCGCAATCTCATTTTGACCAGCAGTTGCTACTTCGTGGTGGTGCGCTTCAACAACGTGGCCCATCTCTTCAAGTACTAAACAAGTAGCAGCACGCCAATCATTAGACGAATCTACCGGTGCTACTGGGAAGTAACCACCTTTTACGCCAGGACGGTGACCTGTGTTGCCGCCTTCGTAGTCTTTGTCTGAGTTCCAAGACGCTTCTTCAGCATCGATTTTGTACATTGAGCCAGACATGTCAGTTTTAAATTTAACATCGTCAAACAAGAAAAACTCTGGCTCTGGACCGAATAATACGGTGTCTGCAATACCCGTTGAACGCATGAACTCTTCAGCGCGTTTAGCTACTGAACGTGGGTCACGCTCGTAACCTTGGTGTGTGTTTGGTTCAACCACGTCACAACGAACGATAAGTGTTGTTTCTTCTGCGAATGGGTCTAGCTTAGCACTTTCTGCGTCAGGCATAAGTACCATGTCAGATTCGTTGATGCCTTTCCAACCAGCGATAGATGAGCCGTCAAACATTTTGCCGTCTTCAAAGAAGTCTTCATCGGCTTGATGATGTGGGATCGATACGTGTTGTTCTTTACCTTTTGTATCTGTGAAACGTAAATCAACAAATTTTACGTCGTGCTCTTTAATAAAATCTAAAACCGATTGTGACATGTGTCCTCCGACTCGTTGGGTTATTTTTTGCTGCAATGTACTGCAATTGCACACAGATAAGCGTGATCTGTGCCATGTTTTTAAGTATTTGATAAATATTGATTTTTAACTTTTGGGAAATTTGGGAATTAGCTTGTTGCACTAATTTGGTGCGTAAATGTTTCATTATGGTGCGCAATTTGGTGCAAGCGATTCCCTGTGATAGTCACTTTATCTTCGGGTAAGTGTTTGGGGTATTGGTATAGTTTATGAAGTGCAACAAAGCAAAAATTAATTTAATCCGATAGCTGGAAACGGGGGTAGTAGTTTTAATAAAAAAAGCAAGGCGCCTTGAGGGAGACGCCCTGCCTTCAGGGAGTTGATTTCATCGAAGCTAGTTACTTCTCAATGAGTATAATGCGGGCTTGGTAATAACCCCGCTGGCGGCTAATACAGTTGTTGCAGCGGTAATGCCGATGATAAGCGACAGCGGCAATACGAATCCAAGCAGGGAGACACTAAACATGACCTCCGAGCTTGCCAACCATGCCATCGCTGCAACGGTTGCAAATGTCGCACATCCAAGAGCCGTACAGATCACTTTGGTATTTTCTCCGAGTAACCCCAGTACAATACTTTTTGGTGATGCGCCAATTGCCATACGTACTCCGAGTTCATAGCGACGCATAGAAACACCGTAATTGAGTACGCCATATATGCCAATTAGTGCGATAAGTAAGGTGATGGTTGCCAGAGAAAGCGCAGCCCAACCTGCAACTTGGTGAATTGCGAGTGAGTTAGATAGCTGTTGCGACAAAGGTTGAATTTCAGCAACACGCCAGCGTTTAGATATTTGCGCCATGGTTTGGTTTATGGATTGGGGAAGTATCTGCTGCCCTGCGTGCGTTTGAATAATAAACGCTGGTGTATAGGCTGACAGTCGATCCACAGCCCACATGCGAGCAGTGTCAGGCTTATCTGGAATGGCCAAATTTTCACTAATACCGATGATTTCATACTGAATATGACGACGGCCATTGAGCCAATAAAAGCGTTTGCCAATAGCGTCCCCTTGTGGCGCAAGTTGTTCTGCAAAGGCTTGATTAACAATAAGTACAGCTGATTGGCTATTCACATCTTCAGTGGTGAAATTGCGACCTTGTAGCAGACTAATCTCCATCAATGGCAGATAAGATTCGTCAACGATGTTGCCTGATACCGAGTATTGCGTCTGGAATCCTGAGTCAGTCGCAAGAAACGTACTGAGTCCAAATTCAATCGGTGTGCCAGTAGTTAAGCTTACCGCTTTGAATTGTGGGTTTTGTTTGAGCGCAGCGGTAACATCTAATAATTGTTGTCTGCGCTCGGCATAAAATGCATCTCTTTGTTCACGGGCTGGACGTTGCTCTACAAGTTGGTTGAGTTCAACCTCATAGCGTTCAGAGGTTGAGAAATTAGGTGATTGGTTAAGTAATCCCCATGCATTGATAAAAGTTTGCGAACAAGCGAGTAATAATAGGCTTGCTAGAAATAGTTGGCTAAAAATTAAGGCTTTTCGGGTTGCTGTTTTGATTTGGATCCCGGTGCCTTTTCCGCTGCTTTGGAGTTGGCTATTGAGCTGCTTAACGTTAATGCGTTTGCTCACGAGCCATGCCCCGAGCGATGCCAATAACACGGCAAGAATTAAGCACAAGGCAACCGTGATGAAATTTGTACTGAGGTTGAGTACGCCAGGTAGGCTTTCTGCAGTCACCAGCCTAAGTAAGTAGTAGCATAATTCACTCACCGCAAAGGAAAGCATTGCGGCGCAGCTTGTGAGGATTAAGAGTTCGATAAATATGCCCCGAGATAAGTGGCCGCGTCCAGCGCCTAATGCAGCCTTGATAGCCAAATCACGTTGCTGATTTACCGCTCTGGCTAGAATAAGGTTAGCAATGTTGGCACAAGCAATGAGTAGCAGGCAAAGTGCACCTAACAGTAGCCAAATGGTTTTGCTGGCACTATCACCGTGAATTTTTTCTCGCAGGGGTAACAGCTCCAACGTAATGGTCATATCATCAAAGAAAGAAGAACTGGCTGTTTGGGTTTTAAAACGGCTATTGTAATGCGTGGATAGCTGGTGGTTGATAGTGGGAATATCTACCGCCCCCGCTTTTTTAATCAACACGTGTCGATTAGGACCGGTGATCCCCCAGTGCTGAGCATCGCGGCGTTGAAATGAATAATAATCCCAAGGCAACCATACGTCAGTCAGGCGGCCTGGAGTAAGCATTTCAGGTTCGCGATTTTGCTCTGATAGCACACCAATGATTTTAAAGTTTACTTGGTCTATTTGAATCGATTGACCGACGATATCGGCTGCTTGACCATAATATTTTTGCCAAGCTTGATAGGACAATACTGCGATTGGCTGCATTGAATTAAGGCCTTCGTCTGCGCTCGGTCCACGACCTAAGTGAAAAGTAAATCCTAGCATCGGCATAAATTCAGGGGTGGTATAAGTGGTATTGACTTGCGGCGTTTCAACTTTATTTCTAATCACCTCTTCGGAATAGCCAAATAGGGCGGTTTGTGACTCCGGCGTCTTTTCATTTTCATAGATCTCAAGCAGCATAGGTATCGGAGTGAAATCATCAAACTCCACTCTATCCTTGATATAGTGCACTGCTTTTGAAACGTAAAGCTGCTCTGCATTGGGGTAAGGCAACGACGCAGAGAGAATAGTAAAGTTTAAATTAAACATCGCCACAAGCGTACCTAGTGTGAGCGCAAGCGTAGAGATAATCGTGATGGTAAATACTTTTACTTTACTCAGAGAGTACAGACTGGCACTTATGTCTTTGACAAGCATATTACTTTCCTCGCTTCCATCATGGACTAGAACGTGTCAACGACTGCATTGGCGTTAGTGTTTGATTGGGGGGCCAGTATTTTGCCATCTAGAAGGTGTAGTTTGCGTGTCGCCATATCGGCATATCTAGGATCGTGCGTCACCATACATAATGTGGTCCCTTCTAGGTTTAGCGTTTTCAACATGTCCATTACGGCATCACCATTTTTTGAGTCAAGGTTACCTGTAGGTTCGTCAACAAGCAGTAATGCGGGGTTGCCGACGAGTGCGCGGGCTATAGCAATCCTTTGCTGTTGCCCACCAGAGAGCTGGTTTGGACGATGTTTTGCGCGGTGCGCCATATCTACTTTTGTTAGGCAGCTCATTACCGCGTGATCAATATCGGCATTGCTCATAGGGGTTTTACGATAACGCAATGGCAGCGCGATATTATCGTATACTGTCAGCTCATCAATTAGGTTGAATGACTGAAATATAAAGCCAATTTTTTCGTTTCGAATATGTGCAGCAGCCGCCAAAGTTAATTGGCTAACCTCAAGATCTTCAATTTTATAGCTACCATCTGTTGGCATGTCTAACAGACCAAGAATTGACAGCAGGGTAGATTTACCACATCCAGAAGGGCCACAAATAGACACGAAATCGCCTTTATATATTTCCAAGTCAATTCCACGTAATGCGTGAGTTTCCATTTCTTCGGTACTAAAAACTTTAGTGATCCCTGACATGGTTAAAATAGTTTCTTTCATAATCGTATCCTAATGATGATTTATTATTGAATGATCCGTACTTGTTTAGCGTTTTTATAAGTACTTGTATCAGAGAGTATGATTTGCTGATTTGGGGTGACACCGCTTTCAATTTGCAAGAATTTGCCTGCATCAATACCAAACGACACTATCTGAGGGGTTGCGATGTCATTGTCTAACACAAAGAGCGTTTGCTGGCTGTGTGATTGGGTGTTACTTGGGCGCTCAACATACAGTGCGTTCTTCAACTGGTGTGTGCTAATTTGCGCATCTACGTTGAGTTCTGGGCGCGCAGAATCAGGTACACCATTGACAAAAGTAAGTTCAACTTCAATGGTACCTTCTTGTACTTGCGGGCTGATCCTTGTGACTTTTGCTGGCACTTGTTCGCGGCGTGTATTGACCATAGCAAATTGACCTACCTGAATTTGTTCTGCTTTAGACTGAGATACTCTGACCAGCGCTTGAAGGTCGTTGGTGCTGCCAACTTGAGCAAGTTCTTGGCCGGCGATAACACTTTGTCCAAGTTCAACTGCGAGACGTTGTAAGACACCTTCTGTACCTGCTCGGACTGTTAGTTTCGCTTCTCTTTCTTTTAAACGAGCGAAAAGAGACTGAGCTTGGTTGATCAGTTCTTGCGAGATGGTTAAATCTTCCGAATGTAATAGCTTTAGCTGTTCTATACGTTGTTGTTGGAGCTGTACTCTTTCTGACAGCTGCTGCTCTTCAAGCTCTGCGGTTTTTACATCAATGGCGGGAACAACGCCTTGGTCTCTGAGGGTTTGCTGAGCTTCTCGGCGCATGACTAACGATTGATGTTCACTGGTAAGTTCGGCAAGGGTGGCGACTTCCATTAATAACTCTCGCTGGTTTGCAAGTTTTTGTCTGCGAAAGTTTGCTTGTTGACGGTTTAGCTCCATTTCAGCACTTTCTAATTGCTGCAAGAGATCAGGGTCTTGCATCTTCAAAATGATGGTATCAGGCTGAACTTCACCACCGGGGCGTACTAATATTTCATAGACGGTGGCAGGATCTTGGGTGGTGATCAGTTTTTGTTTATTAGAGCGAAGCACACCATAGCCGTCAACGCTAACATCTAAATCACCTTGCTTAACCTGTCCAACAATGATGGCGTGTCTTTGTAATTTGAATTCGTCCGATGTGGAGAATAGCTTGAGGCTAAGCCAAGCAAATATCAGCACTAAGGGGATTGCGATAACAAGCCCTAGCTTGTGTAGCGGCTTTGCTTGTTTTTGTTTTATTACGTCCATCATCAGTTACCTTGCTTTAATCGGTTAACCAATGAAAGCAAACGATATGCCAAACTTTATCCTGTTGTTTTTATTGGTTTTTAGTGTTTTTGTTTTACCGAAAGGTCCGATTGTGGACGTGAGAATTTAAAAACTGGACTGAGCATATTGGGTCAGTTTAGTGGCACAGGAAAGGTGAGTTGGCAAACCGATCCCTGCTTATCCTGACGATTGCTTAGGCTAATGGAGCCAGACATTTGCTCGACAAAATAGCGGCTAAGGTAAAGGCCAATACCTTCCCCCGTTTGTTTGGTTGAGTAAAATGGCACAAATAAGTTATCGTGGTTGGCAACGCCGGTACCTTCATCAAGCACCTCCAAGATAGCAATATTGTCTTTGGTATATAGCTTCAGTGTAAGCACAGAGCCCGCGGGGCTCGCTTCTATGGCGTTCTTGATGATATTGATTAGCACTTGATTAAATAAGGTTGGGTCAACATGAAAGTAGACCGGAGAAAGTTCAATTTGCCACGCTACATCTGTAAAAAGGCCTTGAACGGTTTTGCTTACTTCTAACCCCGACAGACGTTTTATCTCTACTTTTATTGGTTGGTTGAGCTGGCTGTACTTATGGATAAAATCCTGCAAATGGAAACACCGCTCAAGTACGATATTAAATGCTTCGTGATCCCTTGGGTCTTTTGCGCGAGTTTGTAAGCGTTCTAGTATGGCAGACACTGGGGTGAGGGAGTTTCTTATTTCATGGCTAATCACTCTGATCAAGCGTTGCCAAGCTTGAAGTTCCTGATCGCGCAGTGCTTGCTGAATATCGATACAGACGACAAGGTGATATGACTGATTCTGCTGAGTAAAGGTGCTGTGTCTCACTTGCCAGCGCTTATTGTTCTGTATATCGATAAAGTGCCACTGTGGAGAAGGAGTTAACCCTATCGCCTCTGGGTGGCTATATCGTAGGGTTTGCCATGGCCTTTGGAATAATTGAAAGCAGGCGTCATTGCCAAAGCACAGTTGCATACGCTGGTCGAAAATAAGCATCGGGGTATTTAACACACTGATCAGTTCAGCAACGAGGAAAGATTGCATATCTTCGTCGGTTTTTTCACTTTGTAGCATATCGGAGAGAGCATTCAGCTGATTGTGCAGCTGGGCGACAACGCCCGAAGAAAATGTCGGTTTGGCTTTTAGGCTAAAGTCACGCTTGAGCCACGCTTCGGCTTGATAGCCACAGCGCTCAAACGATAGCTTACAACGATTATAAAGCTGTTTTAGTAACAATCCTTGGCAGACAATCAGACCAGCGATTAAGAGTAAGGTAGGTAGAGGCATGAAAATAGGTATGTTAATTCCCATTTGCCAACTAACGACACAAACTCCCGCGATTTCAATTGCGATGAGTAGTAAAAACTTAACGATGAAATAGCGCGCCAAAGGTTCCTTAAATAAGTGCATATTTTTCAAGGCGTCGGTAGAGTGATTGCTTGGTGATCCCCAGTAATTCAGCAGCTTGTTGCTTGTTTCCTGCCGTATTAGTCAAAGCCTGAGCAATCAGTTGTTGTTCTGCTTGCTCCAATGTGATGAGTGGCAGCGACATGGAATTATTCGCACTTGGTTGTGAAGGCGTGCTCATATGTAATTGCTCGGGGCCGATTTCACCCGTTTGTGTTAGTAGCACGGCGCGTTCGAGCAAGTGACCAAGCTCTCTTGTATTACCCGGCCAATCGTAATGTTTTAGCTGATTTAGTGCCGAGGGTGTGAGCCTGCATTGTGTTTTTCCATATCGCTGGCCATGGGTTTTGATGAAATGTTCCGCTAACAATTCAATGTCTTCAGGGCGTGTTCGCAAGGGCGGTATTTCTATAGTTAAGGTGTTGATCCGATAAAAAAGATCTTGGCGAAATTCTGCTTGAGCGATTAACTGCTCTAATTTAGCATTAGTTGCACTGATGAGCCTTACGTCAGCGATTTCAGTGATACTTGAGCCAACTGCTTCATACTCTCGAGACTCTAGCACTCGCAGCAACTTACTTTGTTGTGCAAGCGGAAGAGTACCGATTTCATCCAAAAATAAGGTACCAAGATCCGCTAATTTAAACCGTCCTGCACGGTCTGATTTGGCGTCAGTAAATGCGCCTTTGGTATGACCAAAAAGCTCACTTTCAAACAGTTGTTCAGGGATGGTTGCCATGTTGACGGAAATAAATGGCTGCGCTGCACGCAGCGAGTGTTGATGTATCCACTGGGCTATTAAGCTTTTGCCAACCCCATTCTCTCCGGTTAACAGAATATTGGCATCCGTGGGAGCCATGGCCTCTAGTTGCGTCATCAGATGTTGCATGGCTTTGCTACGCCATAACACAGGTTTAGCATCTCCAGCGAGCGCATGCTGAAAAGCTTGGCTTTTGTTTTTTAGTTTATTGAGTTGTAACTGGCCCCTAATAACTTGTTCAAAGCGCTGGTTTTTCCATGGCTTTTCGAGAAAATCTGCCGCGCCTAGTTGCATGGCTTGAACCACAAGCTCAGTATGTGACCATGCCGTCATAGCCACAATAGGAGTGGTATTGCCAAGTTGCTGTTGCTGTCGTAAAAACCTAAGCCCCTCTTGCCCCGATGTAGAGTCTAACTCAAAGTTCATATCGAGTAGGATCAAGCTAGGCTGGTGTTGTTCAAGAAAGCTGAGTGCTTGCACTGGATTTTCGACTTCTGCGACGGCTAGACCTAAATCTTCCAATACAAATCGCGCAGCTAATCTTACTTCTCTGTTGTCTTCTATTAGCAATATTTGTGGTTTAGCACTCACTGCAAGCTTCCTTGATTTATTATTATCATCTCAATCGCTCTATTACTCTCCGCGTAGTGCATGTAATGCGGGGCGGGCAATAATATTTCTTGAAGATAGTAGCGTAACACCTGTGACCAAGGTGATAACAGTGGCAAGTGAAATTAACCAGTGGATAGCGCTATCTATTGTAATAGGTACAAGCGTATCTTGAAGTATCGAAATACTCAATAACACTAAGATAGAAGCGCACGCCGCTGCAATAATAGGTCGCAAATTATCTTGTAATACGAGTTTAAACACGGCAACCGGTGTTGCACCAACCGACATTCTCACGCCTAACTCAAACCGACGTAACGCCACGCTGTACTTACATACACCGTAAATACCAAGTGCCGCAAGCGCAAGTGCAAATATCGACAGTATCAAAGTGAACATGCTAATGACGCGAGCTTGCTGTAAGTGCGTAGCTAAAAGCATGGTCGTGGACTGAAAGTTATAGACTCGCATTTGCGGGTGGATACTTGTGAGTGCCTGATTTATTTCTGCTCGACTAATTGTGGCATGTGCTTGAGTTTCAATTAAAATAAAGGGGTAACCAGTTGGAACTGAGGGGATGAAGACCCTTGCAATATTAGGTTGTTTTGGAAGGTAAATATCCTCGACAACGCCAATCACTTCAACGCTTTGTTGACCATTTCGGGGATATAGTTTAGCGCCCAATACTTGCCCTTGTTGGCGCAATCGCGTAGCTAGGGTCTGGTTGACAATGACAACGGGCGCATTATTAATGGCCTCCTCATGAGTAAAAGTCCGACCGTCGATAAGGGTTGCCCCAAAGGTGTCAAAGTATGGCCAAGTACCAGCTGTACTTTGATATTCAAACGTGTTTTTTTCTATACCTGGTTCAAATTGCATCTGACGGTTTGAAAAGCCCGGAAGCCAATAGGAAAAGGGGGGATAGCCGCCAATGCCGACTTTGGTTATTTGCGGTAACTGTGCTAACGAGTCAACGGCAGATAAAAGCAGTTGTGAACGCTCCTCGCGGCTCATCTGCTGTAGTAAAGTGCCTAAGTTTAGTGCCACCTGATAGGTATTCTGTTCTCGTATTCCCGTATCACGTTGTAAGTTTTGCCAGCTCGTTTGAAATATCCCAAGGCAAATGGTGAGCAGTGAAAGGCAAACAAATAATTGAAATGATATTAATAAAGTACGGGTCATCGCGGAAATCTGAACACCAGTACCTTTACCACTGCTTTGCAGCTGTTGAATAATATGGCGGTAGTTAAGTTGACGGCTTACTATCCAAGAAAGTAATAAACATAATAAGGTACTGACTGTAAAGGCGAAAGCAATAGTATGCGCTTCGAGTTGTAGTTCTTGCAACCGAGCGAGTGGGCCGACAACCCCTGATTTTAGTAGCCCTATGATCCCCTCAGCGATTAAAAGCGATAATGCTGCTGCGCTGATAAATAACAGCCCCAACTCTATCGCAATGTGAAAAAATAGATGATTAGGCTTGGCACCTAAAGCGGCCTGAACGGCAAAGCTTTTTTGTTGCTCGGCGGCACGTGAAAGCACTAAATTACAAATATTACTTAATGCGATTAATAGTAATACAGTGCTTCCGAGTAGCATCATTATACTCACTTGTGATGCTTCACCAATAATACGCGTTTTTATCGGTACAAATTCGAGTTGTACTTTACTATTAGCGAAAGTTTGCTCGCCAGCAGTTTGTTGTTGTAGTTGTTCATTCAGCCAGTTTTCGAGAGCAAGCGTTGCGCGACGTGCATGTTGCACGTCATGTAACTTTAGCAATTGATATGTCTGGATATTATTCCTTTGCCATGTTGGCGTTGGAGAATCATTATAGTCATAACTGATCCATACATCGGTGTGCCAGTTAGGTGTTGATAATACCGGTTCAATGAACTGCTCGTCGGTGACGCCAACAATTTTGAAACTCACTCCCTTAAATACCAATGTTTGGTCTAGAACGTTTGCATTTCCGCCGAAATAACGTTGCCACACTTGGTACGAAACGATCGCGACAGGTTGTTGGCTATCCATCCCTTCATCTACTGAAAAGTATCGTCCCAACGCCAGTGGTACATTGAGTATCGACATAAATTCGGGGGTGATCGCGCCAGTATTAAATGTTGGGCTGCTCGGTAAACTTTGTTCAACATCAATACTGATATTCTGAATGGCCATCACTTCGATATCAGAAAATTGTGCTTGCTTGTCATACGCCTCTAAGCTGCCAGCATGAGGAATAAAATTGCGTTGCTTCACTTCATTATTGTCATCTACCAACGCGCCACGCATTAACACTAAACGCTCTGCATCTGGGTAGGGAAGCGGAGCTGCGAGCAATTGGTAGTTTAAGTTATACATCGCTACCAAAGCACCGAGTGTCAGCGCTAGAGTAATTATTATTGTTAGGGTGTAGCTGATATGGCAGCGAAGTTTTTGCCAGGCCATTTTAAGTGAATGCGTTACCATATTTACTCCTAATCCGCTCACGTTGTGCGCCAGTATGCTGTGATAGTTATGCTACTTTATAGGGGGAAAGCAACGCCTATGCCAAACTTTACCTCATTGATATTAATGATATTTGTATTTTATTTACAAGTGTTCAGTCCATAATCGGACGATAAAAGGCCATAAATGGACTATAGCTGCATAAGACCGTGCAGAAGCCACACTAGGTTGTTGATTTATGCGTTTCTGATGAGGATTATTGAAAAAAATGTTGGATAAACTTTCATCTGTCACATTAATAGTAGATAATACGCGACCTTTAATTCTCAATCGGGCAATCTCAACGCGCATTTTTGCGTAGATCGACTAGGATCACTGAGGGCCAACTTCACTGAGTAATAATATGAGCATCGAAAAGTTAAGAAATATCGCGATTATCGCGCACGTAGACCACGGTAAAACAACGCTTGTAGACAAGCTACTTGAGCAATCAGGTACACTACAGCAGCGCGGTGGTAATGAAGAGCGAGTGATGGACTCAAACGATCTTGAAAGAGAGCGTGGTATCACCATCCTTGCAAAAAATACCGCAATCAAGTGGAACGACTACCGTATCAATATCGTAGATACTCCGGGACACGCCGACTTCGGTGGTGAAGTAGAACGTGTTCTTTCGATGGCTGACTCAGTATTGCTACTAGTTGATGCACAAGAAGGTCCGATGCCACAAACGCGTTTCGTAACGCAAAAGGCGTTTGCTCAGGGTCTTAAGCCAATTGTTGTAATCAACAAAATTGACAAGCCGGGTGCTCGTCCTGATTGGGTAATGGACCAAGTGTTCGATCTATTTGATAACTTAGGTGCCACTGACGAACAGTTAGACTTTAAAGTGATCTACGCATCAGCAATCAACGGTTGGGCAACACTTGACCTAGATGAGCCGTCTGACAACATGGAACCGATGTTCCAAGCTATCGTAGACGAAGTTGAAGCGCCTAACGCGGATCCTGAAGGTCCGTTCCAGATGCAAATTTCTCAGCTTGATTACAACTCATATGTTGGTGTTATCGGTGTTGGCCGTGTGAAGCGTGGTTCAGTTAAACCTAACCAACAAGTGACTATCGTGGGTGCTGATGGTAAGGCGCGTAACGGTAAAGTTGGCCAAGTACTTGGTTACTTAGGTCTTGACCGTCACGAAGTTGAGCTAGCAACGGCTGGTGATATTATTGCAATCACAGGTCTTGGTGAGCTGAAGATCTCTGACACTATTTGTTGCCAGAATAACGTTGAAGCGCTACCGCCATTGTCTGTTGACGAACCAACGGTAACTATGACGTTCTCAGTAAACACTTCTCCGTTCTCGGGCCAAGAAGGTAAATACGTCACTTCTCGTAATATCCTTGAGCGTCTAGAAGCTGAACTTGTGCACAACGTTGCATTACGTGTTGAAGAAACGGATAACCCAGATAGCTTCCGCGTATCTGGTCGTGGTGAACTTCACTTAGGTATTCTTATTGAGAACATGCGTCGTGAAGGTTATGAGATTGCAGTATCTCGTCCAGAAGTAATCTTGCGCCATGTTGATGGTCAGCTAGAAGAACCGTACGAAACAGTGACAATTGACTGTCAAGAAGAGCACCAAGGTTCTATCATGGAGCAGCTTGGTCTGCGTAAAGCGGAAATGACTGACATGTCTCCTGATGGCAAAGGCCGTGTACGCATGGACTTCATGATGCCTGCACGTGGTCTAATCGGTTTCCAAACTGAATTTATGACGTTAACGTCTGGTTCTGGTTTGATGTACCACACGTTCTCACACTACGGCCCGCATAAAGGCGGTAATATCGGCCAGCGTAAGAACGGTGTACTAATCGCGAACGCAGCAGGTAAGGCGCTAACAAACGCACTATTCAACCTACAAGAGCGTGGTCGCCTATTCATCGGTCACGGTGTTGAAGTATACGAAGGTATGGTCATTGGTATTCATAGCCGTGATAACGACCTAACAGTAAACGCGCTTAAAGGTAAGCAGCTAACAAACGTACGTGCATCTGGTACTGATGAAGCACAAAACCTTGTTCCACCTGTTGTTATGTCTTTAGAGCAAGCACTTGAGTTCATCGATGACGACGAGCTGGTAGAAGTAACGCCTGAAAGCATCCGTATTCGTAAGAAGTTACTAACTGAAAGCGAGCGTAAACGCGCTAGCCGCCAAGCTAAGTAACCAGAGCTCAGGCTACTTTAGAATAAAAAAACGCCGCAATTTTTTGCGGCGTTTTTTATGCTCTATTTTTTAATCCTAAAACAAGCCATACTCTTCCGTTTCTTCTGGTTCATAGTGTTGTAAATGCTCTGGGCGGAAAATGGCGCTTGGGTCAATCAATACGCTGTGGCGTTTACCCATCTTGACCAAACCTTTCATCAACTTTTTGGTTTGCGCATCAATTTCAAAACCGATACTGGTCATTTCCTGCAGCGATTTAATATCACTTTCATCACAGTGAACGTTATCTTCTACCTTATCGACAAGCAAACCAATATGTGGATTTTGGCCATCTTGAGTGGTAAAGACGATGATAGGTTTATGATCGAGCATGATCTGATCACGGGCGGATTCAAACAATCGCATGAGTTTATTAAAAGTGGTGCTTTTTTCACGAGCGAGCGTATCTATAGCCTCTTGTTTATGTCCCTGTGCACACATCACTAACAGTTTATCTGCTAAATAATGTAGTTTTGTATGTGGCTCTTCGAAGCGCTTTAGGAGCGCCTTGAGGTCGTCATTTTCAGTTTTGAAGCCGTAATACCACTGTCCAAAAGCACATTGCTTTGGATCTTTGGCTTTAGTGAAGGGCACATCATTAAAAATGCTTGCTTCGAGTGCAACAAGCCACTCTTTGTGATCTTGCTCTCGCTGCTTTAGCATGCTGACCAATTCTTGATTGGTTTCGTAGGAGGAGCGCTTGTTCAATATGATCCCTAAATCGAAAATAGGGGTCGGCACGCCCATGTAATCTTTGACACCCAAAAAGCTGGGGTTGTCATTGGGTAAATCCGTTAAGTTTTCTTCGTAGCGTTCAGTTAATAGAATATCGAGGATTTGCAGTGATATTGTTTTTTTCCCGACGCGAAAGTTAATTAGATCCATGTCAGCCTCGCATATAATCAGTATCAACTAAGCATAGAACATTATTGAAAAAAGGAGCGGTAAACAGGCAATTTCTTTTGCCCTGGTTGGAGCATAAATACCTCTCGAATAACGGCGTTATATTCCAACTCGTGTTGTAATGCGTTTAGTAGGCAATCGCTGGCGATGGGCAGATCACATTGCTGGATAGCGGTCGTTAATAAGTAGGCATTGAGATAGCCTTCAAACACCTGCTCGTTATGGGAAAGCGTGGTATTGTGAACGGCTTCGCGAAAAGAGTCACAAAGCTTGCCCTTACAAATCGCAGGGTCGGGTACAACTTCGGTGACTAAAACTTTGGGCTTACCTCTGAGTCTGGCAAACAGCTCATTTGAGGAGGCAAATGAAACGGTAGCGTATTGTGTTTCGAGGCCAACTTCCATGGCGTGGTTGATAAACTTAGACAGTGGCTTGTAGGTGCCGACCATGGCTAAGCCTTCAATTTTATGACGCTGTGCTTGTTCAAGAGCCCGTTCTATATCATCAGTATTACGTCTAAAGCGCGTTATCACAACGGGTTTGAATCCTCGTTCCGCAAGCGCTTTGGTTAGGCTTTGTTCTACGGTTAGACCAAATTCATCGGCTTGAATAAGCAAAGCCACCCGCTTTAATTTTTGTTCATCGACAAAGTAGCGGATGATATCTTGTGCTTCTTTATTGTAGCTTGTGCGGAGATTGAAGACGTTAAATGTATGCGCATTTTGAAGAAACTCAGCGCCAGTATATGGCATGAGAAGGGGAACTTTAGAGTGCTCTAAAATAGGCTTTATGGCATAAGATGTGGGCGTGCCCATCACGCCAAACAACGCATCGACCTTATTTTCGTAAACGAGCTTACGAACATTGGTTACGGTTCTATGTGGCTCATAGCCATCATCCAACACTTGCAACTCAATCGCAGCTGCACCATTCGCTTTGTGCTGGTTATAAAAGTCAAAGTGGAGCTCGGCACCCGCTTTAAGTTGTTGACCAATCTCTTTTGCGGGTCCTGAGAGAGCAGTAGACATGCCAATTTTCACCACATGTTGAGCGGATGCTGTAAAATTCAGTACAGCAGAAGCAAAAATGAATAGTAAAAACTTAACACTGAAAATACTCATATACTTGCTGCACTGTCTCTCTTAGCGTTGTGGTGAGGGCCTTTTTACCAGATATCCCAAGCAAGTTAAGTACAACTTGGGTCGAATGTTGCTGTAATATTAGACGAATTACTAATGCTTTGGAAACTTTAGTTAAGTTTTTAAGCAATCGAGGATCGGTTGTGAACAACTGCCATAAAAAAGGACATACTTGTTGCTCCACCGGATTGCTTTTACGTAAGTAGTGCAAATAATCCAGCTGCTCGTTAGTTATATGTTCAAAGGGTAAGGTCGCTAATATAGCGGCAACCACCTCAGTATCGAGTTGTTGATAGTGCGAGCGCAACTGGTATAAAAAAGCTTGTTTGAATATTCGAGTATAGGTGCTGTCTAAGTCGCCTCGGACTTTTTTGAGCATCAAAACCGCGTATTCGCCACTGGCCTTATCTTGCTTAAACCCCAGCTTCACTGGCTGATAGTGCCGTTGTGACCAAAATGAAAGTAATGACGCAGTGAGGCCAAAACTGGTTCCTATGTAACTGATATCTTTGGGTAATGTGGTTTCAAAGAACGCTAGTAGTCGGCGGCCAATTCCGTGCTGTTGTACATCCGGGTGCACGGCTATTCTAACGATTCTTGCGCTTTTTTCGGTGACAAATCGACTATCACCAAAGCTTGTCGTTAGCTGCTGCGCCATGAGATGACCTGCGGGTCTTCGCTTTCCTACTAGAATATCTTCTGCGAGATCTGAAGTGAGCCCGCCTTCGATGACAGCAAGGCAAATTCCTACTAGCTTGTTATTGCAAAATGCACCTCGTAAATGCAGATCGGGTGCATCTAACAATTGCCTTAAATCATCCACGCTGGTTTGATAATGCGCTAATACGAGCAGTGAAAAAACTTGCTCAAGTAACTGACTATTCTCTATCAACTCACTCTGGGAAATAGCGCGCATTGTGGTTGATGAAGTGAGTATGGGTGATGTCGCTTTACACTCTAGTACAAATAAATCCCTGACCTGCTGCTCCAGTGGATCATTCGATGCGTAACGAATAGGAGTCGATAGGGTGAAATCAAGATAACTTGGGTAATGTGATTCTAAGTAGCGTTTAAACCGTAAGGTGTAGCCTCTACCATTACCCTCATAACCAACTAAGGTGCTGGAAAAAATGCAGCGAAAGCCAAGTTGAGCGACTTGTATTAAAAATGGAACTGGCAGTGCGGCTGCCTCATCCACCAAAATAACCGTATTGCTATCAAGCGCAGAAGCTTGTTGTAGTAACGCATCTGGTGCCATGTAGCTGAGATTAGCCAGCGTCTTCGTTTTTACATCAGCCTCGGTATTGAGTGCTTGGGCAAGCATGGTAAAGCAGCTATGCAGTGCGTGAAAATGGCGGCTACAAATAATAAATTGCTGTGTAGGGTGCTTTGATGCCAAGAGGCCCAGTAGCGCGCTCTTCCCCCGTCCTCTATCTGCGCTTAGTAACACAGGGGTTTGGTGGTTTTCCAATGCTGTGGAGAGTTGTGTGAGTACGTATTGTTGCTCCTCAATACCGCAAGTCGTTGAACTTACAGCGAGATACTCTGAGGGCAGTTGACTGCCGAAGTGCTCGCTTACCTGCCAAGCTGGTTGGTGCTGCCAGAGCCGCTGCCATCTTTTTAAAAAGTAGCTCTGCTTGGGCGTTTGTCCTGCTGAGCACCAGCGGGTTATTGCAGGGTCTAGCCAGTGCTCGAGTCTGTCTAACTCGGGAAGTAACAACAGGAATAAGCCACCAGCTTTTACCGTGCCCGCTGCAGCTGCGATTTTGTTAGGCACAATACCGCTAAAGCCGTCGTAGACTAGGTTGCTAAATTCTTGACCGAGTATTTGGTGTAAATGCTCGGGCCAAACAGCATTTTCTAGGGACTTACTGCTACTCAGGATAAAGTTATTGTTTGAGTTTGCTAATAGCTGCTGGCACTGCGTGTAACACCAAGCTTGGCTGCCGGTGATAAGCAAGAGTTGCCGATGGCGCGCATCGGCAAGCTGAGAACGTAATTGTGGCAGATTAGAGTACTTGAAGTCTTGCATAGGCGGTTACTAACCACTTACTACCAACATCATCAAAGCTAACTTGAATGCGAGATTGAGCACCTGCACCTTCATAGTTAAGTACTGTGCCTGCACCAAATTTGGCATGGAGGACACGCTGGCCTAAATTAAAGCCGCTATCTTCAAAGGTCGCGTGACTGATTGATGGACTGAATCGACCCGAATTAGCCGGACGAGAAATTTGTGTTTTAATCCGGATTTCTTCCATACAATCTTCAGGAATTTCGCGTAAGAACCTTGAAGGGCTGTGGTGTTTTTCTTGGCCATACAAGCGGCGACTTTCTGCGTGACTAATATACAGCTTATCCATTGCACGCGTCATACCTACGTAGCACAAGCGGCGCTCTTCTTCCAAGCGACCCGACTCTTCATTACTTTGCTGCGATGGGAACATGCCTTCTTCCACCCCAACCATAAAGACCAATGGAAACTCGAGACCTTTGGCTGAGTGCAGAGTCATCATTTGTACTGCGTCTTCGTGTTCGTCTGCCTGACCTTCACCAGCCTCTAAAGAGGTATAGGCTAAAAAGCCTTGTAAAGGGGAAGTGAAATCTTCATCGATAGGGAGCTCATACTGACCACAAGCACTGATTAATTCTTCCAAATTTTCCACTCGAGCGCGGCCTTTCTCGCCTTTCTCGGCCTGATACATTGCCATTAGACCTGACTGCTCGATGGCTGTCTGCGCTTGTTGTGCTAGCTCAAGCTCGGCAATTTTATCGTCGAGCTGTTCGACCAATTCAATAAATTTTGTCACCGCCGTGGCTGCTCGTCCCGCGAGATGTTTTTGCGCAAGCACAGCCTTAGCTGCATCCCAAAGTGAGAGTGACTCGTGACGTGCGCAATCGCGGATATGGCTTAATGTTTTATCACCAATACCACGCGTAGGCGTGTTTATCACACGCTCAAATGCTGCGTCGTCATTGCGATTGCTGATTATACGAAGGTAAGACAGGGCATCTTTAATCTCTTGGCGCTCGAAGAAGCGCATACCGCCATAAATACGGTATTTTAACCCTTCTTGAAGTAGGGCTTCTTCTAACACCCGGGACTGTGCGTTGTTTCTGTAGAGTACGGCGCTGTCGCTAAGTGCATTGCCAGTCTGTAGCCAAGATTTAATTTTTCCAACCACAAAGCGTGCTTCATCAAGTTCATTAAAAGCGGCGTAAATTGAAATCGGCTCGCCTTGGTTACCGTCGGTCCAGAGACTTTTACCCATTCGTTCCGCGTTGTTTTCAATGAGCGCGTTGGATGCTTTTAGAATGGTTGCAGTAGAACGATAATTTTGTTCAAGGCGAATGGTTTCGGCGTTAAAGTCGTCCAGAAAACGTTTGATGTTTTCTATTTTTGCACCACGCCAGCCGTAAATACTTTGGTCGTCATCACCTACGATCATAATATTGTTGTCACTACCTGCTAGCAGGCGTAGCCATAAATATTGAATGCTGTTGGTATCTTGAAACTCGTCCACTAGCATATGGCGGAAGCGTTGTTGGTAGTGACGCAGTAAGGTAGGTTGTTGTTGCAATAGCTCGTAGCAGCGCAATAGAATCTCGGCGAAGTCAACAAGACCGGCCCTATCACAGGCATCTTGGTAAGCGCTGTACACGTTCAACATCAGCTGTTCATTGACATCGTATGCTTGAATATCTTTTGGTCTTAACCCTTCGTCTTTACGCGCGCTGATGTACCAGCTTAACTGCTTAGGTGGCCACTTTTTCTCGTCAATATTCATGGCTTTGAGCAAACGGCGGATCATTCGTTGCTGATCATCGCTATCTAGAATTTGAAACGATTCTGGTAATTTAGCTTCACGGTGGTGGGCGCGTAACATGCGGTGAGCAAGGCCATGGAAAGTACCTATCCACATGCCACCAACAGGGCCATTGAGCGTCGCTTCAACACGAGCGCGCATTTCTTTGGCTGCTTTATTGGTAAAGGTTACCGCAAAAATACTAAATGGAGAGGCGTGTTCAACCTGCATAAGCCAAGCAATACGATGAACGAGTACTCGTGTTTTCCCTGACCCCGCACCTGCGAGCACTAACATGTTTTGCAGAGGAGCGGCGACTGCATCGCGCTGTTTGTCGTTGAGGCCGTCGAGTAATTCTGATACGTCCATTGCTTTGCCTATTTGCTCAAATGATGGCAAGTATACCGAGTCGCTGCCGTAAATCCCAGCATATCGCGAAGCAAACCCAATAGAGTAAAGGTAACATTATGATTTATAAAGAAACATGGGCTGGTTTTTTATACAGTGTTTGTATTTATTTTTGCAAAACGTCCTTTAACCGATTTTGTACCTCTGTTACCAATAAATCGGGCTGGAACTTTGATAGAAACGCATTACAACCTACTTTTTCGACCATGGCGTTATTAAAGCTGCCACTGAGTGAGGTGTTGAGAATGACATAAAGGTCTTTCAGGCGACTGTCATTGCGAATTTCATAGGTGAGCCGATAACCATCCATAACTGGCATTTCGGCATCGGTGATCACCGCAAGTAATTCTTTTTGTACGTCGATACCTTCGTCAGCCCAGTGCTTTAGCACATTGAGCGCCTCTTGACCGTCAGTCGCTGGGATGATTTCTATGCCCAATTGGGCCAAGGTATCGGCAACTTGACGCCGTGCGGTCGGCGAATCATCGGCATGTAGAATTTTACGGCCATGAAACTCATTGATGATATCTTTATCCAGAATGTCTTGCGGGATCTCAACTTTGTACTCAACGATTTCGGCAAGTACCTTTTCCACATCGATGATTTCAACGATGTGCTCAGCGCCGTCACGTTTGATTTTAGTCAGTGCGGTGAGGTAGTGATTGCGGCCAACTGACTTAGGGGTTGGCATAATATCTGACCAAGTAGTATTGACGATTTGGTCAACCTTACCTACTAAGAAGGCCTGCACTGAGCGGTTGTATTCTGTAATAACTAAGTTACAGTCTTTGTCCCGTTCACATGGCGGCATGCATATCGCTTGTCGTAAATCGATAACCGGAATAGACTCGCCACGAATATTGGTTACGCCACACACTTTAGGATGTGCATTGGGCATTTTGTTGAGATGAGGGAGCTTAACCACTTCTTTTACCTTGAAGACGTTGAGCGCAAAAAAGTGACGGCTATGAAGATGAAACAATAGCAACTCAAGGCGGTTTTCACCCACCAGTTGTGTGCGTTGATCTACTGAGGCCAATACGCCAGCCATGTTAACCCCTCATTACTTCTTGTAACCTTTTATAAGACTATATCAAAGAAGTCGATATGTCGTGTTGTTTTTTGGCTAAAATCTGCAGTAAGGTAGCAGTATGTATTTGATAGGGAAGCAATATGCCTATAATTTTTAAGCGTTTAGTTGTTTTGATGCGGGCTCATGTGGATAAGGCCAGCTGGCAACTGTTATTCATGGCAACACTCATTCATATGTCGGTGACTTGGGGGTTATTATGGCTCAGCAATGAATCGGCGTTATTGCCACTGAGCACGTTCTTTTATTACTACGTAGTGACGACTTCAACAGTTGGCTACGGAGACTTTAGTGCAACAACGGATTTTGGACGTTTAGTCGTTGCTATAATACAGATCCCATTTGGCCTTGCGCTATTTGGTGTGTTATTGGGAAAAGCTGGACAATTTGTGACGTATTGGGTGAGAAGAGGCATGACAGGGGAAAAAGACTTTGCACATTTGCAAAACCACATCGTAATTTTTGGTTGGCATGATGTGAGAACGAAAAAAATGGTGGACTATATTTTAGGTGACAATAAACGCGAAGATAGAAAAATCGTATTGGCCGTCACTGAGGCCATGGAGCATCCGCTGTTGAGTTATCCGGAAGTCGCATTTGCGCGTTTAACCAGCTTTACTGATGACGAACAGTTAAGTCGGATTAACATCGAGCGGGCTGACAAAATCATCATCGATGGTGATGATGATAACCAGACATTTACCACCGCGCTAAAGCTTAGCCGAGTAGTAAAACCCGAAGCGCATATTAGCGCGCATTTCTTGGACGATAGCAAAGCACTCCTTTTAAGAGATCATTGTAAAAATGTTGAATGCTCAGCATCGATGTCTGCGGAAATCTTAGTGCGAGCAATGCAAGACCCAGGCTCAAGCCGAGTACAAGAGGAGTTGCTGTCGACGCTACACGGCGATACGCAGTTTAGCTTAGCCTTACCAGCGGAGGTGGGCTGTTTAACCTTTGGTGATATTTTTGGTTATTTTAAACAGCATCACGATGCGACTTTACTCGGTATTGCGCACGATATAAATGCGCTAGACATGGATCTAAACCCTCCTTTGGATTACAACATCACAGGGGGAGATATTTTGCACTATATTGCACCGCAACGGGTGCTTGCATCAGAGGTTGACTGGTCATCACTATGTTCGAAGAACTCTTCTTGATGATTGCTGTTGTCTGCGCTTACTTACTTCCTGTGGCTTTAGTTGCAGGAAGCAAGCGCAGCAAAGGACATGAAAAAAACGGCTGGTTGATAGGAACGCTACTCTTTTCTTGGGTTGCTTTGCTGCTGTACATCAGCATTGTGCCTAAACAAGGGCGACAAAAAGGCAAAGCAAAACGTTAGCTTTGCCCCGACATCTCTAAAATAACCTGCCACTCGGGTTCGATGATGGGCATGATGGATAATCGCCCCCTTTTTTTAGAGCCAGTTCGGTGAGCGCAGTGTTGGCTTTTATCGCTTGCAGGGTCACCGGGCGTAGGTGCTGCTCGTATGCTAGAGTGACGCCTACCCAGCGAGGGTTATCGGTGCTTGATTTGGCATCATAATAATCACTACTTAAGTCAAATTGGTGTGGATCTGGCTCTGCGGCTTTTACCACTTTAGCAACGCCTACGACCGCAGGTACTTTACAGCTTGAATGGTAAATAAACACCGAGTCACCAACCTTAACCTCGTCGCGCAGAAAGTTTCTCGCTTGATAATTACGAATTCCCTCCCAAAAAGTTTGCTGCTCAGGCGCGTTTTTTAAGTCATCAATGGAAAATGCATCGGGTTCTGTTTTAAACAGCCAATAAGCCATATGGGTTAGTCCAATAGTTTGAGTTATGATGTATTATACTCATTTGAGCAATGTACTTGGTTTGCTACCAGTCCGTGTCTTACTTGGATTTGGTAAAAGTATTATCTCATTATAACGACTATCGCCAGTTCTACTAGACGTTCGGAGTGCAGCATGAGTCAAGTGTTACAAAATCTGTTGGATTTACTCAGCCTTGAAGAAATTGAGCAAGGGATATATCGAGGTCAAAGCCAAGACCTTGGCTTTCCTCAAGTGTTTGGCGGTCAGGTGATGGGGCAGGCGTTGTCTGCAGCAAAATATACCTTGCCGGAAGGGCGCTTTGTTAACTCGCTGCACTCTTACTTTTTGCGTCCTGGTGACGCGAGCAAGCCCATTGTCTACGATGTCGAAAACATTCGTGATGGTCGCAGTTTTAGCACTCGTAGGATCAGTGCTATTCAATATGGTAAGCCTATATTTTACATGACTGCCTCTTTCCAAGGGGATGAGCCAGGGGTTTCCCATCAATCTTTGATGCCGGATGTGCCAGAGCCTGAAACGTTAAAGTCATCACTCCACTTTTATCAAGAACATGCAGACCTCATTCCTGAGTCTCTTCGAGCTAAATTTACGCAAGAAATGCCGCTGGATATGCGTCCTGTAAACTTTCAAAATCCATTCAAACCCAAAAAGCAGGACCCGGTGAGAAATGTTTGGTTTAAAGCCAATGGTGGCATGCCGGACGACAGAAGGATCCACAACTATTTGCTGGCTTATGCCTCTGATTTTGAATTTTTACCAACAGCACTACAACCACATGGTTTGTCGTTTATGCAGTCGAATATGCAAGTCGCGACAATAGACCATGCGATGTGGTTCCATCGTCCGTTTAGAATGGATGATTGGATTTTATATAGTGTTGATAGCCCGAGCGCATCTAATGGCCGAGGTCTAGTGCGTGGTCAATTTTTCAACCGCCAAGGTGAGTTAGTTGCATCGACTATTCAAGAAGGCGTGATGCGGCAACGCTAATTTGTTGGAAAGTGTATGGTGTTTTTCTAACCGTAATCTCGCTTGGTGCTTTGTGCAGCACTAAGCAAGTCACAAACTTATAAACTCATAACTGTTTGTTGATAAAAGGATTGTAGGTTTTTTGATGGCCGTCTATAAAGTCGCCTGTACTACTTTTTCCGGTGCTGTGCTCGGTTTGATTTTGCACTATCTTTAAAATTCTAACTGGATGTAGCCTTATCGCATTCTTCCCAAACAAAAATTAACACTAAAGTCAGCTAAATTTATCTACATTATTAGTCACAAAACGAATCGTCGCGTCACAGACAGACGCATATGACTCTAGGAGAATGATAATGAATAAACCGCTCGCCACAGTAATTGCATTGACGTTTGTCGGATTAGCCGCGGGTTGCGCAACGGAAGCATCAAGAACGGTAGAAGCGCCAAAAGTGGCCTCATATAATCAGGCTTACAATGGACCAAAAAGTCAGTTAGCGGTTGGTAAATTGCAAAACCGTTCAGCTTTTCACAATGGTGTATTTAGTTCAGGACCCGACCGCTTGGGCTCTCAGGCAAAAACTATCCTGACCACCCATTTACAGCAGAGTAATCGCTTTATTGTTTTAGATAGAGAAAACATGACAGAGATCGCCCAAGAAGCTGGATTTGCAGGCGCAAAACAAAGTATTAAAGGCGCTAACTTTGTTATCACTGGAGATGTTTCCGAGTTTGGTAGAAAAGAAGTCGGTGATAAACAATTATTCGGCATTTTAGGTAAAGGAAAATCGCAAATTGCTTACGCTAAGGTAAATCTGAATATCGTTGATGTAACCAGTTCAGAAGTCGTTTACTCAGTGCAAGGTGCTGGTGAATACAGCTTATCCAATCGCGAAGTGATTGGCTTTGGCGGCACTGCGGGGTATGACTCAACGCTAAACGGCAAGGTACTGGATTTAGCCATTCGCGAGGCCGTCAATAACTTGGTTGGCGGTATTGAGAAAGGCGACTGGAAGCCATTATAGACAATCCCACAGCTAATCTAACCTCAGGTAAATTATGAAGCAAACGATATTTGTGGCGACTTTACTATTGATATTGTCTGGGTGTCAGAGTACGACACCGCAATATTATTATGGTTCTTACGAACGTAACCTCTATGAGTTTTTTCGAGGTGATGGGCAGTCTCTTGAACAGCAGATCAGTCAGTTAGAGTCAAGCATAGCGAGGGCCGAAGTAAAGCAGATCAGTCCAGCACCAGGCATGTATGCACATCTCGGTTACTTATACTTGATGCAAGGAGATGACAGCAAAGGGCTTGCTTATTTTGAACAGGAAAAACAACGGTATCCTGAGTCTCGACAATATATCGACTTTTTACTAAAAAATGCGCAGGGAGAATAAGATGACATGGATTAAAGCGAGCTTGGTGCTTTTGACTTTGGCCTTATTGAATGGCTGTGCGACGGCACCTAAACAGGATTATAGCGCTTTTATTCAAAGTGACCCTAAGTCGATACTGGTGTTACCGCCTATCAATAATTCCAATGAAGTTGTTGCGCCTTTTGGGGTAATGGCGACAGTAGTGAAGCCACTTGCCGACTCTGGCTATTATGTTTTTCCAGTATCTTTGGTTAATGAGACTTTTAAAAATAACGGCTTAACTGTGGCGCATGATGTTCACAGTGTCGCGATAGACAAGCTCTATGAAATCTTTGCTGCGGACGCCGCCTTATACATTGAGATTCAAGATTATGGTACGTCATACGTTGTATTAGATAGTGACACTACCGTCGCGCTATCGGCAAGGTTGGTTGATTTAAAAACTGGCCAAGTAATTTGGCGTGGTAAGTCAAAAGCGTCAAGTAGTGAAGACAGAGATGACCATGATAGCAGTTTGGCTGGCGCATTGATTGGCGCGGTACTAAATCAGGTGATTGAAAGCACCTCCGATAAAGGGTTTGAGGTATCACAGCAAGCATCACAGAGGTTATTATCTGCGGACTCAAGCAATGGTTTGCTTTATGGCTTTCGTTCTCCTAAGTATGGGCATCCGAAGTGAGCCCCTAATCCCAGTAGTAATTGAATTGCAATGAAAGTCGGGATGTTTCTGCATAGTCCCAACCAAATCTTACATCGGATTGAGGCGAAAGCTGGTTTGAGAGCTCAAGTTTGATATGTGTTGCGTGATGAGTATTTTTCGCGATGGAGGTTCTGAATGCAAAAGAATTATTTAGCCTTGAAAGTAAGCCAACTTCAATGCCAGGGCTGAGATAGTAATTGTTACTTATAGAAAAAGTTTCTATTGTTGCGAAAGCAAATGTGATGCTGCTAGCATTTAGCAGGTGGGCGTAGCCTGCAGCAATATTTAATCCAAAAAAAGCGTAATCATTACAATAAGCCTGCTGCTTTTCATAGCCTAAGCGTAGGCGCCAAGCCCAGTTTTGGTTATCAAACCCTTTTGCATAGCTTGGATTAAAAGACTCTAAATCCAGCACGTCAAACTTGTAAATATCAATGTCGTTATCAGCTAGCGCAAGTTCTACATCCAGCATTTCTAAGTTTGAAAATTTAACTCTAGCGGTGTCTGGAGAAAGCGAATCAAAATACGTCAATCTAAAGCCAAACCTCGCGGTATATTCGGAATCGGGCTGTGACTGAACGGCTAGGCTTACTTTCGATGGTTTTGTTGCCAAGTGTGGTGCTTTGTCACTTGGTGTTATAGCCAAGAGAGATTTCGCCTTACTGATGCCTGCTGGTAGCTTTATTCGTTCTTTTAGCAGTACACCTTTAAACTCACTGTTACACGTCTCGTCTCTTTCTAAGGTAAGTTGCAGCTGTATAAAGCTCATACCTGTAAGTTTGTGTAAATGCCTCAGGCGGCTTTAGGCTACTGCTGCTATATTCATTAGACTTTGGTTGACAGGTGATCCCCCATGGCAATAATTAGTGAATTTAGACCCGGTTACTTTTGTTGGATTGAGTTGTGTTCAAGCGACTGGCAGTCAGCAAAGCCTTTCTATAGCCAACTATTTGATTGGCAAATTCTTGACCAACCCATTGGCGAAGATTGTTATTACACCATGCTGCAAAAAGAAGCTGACGATGTCGCCGCTATGTATCAGATGACTGCTGAGCAACACCAAGGAGGCATGCCTAGTCACTGGCTTGCCTATGTGGCGGTAGACAATGTCGATGAATGTTTAAACAAAGCCAACGAACTCGGTGCTGAAGTGCTAGCAGGCCCCCACGATGTCTCAGGGGCGGGACGGATGGTGATGTTAAAGGAGCCTGGTGGAGCGATTTTTGCGTTATGGCAAGAGGGGGGCATATTGGAACGCAGCGTCACCTTGAAGCGAATACCCCTTATTGGTTTGAATTAGTGAGTAAAAACAGTGCTAAAAGCCGAGATTTTTACTCCGCATTATTTGGCTGGCAAATCGAAGTCAAAGACATGGGGAATATGAACTACACGTTGTTCAAAGTGAATGAGCAACCAGTGGCTGGCATGTTAGAAATGACGGCAGAATGGGGGAAGACATTCCCCCGCATTGGATGATTTACATTGCTGTATTGGATTGCGATAGTAAAGCTGAATATGCCCAGAAACTTGGCGGAGAAATTTGCGTACCGCCGACTGATATATCAGAAGTAGGTCGCTTTAGTGTGATAACCGATCCTCAAGGAGCAGTATTCTCTATCATAGAATCTGCAATGAATGATATTTCAACTTAATGCATTTCTAGTTCAATCACTTTGCCATGGCAAGTGGCAAAGTGGTTAGAGAGCCTACTTAGGATGGTATCGCGCTCACCACTGCTATGTAGCTGTTTTATAGACTCTGTTAATTTCGGCAGTAGGTCTTTGTGTTTGCGATTGATATAGTGATAAATAGGATAACGCACATCTCGTAATCTACGCACATAAACCGCGTCAAGCCCTGACTGACATAGCGCACCAAGCGCAAATAAGTCATCAGCTAATATTTGCTCTACGTGGCCTTTTTCAAGCGCCTGAAAAGCAGAAATGTCGTTAGAAACCGCATTGCAGGTCAGCTTTTTATGCTGGCAAACTTGCTCTGTAATTAAACTGCCTGTTATTACCACATAATCTTGCCGTGTCGACAAAATGCAATGCTCCTTCTTGAGACAAAATATTGCCATTTGAATGGTTGCAAGTGGCTCGGGTATTTGCAGTAAGTTCGGATAAGCGTTTGCAATAACGCTAGTGCGTCCTGCTTCTGCATCATAATACCCTTGATCCACATATTCTAATCCGCGCTCACTGGGTAACACGACAAGTGTGGGTGTGATATCCAAAGGTGCGTATATCTTTTGCATGAGTTGCGCTATCTGCTGTTGGCCAAGTTGATAAGCGACCAGCTCACTCACATTGATTTGGTAGGCGAAAGTCGCCGTGTGAATAAAAAAAAACAGCAGGGTGCTAAGTGCGAGTTTCACAACATATCCTTACGGTTGGCAGAGTTATAACTGTAGCAAAGTTGTCAGAAAGTGAAAAAGCACATCATAAAAATGAATTCAGTCAAGATTGACCTTGAGTTTAGTAAACTCATACCAATTGTAATAGTTTGAGCATAGAAATCGTGAGGAGAAGGATATGACACTACATGTTTTAGTGACCGGTGCTAACCGTGGGATCGGATTAGAATTTTGTAAGCAGTACCAATCTCTAGGCTGCAAAGTAACTGCGGTTGTTCGCAAAGCGTCGGCAGAACTAGAATCTCTAGGCGTAGACATCATTGAAGATATCGATGTTGCGACAGAAAATGGCGCGAAAAAACTAGTGGCGGCATTGGGCACGGAGAAAATAGACATTCTTATTAATAACGCTGGGGTATTTCACAACGAAACGCTAGCGGAAATGGATTTTGAAAATATCGACCACCAGTTTAGTGTTAATGCGTTAGGACCAATTCGAGTTACTCATGCACTACTCGATAACCTGAAAGCAGGTAGTAAAGTTGCCATGATCACAAGTCGTATGGGCTCGATAGCAGATAATGGTTCTGGTGGCTACATTGGCTATAGAATGTCAAAGGCTGCACTGAACGCGGCAAGTGTGAGTATGGCTCATGAGTTGAAAAACCAAGATATTGCGGTTGGACTATTCCACCCTGGCTTTGTGCAAACGCAGATGGTGGGATTTGCAGGTGATATTGGTCCTGATGTCGCGGCGGAACGTTTAATTAAGCGAATTGAGCACCTAACTATCGAAAACAGTGGTGGCTTTTGGCACTCCAACGGTGACACGCTTCCTTGGTAATCAAGTTGGGCGCCTCGTCGCCCCTTTTAAGCCATCGGCCGTCTAACTGTGCTAATATAAAGCAAATACTCAGATGGTAACCTTTGATGGAATTACAACAAGATACCCCACTATCACTGCCGCTTTTTTTGTTAGACGACAACATCGAGAATCGTGATATCGACTCTCCAGATGCTGAAGTATCAGTGATGTTGAGTGAGAACCTCCTTGCTCATTTGTGCCAAAACCCAAAAGAAGATGAGAATATCAGCTTGCATATCGATGACTATGCACTCAACAACATCAGTACGACAGTGACTGAGTTGATAGGGGCTGAGCATCAATTGCAATTGCTCATTAACCGTGGACCCATTCTCAGCGCAGTGCTGAGTACCAGTAGTGATGCGTTATTTGTCTCGCCTCCAGTGGAAATGATGCCGACTTTTGATCTTGGACTAGATGACGACGAGGACGAGTAAATGTCTAAACGTGCATTGCTTTGTGCGGTGGTTGTCGCCGTGCTTTCTGGCTGTGTGGCCTTGGGCGTGTCTAAATATGACGATATGTTTGGACCAGAGCAACCCCAAGCACGAATCGAACAATACCACCAAGGCGGTGCACGTTACTTACAAAGTGTGAAGCCCATTTTGGAGTCGCGTTGCGTGGTTTGTCATGGTTGTTATGACGCTCCTTGCCAGCTCAAATTGTCATCTCCTGAAGGTATAGATAGGGGATTGTCGAAGGAATTAGTGTATGACGGTACGCGGTTGTTAGCGCAAACACCAACCCGCCTGTTGTTCGATGCCCAAACCACGACACAGTGGCGAGAGCGTGGTTTTACCTCGGTGCTGAATGAGCGTAATCAATCTGAATATAGCAACCTAGCTGGAAGTGTGCTTTACAACAGCTTGCTGTTAAAAATGTCTCATCGTTTTCCTGAGCAAGGTATTTTGGGTAAAGAGTTTGATTTCTCTTTAGATCGAACGCAGTCTTGCCCGACCATGGATGAATTTTCTAGCCTTGCGAAACAGCAGCCTCATGCGGGTATGCCCTACGGCTTACCAGCGCTCACGCATGATGAATTCAAAACCTTGGAAGCATGGCTGCAAAGTGGCAGCCAAATGAGCCAGATAGCAAAGCCAAGTGTTGCAGCACAAAAAGAAGTGAAAAAATGGGAACAATTTCTTAATCAGGACTCCAATAAACACCGCCTTGCAGCGCGTTATATTTTTGAGCATTGGTATTTAGCCCATATCCACTTCCCTCATTTGGATGATCCTGCGTTTTTCCAATTGGTACGCTCAAGCACGCCGCCAGGCCAGCCTATTGCGTTGGTGAACTCGGTACGTCCGTTTGACGACCCTGAGGTCGATAGGGTGTATTATCGATTGATGCAAGTGCGCAGCACCATTTTGTCAAAAACTCACATGCCACTGGCATTGAACGACGCTAAGCTGTCACGGTTACATCAGCAGTTTTATGCAGCGGATTATCACGTGGTTGAGCTGCCAGGTTATGAACCAGAGCTTGCAGCAAACCCATTTAAGGTATTCAAAGATATTCCGGTTAATTCCCGTTATCAATTCATGCTGGATGAGGCTGAGTTAATTGTAAAAGGCTTTATCAAAGGTCCTGTATGCCGAGGCCAAATAGCGCTTAACGTCATTAATGACCACTTTTGGGTCGCGTTTGTTGATCCTGAAAAAAATAGCAATGAAGCGGTGAACCAGCTGCTGCTTAAACATGATGAAGATTTGGTGTTACCTGCGGCTGAGCAAAGTAATGCGTTACCGCTTTCCAGTTGGGCTAAATACGCCACTAAGCAGCAGGATTACTTACGTGCTAAGACTGAGCTTGCAGAAAAGATGTTCGCCGATGGTCAGCGTCTCAATATGGACTTGATCTGGCGTGGTGAGGGTGAAAATCCGAATGCAGCATTAACTATCTTCCGCCATTTTGATAGTGCTACGGTGGTTAAAGGTTTTATTGGTCAGCCTCCCAAAACAGCTTGGGTATTAGACTATGCTTTGTTCGAGCGCATTCACTACTTGCTGGTGGCGGGTTTTGACGTGTATGGCAACATTGGTCATCAGCTTATCACACGCTTATATATGGACTTCTTGAGGCTTGAAGGTGAGCAAAACTTTTTGAATCTGTTGCCACTTAGCCATCGTCAGGAAATTAAACGCTATTGGTATCGTAAGTCACACTTGAGCTTAAGTGAGTTTATTAATCGCAAATCACTAATCGGTGCGCAAACGGGGATAAAATACGAAACGGACGATCCAAAGCAAGAGCTGTATAACAAACTACATGCTGTGCTTAAGCCCGTTCTAAATAGGGATTATGACTATCAAGCCGTCGGCAAGCCATTGCAGGCACTTAATAGCATGTCCGTTAGGGCGATTAATTTGCTTCCACAGGTCTCATTTATTATTACTAAGCAAAGCGATGGTTCACATCAGGCATACTCGCTGTTGCACCATAATGCGCACTACAACATCTCCAGTTTGTTAAATGAAGAAGGGCAAAGAGCGTATACAGAAGACACGGCGACGATTGTGCCAGGTTTTATCGGAGATTATCCAGAGGCAATTTGGTATTTAGAAAGCGACGCGGCACAAGAGGACTTCGTCTCATCATTTAGCCAAATGAATAGTGAGTCTGATTACCGAGCGCTACGAGCGCAATATGGGATCCGCAGGACTCACCCAGAGTTTTGGCGTTACAGTGATTTAATCCACGATATTGCCAAGCAAACACGTGGCGTTGAATATGGTTTATTTGATTATAACCGGTTAGAAAATCGCTAAAAATGGAGTCTTCGGACTCCATTTTTTATGTGCTTTTCCTATAATTGACTAGCTGCTTTTACCGCAGCTAGTAGCACGCTTTCATCCAATCTCACTTTGTAATTTGGGTTTGCGTATTGAAATTGGATCAAGCCCTTCTTATCGACTACAAATACCGCCGGCACCGGCAAGGCAACTTTATCGTTCCCCTCAAAATCAACAAAATTTACGCCCAACTTGTTGCGATAAGCAAGGGCTGTTTTATCATCTAGGAAATAGGCGAGACCCAAAGCTTGGCTCATACGCATTTCGTCATCAGACAACAGTTGGTAGTGAGGGGATTCAATTGTACTTTTTGCCAGCGCCTCAGGTGAGTCTGGTGAAATAGCAATAATTTGAGCCCCCATTTTAACAAGCTGTGGCTCAATTTCTTGGATCCCCGCGAGCTGCCTAGAACAGTATGGACACCAGCCACCACGATAAACCACCAGTACGGTGATATTTTCTTTATAGCGCGTCGCGAGGTTGACAGCTTTACCTGACTTATCTTTGAGTTGTAAAGCGGGGGCGTCAATGCCTGGAAGGAGTGGGCTCACTTGCTCGGGTGCTGCTGCGATGTTGCTGATTTCAGCTGCGCTGACAAAGGCTGAACAAGCCAACGCGAGCGATAAAATAAAATGACGCATAAAAAGTTCCTAGGGTTTCAAGTTGATATCGACTCAGAAGACCTAAGCGCTGGCGAAAATCTTTCACTTCGGTATGATATCGCTCGTAATTGATTTCCATGAAGAGAGAGCACAATGTCTGCAAACATCACTAAGCTTGTGGTTATGCTAGAAATGCAACATGCCATGAATACCAAAGTACACCAACAATGGTTTGAACAAGGGTTTGAATGGTACCGCGCAATTTGGGTTGAATGTGCAGAAATGCTAGATCATTACGGTTGGAAATGGTGGAAAAAGCAAACGCCAGATACTGAGCAAGTGATTTTGGAACTAGTGGATATTTTTCATTTCGGCTTGTCTTTACGTATCGATGGCGAAACGTCATTTGAGCAACTGGCGACTCAATTAGAAGCTGAATTGGCAAAGCCAACTACGGCAGAAGACTTCAAGGAAACCCTTGAATTACTTGCAAGTGCGGCAGTGACTAAGCGTGAGTTTGATGCCCATGCGTTTGCGGGCTGTATGCAGCAAATTGGGATGTCTATTGACGATCTATACCGTGGATATGTCGGTAAAAACACGCTTAACTTCTTCCGCCAAGACCATGGCTATAAAGATGGTTCTTACATCAAGGTGTGGAATGGCCAAGAAGATAACGAGCACTTGGTCGAAGTGGTGAAAAGTCTTGATACAGCGCACCCAGACTTTAAAACACACGTGTACGACGGCTTAAAAGCTCGTTACCCAGCTTAATCTATTGGTAGCAAAGTACGATAATCGGAGACGGAGAGGTATTCAATTATCTCTCGTTCTGGTTGCCGGCTATCTGGGTTAGCAACGGCTAGCAAATGGCCAATGCCAAACTCTTTCGCAGCATTTAACACGCTAATGCTGTCGTCCACAAATAAAGTGCGGGACTTATCAAAGCCCAAATCTCGCTCTACCTGTTGCCACAACATCTGACTTTCTTTACTTACGCCATATTCATGGGTTGAAACCAATTTGTCGAGATACTTATCGAATTGGGTACGTTCAATTTTTAAGCTTAGACTGTTTGGGTGAGCATTGGTCAACAAGATAAGTTGTTTTCCACTCTCTCTTAAAGCCTCCAAAAACGCAGGTACATCATCACGAATAGAAATCAAATGCTGAACTTCACGTTTAAGCTCCATAATAGGTAGCTGTAGCTGTTCCTGCCAATAATCTAGGCAATACCATTCTATCTGACCCATTACCGCGTCATAACGCGCAAGAATATCGGCCCTTGCTGCCTCAAGGGTTAAGCCTTGGCGTTTTGCATGTGCCTTGGGCACGACGTCGAGAAAAAAGTGATTATCAAAATGGAGGTCGAGTAATGTGCCATCCATATCTAACAAAACGGTATCGATATTTGACCAATTTAGCATAGGCATTTAACTTCAAAGGCTTTATGATTAAGGTATTCGCCATGATAGCAAATAATAATTTATGTCACACAAAAAGCATCCCACACCACCCGAAATTTTAGCTTGCGACGTCGTTGCTAAAAGTAAATTGTTCACGGTAGAAGCACTTTCGTTATCCTTTTCGAATGGCGAGCAACGAGAATATGAAAGAGTGCGTGGCGGTGGTCGTGGCGCGGTGATGATAGTCCCCATAACTGCTGATAATGAGCTATTATTAGTAAGAGAGTACTGTGCAGGAACACACGACTATCAACTCGGCTTTCCTAAAGGGCTAATTGACCCTGGCGAAACCCCGTTGGAAGCGGGTAACCGAGAGCTAAAAGAAGAAGTTGGTTTTGGTGCAAATGCTTTCTCTGAACTCAAAGTGGTATCACTAGCACCGAGTTACTTTAATGCCAAAATGCATATTTTGGTTGCTAGTGAACTTTACCCTGAACAGCTTGAAGGTGATGAGCCAGAGCCACTGGTAGTAGTGAAGTGGCCACTAGATAAATTATATGAGCTGTTACAGCAAGAGGACTTTACCGAAGCAAGAAGTGTCGCAGCACTACTGTTATTAAAAGCACATTTGAATTTGGAGGCGTAAATTGCAGTCCTATTTAGAGCCTTGCATCACGCTGGCAAAACGTGCCGGCGAAGCCATTATGGCAATTTATCAAGCTGATGACATTGGTAAAAAAGAAAAGTCTGACCATACTCCAGTCACTGCCGCAGACTTGGCATCTAATGAGATATTAATGGCTGGTCTTGCCGAAATAGCACCTGATATTCCGGTGATGTCTGAGGAAACACCCATTCCACCATTGAGTGAGCGACAAAGTTGGCAGCGCTACTGGTTACTCGACCCTATGGATGGCACTGGGGAGTTTATTCTTGAAAGTGGTGATTTTGCCGTCAATATTGCACTAATCGAAAATAACCATCCTGTGTTAGGCGTCATTTACTGGCCATCTCAAGGGCTGACATATTACGCCAGCAAAGATGAAGGCGCGTTTAAACGCAGTGACTCAGGTGAAAGTAAACGTATTTTCGTCTCGTCAAGAGAAACGCTCACATTGGCTGTAAGTCGTAGACAAAAACTGGAAGCGGTGAGTCAGTACTTAAATAGTCAGTTCGACACGGTCGCGCTCGGTTCATGTTCATTAAAAGCATGCATTATCGCAGAAGGTAAAGCGGATTGTTTTTTACGAGTAGGACCTACGGGTGAGTGGGATACAGGCGCATCACAAATCATCGTCGAAGAAGCCGGGGGTTGTATCACCGATGCTGAGTTTAACCCGCTGACTTACAATCGACGAGAAACTACCGAAAACCCAGACTTTATCGTCATGGGACATCCCGATTGGCAATGGCAAAAGTTGATCAGCCCACATCATCGAGCGATAGAATAAATAATGGGTTAAGTCTAAAGTTGTGGGATTTTTGCGCATTTGAATTGTTTTAAGCGTTAAATCCCTTGCAATAAAATTTTAATCCATTATTATAGCGGCCTCTTGAAAGGGAAGTCCTTTTTAAGAAATTACAGGCGCGGGATAGAGCAGAATGATAAATCATTCGTCGGACTCGCTAAAGCTGGAAAGAATCGAAGGTCGTCGGTACCCAACGATAATAGGTTCAAAAAAATATACAGGCGCGGGATGGAGCAGCCTGGTAGCTCGTCGGGCTCATAACCCGAAGGTCGTCGGTTCAAATCCGGCTCCCGCAACCAACATCTGTTGGATGTATAAAGTCTCAAGTACAAGACTTAAAATTAAGTACAAATACAGGCGCGGGATGGAGCAGAATGATAAATCATTCGTCGGACTCGCTAAACCTGGAAAGAATCGAAGGTCGTCGGTCCCCGACGAAAAATAGATTCACAAAAATATACAGGCGCGGGATGGAGCAGAATGATAAATCATTCGTCGAGCTCACTAAACCTGGAAAGAATCGAAGGTCGTCGGTACCCGACGATAATAGGTTCAAAAAATATACAGGCGCGGGATGGAGCAGCCTGGTAGCTCGTCGGGCTCATAACCCGAAGGTCGTCGGTTCAAATCCGGCTCCCGCAACCAACATCTGTTGGGTGTATAAAGTCTCAAGTACAAGACTTAAAATCAAGTACAAATACAGGCGCGGGATGGAGCAGCCTGGTAGCTCGTCGGGCTCATAACCCGAAGGTCGTCGGTTCAAATCCGGCTCCCGCAACCAATTCTTAATTGGACTGCATAATCTAAAGAACTAGTACAAAAGTCGTCGGTTCACTCTTCATAAATTAATGGCTCCCGCAACCAATTTTTATTTGTACTGAGGTTTAAGCTATGTTCTATAGCTAGCCTACGTTTCTCTACACATTCTAAAACTCCCAAAACTTAATTCTATTGATTCTGAAACCTAAGTCTTTACTTTGTAGATCATCGCCTCACTTTTCATATTTTCGGCATTAAACTTGGTATTACGAATATTTGTCTATAACTCTTTATATGGTCTAGGCTTTTACTATCTCTTGTTTGAGGTGTATGAAGATGGATTTACATAGTATTAGAGTCAAAAGTTCGTTGCCTACGGCTATGTTGGCGATCGTATTATTATTTGTGTTTTTTGGTTTTTCTGTGTTGCTCAATAAAGTGCAATCGGCACTTGAGATCCAAACTGAAAACTATTTAAAAGCCGTGTCAGTGGTACTCAATGCGGATAGAGACTTTTATCAAGCTCAAGAAGCCTACCTCAAGTTATTAGCTGGTGAAGAGAGGTGGGCGGATTTTGAAGAAAACGCCGAGCAGGTTAAACAGCGTTATCAAAAGTATATTCAGTTTATGTCGCTCCACCAAAGTGAGCTTGGTAGTTTTGCAACTTTTGATGCGGACTTTCAACGTTGGTATCGCGTTACGGTGGCGAGTATTAAAGCCCCGACAGATAAAGCGCTTCAAACTGAGTCTGCTAAGTTATTTGGTGCAGTTCGTGATGTGCTTGATAAAGCAGGAGAATTAGCCGATGGTAAATCAGCTGCAAGTCGTGCGGTAGTCGTTTCTGAGGTAACTCAAATAAAGTGGGGGCTTGGTGTTGGTGCCTTGTTCCTACTTGGTATTGCTTGTTGGATTGCCTATTGGATCCCTCGTCAGCTAGCAAAGCAGATAAATTTTGTGTCGGATAGGATCTCTGAAATCGCCTCTGGAGATGGAGATTTAACAGGTCGCATTGAAATCAAAGGAAATGATGAGTTCGCAAAGCTGTCGCTAAACTTTAATCATTTTCTCGAAAGTTTACAGGCAATGGTCACAGCGCTTGTGAAAGATGGTGGCGAGCTGTCGAGTTTGTCGTCAAAACTCAGTCATTATGCTACACAGTGTCATGATTTAATCGACTCGCTTGGTAAGTCATCCCATACCATTGTTAGCGCGGTGCATCAGTTAAGTCACTCAAGCCAAGAAGTCTCGTCGGTCGCAGAAAACTCATTGAAAGAAGCTGAAGCTTCGCATCGCTACGCAGCACAAGGTAAAACGGTGCTGGCAGATTCAAAACAAAAAATCACTCATCTTGCTGATAATATGGAAGCAGCCCTCTCAAGTTCGTTAGCATTACAAAAAAATTCTGAAAATATTACGCAAGTGCTTGATGTCATTCGGGGGATCGCTGAGCAAACCAATTTATTAGCGCTCAACGCGGCAATTGAAGCGGCAAGAGCTGGTGAGCAAGGTCGTGGATTTGCAGTGGTAGCTGACGAGGTTAGGTCACTGGCCACTCGAACACAAGACAGCACTAATGATATTCAGAAGATGTTGGAAGCATTCTCACATAGCGTAGAAGACTCACAAAAGACTATTGAAGATGGTAAGCAGTATGTTGATGTTGCGGTAGAAAGTTTTGCGAAGGCAACGGAGTTATTGGAGTTAATTGCACAAAGTGCGGTGAAAGTGACTGAACTCTCAGAGCAAACCGCCCATGCAACTCAGCAGCAAAATGCAGTATCTACCGAGATTAGCTGTAATCTCACCGATTTAAATGACAGAACATTGGATGGCGAGCGGTTGTCTGGGGAAACGCATCAAATTTCGAATGATGTGCTGCAAGTCACCAGTAAATTGGTGGATGAATTATCTCAGTTTAAAGTCTAAGGTATTGTAAGGTGTGCTGTTCGGCACACCTTATGAAATCTGGGGTCTAAATACTAACACGCTATTTAGCAAACTTCTTTGCGTAAGCCTCGGCTTGTTTCCACACGCGGAGGGTATTCCCACCTAAAATCTTTTTGATATCAGCGTCGCTGTAGCCTCTATCCAAGAGACCTTGCACAAGATTTGGATACGTTGACACGTCTTTCAGGCCAACAGGTAGTGAGTCACCCACACCATCGTAATCTGAACCAATCCCTACATGATCTATCCCTATCAACTTAACGACGTGGTCAATGTGATCTAGCACTTGATCAAGCGTGGCAAATGGGAACGGATTTTTCGCTCTAAACGCAGCTCTAAAGTCGGTGCGATCTTTGTCTTTAGCTTCTTTTTGCGCTTCGTCACGCTTGTCATACCAAGCACCAGCTTTTGCCGTCACAAAGCTCGAGCCAAAGTTAATTTGGATCACGCCGCCATTTTCTGCCAAGGCTTTGAGCATTTCGTCATCCATATTGCGCTCGAAACCTGGTGTGTATTTTCGCAAGGATGAATGTGAAGCAACGACTGGTACTTTTGAGATGTCCATGACCTGATAAAAGGCGTCATCGGAAATATGTGATACATCAATGAGCATACCAATTTTGTTCATTTCAACCACAAGCTCTTTACCAAATGGGCTTAAGCCTTTCCATTTACGGCGTACGTCATAAGATGAGTCAGAAATATGGTTGCTTTGCGAGTGTGCTAAGGTGATATAGCGTACGCCACGATCATAAAAATGTTTAAGGTTCTTCATCTCACCTTCAATGGGTGAACCATTTTCCATGCCCATCGCGATAGACATAATACCATTGTCAAATTGCGCGTAAATGTCGTCGGTATTGTATGCCATTGCAAATTTATCTGGTGCGCGATGCGCTAAGGCTTCCATACCGTCAATCAGTTGATTGGCGAGTTGATAGCTTTTACCTTTACCCTCAAATTCCAAGTTAGCTGGAATATAAATAGACATAAATGGTGCATTAAGACCACCTTTTACCGCGCGAGGGTAGTCAAAATCACCGCCTTCGGTTGCTTGACTAACATCATCCCATTTACTTTGAATGCGGTATGGAACGTCGATGTGTGTATCAATTAGGATGTTATCGTGAGCGAGTTTAACCGCGCGCTCAGAGGCTTTGTATTCAGTTGCATAAGCTGTAGAAACAGCCAGCGCTAGGGCGCAAAGAGCAGTGCCGAGCTTCATAAGATTGCCTTTCCTTTATAGTTATAGAAATTTGATTGTAACAAGTATACGTTCATCCTCAATATTTTGCGTTTATCACTTTCTTTTACCGCTCGTCATTATCTACAACTCGAGTGACGTAGATCTCGTTATTATTTTTTTCAGACAAAACAAGTAATGAAAATAAAGGAAATAAAAATGAGAGCGTCACTAAAAAAGAAAACACAAGCTATGTTATCACTTGCTCTATTGTTGGCTGGAACTACTGCACAAGCCAGTACATTTGAGGAAAATATCAGTGTTGAAGCGTCAAATGTCATGACAGGAGGCTTCGGTATCGATGCAATTTATATAGATGTAGATAATGCAGTGGCTGACTTTGGTCTAGGGCTCAATTACCGTAGGGCAATTGATATTACTCCAACAAAGTCCAGCTTCGTTGATACTGCTACCGCTTATTTTCGAGTAGATTACCGAATTGCTTCAAAAGAGCAGAACACGATTGAGCAGAAGGAAATGGAGTTTGGTTTGAATTTAACCTTTTCTGACTCATTGCAAGTATTTGCAGAAGTTGGTGTGTTATATGATAGCTTAGAGCTTTCTGGTCACGCTTCAACTACACAATATGATACATCAGCTTTAGGTATGCGTTTTAATTATTTGGATGATTTTACAATTGTACCAGCTATCGAATACAGAAGTAGCGATTTAACAAGCGACTTTGGATATTCTATCACGTTTGAGAAAAAATCCTCAGAGGAAGGAATTAAGCCAAGTTATGGTTATAAGCAAATTGGTGATGAGAAGAGTGTATTTGTTAACTTGCTTTATCGTTTTTAATTGCAGCAAAGGTTACCTATCTAGTTTGCTTCTTTGGGACAAATTTTGCGGTACTATTTTTTTATTTTCAGTATGATGGCCTCCAATCAGATAAAAGGTAATAAGAGGAGGCCACCGATGCGTGCATATTGGAAGTGTCAGATTTTTGTGTTCTTAGCCATGATCTCTACCAACATGTTTACTGTAATATTAATGTTTGATCTCGGTGATGAAAGATTATTTTTATTGTTCCTTCGCACAACACTAGGCGCGCTTAGCTTTGTATTAATTAGTCACTTTGTGCTACGTAATTTTGCGAAACGGTGGGCAGTATACCAAGGTAAAGCAAGAGCGAGCCTTCCTGCATTGATGCTGATATCACTCATTTGTGCCCCTTTGCATTTTGCGCTCGGCGTAAAACTTGTGAAACAGGTTGTCACAATAGAAAGTACAGAAAAAGTGTCGAGTATAAGAATTCATGACAACGATGAAGCACTCGGGGGGAGAAAGTAAAAACGAGTGATCTGGCTATACTACTATTTTACATCGGTTACTATTGGCTTTGGTCAGGTTGCTATTTGGGGATTGTTACAAGACGGGAAAAGAGAGTGTTAGCAAAGCAACTTCAAGAGCAACAGTTAGCCAATCTTATGAATCAGGTAAACCCTCACTTCCTTTTCAATTCCTTGAACACGATCCGAGCGTTGATTTATCAAGATAAAGATAAGGCAGCTGAAGTGGTAACTCAGCTGTCAGAGCTGTTTCGCTACAACTTAATGCAAGATATGCGAGCATTAGTCACTTTAAAAGAAGAGTGGAAGGTATGTGAAGATTTTCTAGGGATAGAACAAGTACGACTTGGTAAGCGCTTATCGGTTACAACTCAGGAATTAGAGAGTTTTTACGATATTCGTATCCCTAGTATGTCGCTATTTACTTTGTTAGAAAATGCGGTGAAGCACGGCATTGCACATTTGCCAAACGGAGGAAAGATTGCAATTCAAGTGGTCAGAAAAGCGCAAAATGTTCACATCTCAGTGACTAATCCGTATGATGCCACGCGTGTTCAAACAGGTACCCAGCAGGGGCTAAAGAACATTCAAGCGCGGTTAGCGTTGATGTATAACAATAGTGCAAAGTTAACAGTCAATGATGGAGGTGGGCTTTTCCACGCCACATTGGAGATCCCGTATGAATCAAAAAAAAATAATTAATGTGATGTTGATTGACGATGAGCCGTTAGCAAGAGTGGAATTAAATCGCTTGCTAAAAGCGCATCCACAAGTGAAAGTCGTTGCTGAAGCTGAAAACATCATGGAAGCTATACAATTGCTTGAACTACATGCAGTTGATGCATTATTTTTGGATATTGAAATGCCAGGAGGCACCGGTATTGAGTTAGCGCAGCAACTGCAAGGTGAAATACCGATTGTGTTTTGTACTGCGTACAACGAGTTTGCTGTCGACGCTTTTTCCCTCAATGCAGTTGATTACTTATTGAAACCTGTGGTGGCCAATCGACTACAAACAGCAGTCGACAAGCTTCTGGCTTTGACTGATGAAAGCGCATCGGTTGCACTTGAGGATGAGTTTAAACTGATGGTAAAGATCGCAGATAAAATGAAGATTATTCAGCTTGGTGATATTACGCGTTTTGAGAGCATTGGTAATCATGCCGCTATTTACACTGCTCAGGGTAAAGCTTACCTTCATAGCTCGTTATCTAAAATTGAAAGTAGGCTTAACCCTAACCACTACTTCCGTGCAAGTCGTAGTGATATTATTCGCTTGGACGCCATTGAAGAGTTAGAAGAAACGATTAACTATGGCTTGCAAGCAATGCTCACCTTTGGTGGTGAAGTTGAAATCTCTCGCCGACAAGCGGCTAAACTTAAAAAGCAGATGAGTTTGGCGCTATAGCGCCTACTCTATGCTTTGATATTCATAATCTTCTTGCGCTTGCATGGCGTGAAACTGTTGCTTACTCACAATATTGACAGATTCATGTAATTCCGAGAAAACGATCAGCGCTTCTCCGGATTTTAGCTGTGCTTTCACTTGCGCTACTTTGCTCTCGGTACTGACTTCAGTATCGCCATAGTCTGTTCCTTCACGCAGCACATAGTGCTCAATAAGGTTGTCCAGCGTCTCTTGTGGAAGTTGTTGATAGGGAATGAGCATAACTACTTAGCCTTACTATAAATTTGCTGTAAATATTGAGGGATAACGCTTTCTAGCCAAAATTTGGGTTTAAAGGGGTTACTTCCCGAAATAAAACCAACGTGACCACCATGCTGACTCACAGCAAGCGTCACTGGTGAATTAACCTGAGCGGCCGTAGGCACGGCTTGTGATGATAACATAGGGTCATCTGCGGCGTGGATCAGGAGCGTTGGTGTCGTGATCTGGGTTAAGTAGGGCTGCGAACTTGCTTGCGCGTAATAGTCTTCCGCGCCGTTAAAGCCATGCAGCGGTGCAGTTATCTTATCGTCAAATTGCCATAGGTCATCAATAGCATAAAGGGCAGGCTTGTCTATCTTAATTTGCGACTGGATGGTGTCTAGCTTACGTGAAAATGACTTCTTCATTCTGTCTAGCAAATATTTTTGATAGAGCTTGAAGCAGCTCTTTCTGATCACCTGACAAGAGGAAGAAAGGTGATAAGGTGCCGAGACGATGACGCCTGCCTCAAGACCGCTTTGCGATTTGGTTTCTCCCAAGTATTTGGCAAGTACATTGCCACCGAGCGAGAAACCAACCGCAAACAATGGCCGTTTAGGAAAACGGGCTTTTAGCGTGTCTATAAAAAAGCCAAGATCTGAGGTTTCGCCGCTATGATAAGCTCTGGCTTGGCGATTCACTTCACGTGAGCAGTTGCGAAAATGCATCAGTACTGCATCAAAACCATGGTGTACCAACGATTTTAATAGGCCTTTTGCATAAAAGCTGTTGATATTGCCCTCTAGCCCATGCAATACCACAACCAACGGTGCCGATTTATCGCCGTGTGTTGCCCATGCGAGTTCTAAAAAGTCATCGTCTGGTGTGTCTAGTGTTTCATAGTCGACGGGCACTTGTAATCTAGGCCTAAAGAATCGCGGAAGTATGGTTTGGGCATGGCGGTTGCGCATCCACCAAGCGGGTTTAAATTCGTAATTATCGGCTGTTATTGTTTTCATGGCTTGATTCATAATAGAAACTGCGTCTTTTTGAAGACTGCTCGCAAAGCAAAGAAAGGAAGTTATCCAGTTGCAAAACACGTTTTAGCCAGTTTAACGTATTATCAGGTGAGGGTTAAGCAAATAAAAAGCACCCGACCAGTAAACTGATAAGGTGCTTTGTGCGTCGTGCTTAATTCTGCAAGTTGGGGAACTACATCGAGCCGATCTTCTACTACTTATTCTTCAATCGCCTCAAGGTAATACTTATAAATCTGTTCTATTGTTCGTTAGGTACTTCAGCGTCCATGACTTTTTTAATAAAAAAGTAGACGTAATAACAGCACAGCAAAATTACAATCCCTAAAAAGCCAAAAGACAGAAACAACACAGGGTCGGAAAAAAAGTCTCTAAAGAATACGTTCATGGCTGTGCCTCCTAATTTGTCGATGAGTAAATAGTAGTGGAGGTCTGGGGTGCTTGATATGATCAAGATCAAGTTTCAATCCTGAGTGAAATTAAACCTAGGCAAAGGCTTGATCTCGATCAGGTTTTAGACCTGAATGGGATAAATCGCAGGTTTTTTATATTTCGTTATCCGAAGCTTTGGTTAGTTAATGACTTAACAATCGGTCGTGTTGAATAAAACTGAGTATTCACTCGGACTCAAATAGAACAGCACATTGCTATCTGATTGCAGTGGAGCAAGAGAAAAGCGTTTTAATGTCTCCAGCAATAGCGCTTGTTGGCGCTTTTCAAGCTCAAGCTCTGCCGCTAGCATTGCTGCTCGCAACTTTTTATAGTCTTCGTAGTCTTGATGATGTGCTTTGAGTGTAGTTCGGATAGCGCGTTGAGGTTGTAGCACAGCCTCGTCAAATTGCTTAGCAGTATGTACGAGTGCAGTGAAAGTGCTGGGGCTAATCGTCAGTGTTAGGCTATCTAAGTAGCAAAGTAACAAACACAGGTTGATATTTTTGCCTGCAGTATCCTGCAAATTCAGCAGCCGCGATTGCATTTGTGGGCGGCTGTAGAATTCACAGGCGAACTGCCAAAAGTCTTCACGACTTAGCATATCTCTCCAGTCTCATCGAAATGGTTTTGCTTTTCTTCCAATTCTTCCAATGCCATTAATAAGTTTTCTTCTGTGTCATTAAGCTCAGGTGTTATCTTGGCTTGCTTTGCCAGCAAGTCACTCAATTTTGCTTTGTTCTCGTCCGTGTATAGGCTGTTGTCAGCCAAGGCTTGCTCAATTTCATCTGCTTGCTCAGTTAGCTTATCGAGTTGTTTCTCGAGCTTTTCAATCGACTTTTTCAACGGTTGAATGGCTTTCCTGAATTCGGCTTCAAGACGCTTTTGCTCTTTACGATTGGCGTTAGAGTTTTGCTTTGGTTCAGCCTCTGGATCACTTGGCTTCGCTTGCTCTTTATTGGCGTTCATTAGCCATTGATAATAGGCATCTAAGTCATAGCCGAACTGAGAAACGGTTCCATTGTCAACTAAATAGTACTCGTCAGCGGTATTTTTCAGCATATGGCGATCGTGGGAAACCGTTACCATCGCCCCCTCAAAACCTTGTAAAGCCATCACGAGTGCATGTCGCATTTCTAAATCCAAGTGGTTGGTCGGCTCATCGAGTAACAGTAAGTTCGGCTTTTGATACACCAGCATCGCGAGTACGAGTCGTGCTTTTTCGCCACCAGAAAACGGCGCAACGGGTTCTAGGGCCTTATCGCCATGAAAAGCAAAACCACCCAAGAAATCACGAATGAGCTGCTCTGGCACTTTAGGGTCTAGACGCTGAATGTGGGTAACTGCACTGGCTTCAAGATCGAGAGATTCAAGCTGATGCTGAGCAAAATAGCCAACATTTAACCCTTGATGTTGAAATACTTCTCCAGCTTGTGGGGTTAAATCGCCGGCAAGCAGCTTAATGAGTGTCGATTTACCTGCGCCATTACGGCCCAGTAACGCAATACGGCTACCTGGGACTAGGTTAAGCTTGATGTCATGCAAAATGGTGACGTTACCATAACCAGCTTTGGCTTGCTCCAGTGTCATCAGGGGATTAGGCAAGCTTGTTGGATCTGCAAATTCGAAATTAAATGGTGAGTCTGCATGAGCAGGCGCGAGCATTTCCATGCGTTCAAGGGCTTTTACGCGACTTTGCGCTTGTTTTGCTTTACTTGCCTTCGCTTTAAAGCGAGTAATAAATTTCTCTAAATGTGCAATCGTTTCTTGTTGCTTCTCGTAAAGCGCTTGGTGCTGTGCCATGCGCTCGGCTTTTTGACGCTCAAACTGAGAATAGTGACCTTTATAAACGTTGATCTGTTGTTGATCGATATGCCAAATCTCACCAACGACCGCATCTAAAAATTCGCGGTCGTGAGAAATAAGCACGAGTGTACCTTGATAAGCACGCAAAAAGCGTTCTAGCCAATAAACAGCGTCCAAGTCCAAGTGGTTGGTTGGCTCATCCAGAAGCAATAAATCGGCATCGCGGATCAGCGCTTGTGCAAGGTTCAAGCGCATGCGCCAACCACCAGAAAAGTCGCTAACGGCAAACTCAATCTGTTCATTGCTAAAACCAAGGCCATGGAGTAACTCACCGGCTTTAGCTTCAATACTATACCCTTTGATGTTCTCTAGCTGCTGGTGTGCTTTTGCTTGTAGTTCACCATCACCATCTCGTTCTGCTTGTTGTAGTTGCGTTCTCAGTACATAGTATTCAGGGTGTCCCTGTAGTACATATTCGAGTGCGCTAATGGAGAGGGCTGGGGTTTCTTGTTTTACCGAAGCAATAGACCAGTCTTTTGGAATAGAAAAATCACCAGAATCGAGTTGCAGCTCACCTTTTAGCAGCGCAAAGAGAGATGATTTACCACAGCCATTGGCGCCGACAAGACCCGCCTTATGTTGTGGATAAAGCGTTGCATTTGCTTGTTTTAGCAGTGTTTTACTGCCACGAAGTAGCTCGATATCAGAGAGTTGGATCATAATTCTAAAAGTCTGCTTAAATTGCGCGCATCATAGCACGGATCCAATCCCTTACTCCAAGCGTATCATGACAAATAAAATTAGGATAAAATGACAAACCTTAAACTCGGTGTTCATTAGAGGTGTAGAGTTGAAAGTTAAGAAGCGTTTTATTGCAGGGGCAAGTTGCCCAGAATGCCAAAAAATCGACGTAATGATGCTCTACAAAGAGCATGATGTTGAAAAAGTTGAATGTGTTGAGTGTGGCCACGTAATGTCACAGCCTAAAGACGCAGTACAAGCTTCTACACGCCAGTTTGAGCAAGTTATTGGTGTGTTTAAACCGGAGTGAGTTTTCACCCCGGTTTTCAATTAGTAGTGCGGTGGTGGTGGCTCTTGATGTTGAGGCATTAAACCTGGGTCGCGGCCTTCCTTCATTTTCTCTGCCAATAGCTCAATTTGTCGTTGCATTTTAGCCAAGCGCTGCTGATGTGCCTTTAGCTCTTCATTTAAGGTTTCGATTGTATCTTCTTGAAAGGCAAGCTTAGCCTCAAGCTCAGTAATTCTGTTTTCGATTTCATTCATGGCTTTTTCACCTGCGCAAATTTTTCCAGTAGTCCGCTGGAACTTTCGGTTAGCAATGCAGTGTCTTGGTCTTGAAAAGCAACGTCAAATACAACCGCAGACTTGGGGCGACTGCCTTCTCGAGGTTGTACACGCCAAGTTTGCAATCGTTCGCCATCACTCACTTGCCATAAAATAAGCTCGCGGTTAGGTGAGCCGGTAGCCAAGAGCGTTGCGTCTTGATTAAAGCGCACTGCACTGAAAATTTTCTGGCGAGCAATATACTGTAATTGCGCTTTGAGATCACCAGAAGTTAATTGCCAAATGCTCGCTTTTTTCATGCTATCTGCGGTAAAAGCAAATCTTCCTTGGTCATCTAATGCAACTTTGGTCACGCGACTTGGGTGGTTAAAGCGATGGATCACTTGCCCCGTTCTCGTATCCCAAAAATAAGCGGTATAGTCGTTGCCTCCGGTTAAGGCAAAGTGACCATTGGGAGACATGGCAATAGAATTGATATTTTCTTGATGTCCAAGGAACTCTATCCGCCTTCCACTCTCTAAGTCGAGGTGAACGACAACGTTATCACTGCGGGCATAGAGTAAATATCGGCCCGCATTGCTAATTGCGATATCTCGAATAGTGCCAGACTCGATCTCGAAATAACCTAGGTTTTGACCGTTTGCAACGCTCCAGATGGCAAATGTCTTATCAGTGGCTGTGACAGCTGTGGAGTTGTCATTGGCCAGAGCCAGTGAGTGAATGAGATCATCGGGGGCATCGGAGTGGCGCCATTGAAATTTGAGGCCTTGCTCTTGATTATCCCAAAGTACGGCCCCATGCTCTATGGAAGAAACTAGGCTGTAGCGACCATCCGCTGATAATGCAGCAGAAAATACGCCGCGGCTGGCATGCTCAACGGTCATAACGGCTTTTGAAGTGTCAGGGCCACACCCGGTTAAGGTGAAGCAACTGAACATAGCGCATGCAAAGAGGAGGCTTGTCCACTTAATGTTGACGAGTTTGACCATAAATTAGGTAAATCCTCCTTAACTCCGAAGTCTACAACAGGTAGACTAAAGGCACTAAAAACAAGATATTATTTTGATATTAGCGTATTAAAAGCGTAATGTCGTTACGCGATAATGGCAAGCAAATGCATATTGGCATTCTGATGAGAGAATGGTAATGTGGCTAGCACCTTTTCTTATTAATATAAAATTAACAATGGCACCGCATATCAAGCTCTCTTGCGCGAGCATTGGTGTTTTGATAGTAGGGACTGTCGGAGAGTTGAGAATGAAACAGACGATTAAACTGTCACTCGTTGCTGCTTCAGTGTTAGCACTAGTAGCGTGTAATAAAAAAGCAGAAGAACAAAAGCCTGCTGAGGTTAAGCTAGATACTGAAGTACAACAGCAAGCATACGGTATCGGTGCTTCAGTTGGTAACTTCTTGCAAAAAGACTTAGCGGATAAAAAAGAGCTAGGCATTGAACTTGATCAAGAGTTACTAATGCGTGGTTTTAAAGATGCACTTGCTGGTGAAGCTAAGTTAGATGAAGCGAAAATTCGTGAAGTACTAACGGCACTTGATTCTTCTGTTCGTGAAAAGCAAGCTGCTAAAGCTGAAGCTGACGCGAAGAAAAATAAAGAAGAAGGCGACAAGTATCTAGCTGAAAACGCGAAAAAAGAAGGCGTTACGGTAACGGATTCAGGCTTACAGTATGAAGTGCTAAGCGAAGGCGATGGTAAAAAGCCAGTTGCTACTGACATGGTTAAAGTACACTACAAAGGCACTCTACTAGATGGCTCTGAGTTCGATAGCTCTTATGCGCGTAATGAGCCTGCAAGCTTCCGTCTAAACCAAGTTATCGCTGGTTGGACTGAGGGCCTACAGCTAATGAACGTGGGTTCTAAGTATAAGTTTACTATTCCTGCAGATCTTGCATACGGCACTCGCGACCTTGGTAAAATTCCAGCTAATTCAACACTGGTATTTGAAGTTGAGTTGCTAGATATCGAAGGTGAAGCTGAAGAAGCCACTGAATAAGTTGGCAGTATCTGCAAAGAAAAAGGTGAGATAGATATCTCACCTTTTTTTGTATTTTGGTGCCCGCAAATTTAGACTATTCAGTGTGATTTGAATAAAGGTTATCGATAAGTTCATCTTCCAACTGGAAGCGCAACTCAAGCGTTTCACCCAATACAGACAAGTCGTTATCGAAGTCTGCTAATTCTTGTATTTCTTGATTTACCTCAGCGTATTTGTCGTTGAAATCAAGTGCGGTATCGGTCGTATCTGTAATTTTTGGGTACAGTGACTGAGCCAACTTTGCGCTTTCTGGGCCTTTTTCTTGGCAGGCCTCAACAATGTTGTCATAAATTTCAAAATGACCAGCTGAAAGGTAGTCCATCAAAATCTGGCAGAATGACTGAATGTCAACTTGCTCAGGTAGTGCTTTACCATTTCGAGTTGGTGAGCATCCTGCAACTTTATAATATAAAACCAATAGTTCCTGACGCTCTGCTAACCATGCATCAATTACACTATGGCTGCCTCCCCATTTCTGTTGGGCTTGTTCTAACTGCGAAAGCATAGTGATTCTCCTTAAGCGGGTTACCTACCCCCTATGGAAAGGGAAACTGCACAAAAGGTCAACCAATTTTTTCTGTAAAAGCGTAAAAAGATCAAAAGATTATTGGTTTGATTATCGGGAATGTTAACAAATTCAGGAGGATAAAAAATAAAAAAACCACCGAGAGAAACTCAAGGTGGTTCAAAATAGCAGTTTAGCTTGTTGCGTAATATTGTTATTTTTCTAATTGAAGGTGTTTTGTTGTTATTTTTCTAACGCGATAATTTTATACCAACCTTTTAATCGTGTTGCAAACAGTTTAATTGCTTGTTTCGATAACTTTTACACAAGCTTATGAATTTGTTCCTAATAAAGTGTGATTTAATCTAGATCACAACTAGGGACTGGCAAAGATAGTTTAGATAGTGCCCATGTGTACTTAGTGATACAATCCGCACAATTGAATTTAAGTATTGGAATAGAGACGCTATGAGCGAATTAAAAAACGATCGTTATTTACGAGCGCTATTAAAACAACCAGTTGACGTCACACCAGTATGGATGATGCGCCAAGCTGGTCGTTATCTACCAGAGTATCGTGCCACAAGAGCACAAGCTGGTGACTTTATGAGCCTTTGTAAAAATGCAGAACTGGCATGTGAAGTGACATTACAGCCGCTTCGTCGCTATCCACTAGATGCGGCAATTCTGTTTAGCGATATTTTGACTATTCCAGATGCAATGGGACTTGGTCTTTACTTTGAAACCGGTGAAGGTCCAAAGTTTGAGCGTCCTATCCAATCGTTAGACGATGTTAAAAAGCTACCAAAATTAGATCCAACCGATGAGCTAGGTTATGTAATGAATGCGGTGAGCACAATTCGTCGTGAGCTTAAGGGTGAAGTGCCACTTATTGGGTTCTCTGGCTCACCGTGGACGCTCGCGACTTACATGATTGAGGGCGGTAGCAGCAAAACATTCGGTAAGATTAAAAAGATGGCGTTTGCGGAGCCGCAAACACTGCACTTACTGCTAGATAAAGTGGCCGATTCGGTCATCGATTACCTAAATGCGCAAGTAAAAGCGGGTGCTCAGTCACTAATGATCTTCGACTCTTGGGGTGGGGTATTAAGTCCACGTGACTACAAAGAGTTTTCACTGCAATACATGCATAAGATTGTCGATGGCCTGATCCGCGAAAACGATGGTCGTAAAGTACCTGTGACATTATTCACGAAGAATGGCGGTCAATGGATTGAAGCAATTGCAGCCACTGGGTGTGATGCAGTTGGCCTTGATTGGACGATTGACATCGCGGATGCGAAGCGTCGTGTAGGCGATAAAGTCGCACTACAAGGTAATATGGACCCTTCAATGCTGCACGGCACCCATGAGCGTATTCGTGAAGAAGTACAGCATATTTTAGCTGGCTTCGGTGAGGGAACTGGTCATGTCTTTAACTTAGGGCATGGTATTACACCAGATGTTGACCCTGAAAATGCAGGTGTCTTCATCAATGCGGTTCACGAATTTAGCCGTCAATATCACAAGTAATACCAATTGGTATTCTTAAGTTTGAACTTAAAATAAAAAGAGCGCTTACTGAAGCGCTCTTTTTATTTTTGAAATGCATTATTCAAATAAGGCGTCGATGGTGCCTTGAGCAAGTGGATGGTATCCCGGACGTGCTTGTTGGTAAACACGGTAAGCCCAGTCACGTTTACCATGCTTAATGAGTGACTTGTATAAATTCACAATAAGCTTGCGACGACCAATACTGACCAGATGCTTTTCAAGGTCTGGGTAAATAGCCTGATAGCCGTTACCTACTGCTAGCATATACCAAGCAAATGCGCGTTCTGCATTGGTCGATTGCGTCAGCTTAAATGCCTTGTCCAACGCTTCCATGCGCTCAATGGCGAGATCTCTTGGTAAGTTATTAATAAAGTGCAGCCATTCATGTACCGTCCAAGAATCGGTCGGTAAGTCTGCAAGTGTTTTTTCGTCTTTTAGCCAAGCTTGAGTCAGCGCATCCACTTTTTCAAACGCATCAGAAGTTGGATTTGGAGCGTCGCTTGGCAAGCCTGGCTCATAAATCCACTCTTTGGCTTTTTCTAAGCTCACGATACCAGGATATTGCTGAAGCAAGTTTTTGTCTAAGTAAGCGACAAATTCATCGGTAGTCAGAGATTTAAAAGAAAAGGTTTTAAAATAGGCTTTAACAAACTTGTCGAACTTGTCACGACCAAACTTTTCTTCTAGATAAATAAGGAATAATTGACCTTTAGTGTATGGTACTGAGCTAAACGCGTCATCAGGATCGCGGCCATTAAGTTCTAAATTCATGCGCGTATCAGGAGCAGCGATAGTTTTTAGCTGGGCACGCAGGCCAGCCGCGTCAAGCGCTTGTTCCATCACTGCGCGGTCACGACCGAACACTTCTTCCATAATACGGTTTTCAACGTAAGAGGTGAAACCCTCATTTAGCCATAGATCTTCCCATGTTGCATTGGTCACTAAGTTGCCAGACCAAGAGTGCGCTAACTCATGGGCGATTAGGTTTACTAAGCTTTTGTCACCGGCAACCACCGTTGGCGTGATAAATGACAGACGCGGATTTTCCATACCACCAAATGGGAAGCTAGGCGGCAACATGAGCAGGTCGTATCTACCCCAAGCGTATTCACCATACATAGCGTTGGTTTTGTCGATCATTGCTTGTGTATCGTTAAACTCTGCAACAGAGGCATCGAGGATTTGCGGTTCTGCAAAAATCGCAGTTTGGTGCGACATCTCTTTATATTCAAGGTTACCTGCACCAATTGCAATTAGGTACGGTGGGATAGCTTGCGGCATATCAAACCAATAATCGCCATCTTTGATCAATGCGCCGGTATTGTCCGCACTCATTACCGCACGTACATCTTTAGGGGTATGTACGCGAGCAGAGTATGTCACGCGCATTGCTGGGGTATCTTGCACTGGGATCCAACTACGCGCATGAATAGCTTGAGATTGGCTATACATAAATGGGTGAGATTTACTTGCTGTTTGCTGCGGTGTTAACCACTGTAGACCTGACGCTACTGGCAAGCTGTTATAATAAATACGTGCTTTTTTAGCTTGCTCTTTAAAGTGAATAGTTAACTTTGCACCTTTCACATCGTCGCGCTTGGCAAGATCAAACTTGGCCGTATGCCATTTATCGTCTTTACCTTGATACATCACTTTGTCGATTTCGAGGTCGCGCGTATCTAGCACCAGCGTTCTTGCTTGGCGATTCTGCCAATCTAGTGTGTGTTCAACAAAACCTTCTAGCTGCTTATCTTCAAAGTCAACGTCTAAGTCTAAATGCAAGTGTGTGGTAATAACATCGTTAAGATTGGCGTAAGTGTGTTGGTCAACGGCTGCGTTTACATCAGCAGTGTGGACAAGGCCAGCCATGGCAAGGCTTAGCGTAAGTGCCGAAAGTTTAATCATAATGCTGCTCTTATAAAAAGAATATTCCCAATTAGAACGGCTAACATAACTAATTTCTGACCATTTAAACAGCCTAAGCCGATGGGTTACATAAAATGATGGGTAAGATGACGTTAATGCGTAAGTCAGGGCAATGCGCTACACTAGCGCCAGTTTAGTTAATATTGGCAAGGTGCTGCAGTGACTAGTTTGCAGTCTTATCACACTTTTTCGCTGCCGTCGGGCTGCGAGTCTCTTATTGTTATCACAGATCCACATGCGCTGGTTGAGCTCGATTTTAGTCGTCCTTTCTTTTTAATTGGGGAAGGAAGCAACACTATTTTTCTTGAAGATTATGCCGGAACCGTTATTAAGCTTGCGACCTTAGGCATAGATATTGAGCAACACGATGATGATTATGTCGTTACAGTCGCTGCGGGAGAAAACTGGCATCAGCTCGTTATAAAGCTGCTTGATAAAGGGATTGATGGCTTAGAAAATCTTGCGTTGATCCCTGGTACCGTTGGTGCGGCGCCGGTACAAAATATCGGCGCCTACGGCGTTGAAGTATCACAATTTATTACTGCCGTTAGAGGATTTGATATCGCCGAGCGGTGCTTCACCACGTTAACAAATGCAGAGTGTGAATTTGGCTATCGAGATTCAGTCTTTAAACACTGTCTAAAAGATAAGTTCGTTATTACTGAAGTGACATTGACTTTGCCTAAACGTTGGCAGCCGACATTAAGTTATGGTCCACTGCAAAACTTGAGTAATACAGCAACCGCACAAGAGATTTGTGAAGCGGTGATAGTGACCCGAAACAGTAAATTGCCCGATCCTACGACGCTTGCAAATGCCGGGAGCTTTTTTAAAAACCCAGTAGTTGATAGGGCGTTTGCAGCTCAGTTGCAAAGTAAATTTCCAGAGATGCCAGCGTTTGATGTGGACAATGACCATGTAAAACTTGCGGCTGGCTGGTTAATTGACAAAGCGGGTCTAAAAGGCTGCCACCGTGGAGCTATCCGCGTGTATGAGAAACAAGCATTGGTACTTGTTCATAGTGGTGGCAGCACTGGTGAAGAGTTAAAACAGTTAGTAAGCCATATTCAGCAAACCGTTTGGCAAAAATTTGCTGTGTTACTTGAGCATGAAGTGCGCCTTATTACAAAGCATGGTGAATGTCAGTTGCAAAGTGTGGAATGCCATGAAAACGCCTGATCATAAAAAGCAAACGATTTTAGCGGCCTTAAATAAAGGAGAATTTGTCTCAGGGCAAGAACTTGGTGCGCAATTAGGTATTAGTCGCGCGGCTATTGCGAAGCATATAGCGGCGTTGCAAGAGATGGGCGTGGATATTTTTCGAGTCAATGGCCGCGGTTATAAACTCAATTATAGCTTACCGCTTATTCATCAAAGTAAGTTGAATACTCTATGGCAACAGCAGTTTCAAAGTGAGTGTCCAATCGAATATCACGCAATTATAGACTCAACGAATAGCGAGCTAATGCGCCGTTTGCAGGACAAACAGAATATGGACTCAGGCCATGTCTTGGTGGCTGAAATGCAGCAAGCTGGCAGAGGGCGCAGAGGTCGGGTATGGCAATCGCCCTTTGGTGCTAACCTTTATTACAGTTATTACTGGCAGTTTGACGCTGGCATGCAAGCCGCGATGGGCTTATCTATTGCTGTAGGACTTGCGGTATATGATGCGTTAAAGGTCCTATATGGTATTTCCATTGAATTAAAATGGCCAAACGATATATATCTCAACCAACAAAAATTGGCGGGGATTTTAGTTGAGCTAGAGGGGCAGGTGGAAGGGCCTTGCCATCTCGTGATCGGGATCGGGCTGAATATATGCATGCCAGAATCTGCCTCTAAACACATCGACCAAGCTTGGACAGATCTGCAAACGCACTTAGGCCAAATTGATAAAAATCAGTTAGTGGTGCAGCTCACTCACTCTTTGTCTGAGCGTCTTGCCCAGTATAAAGAGTCTGGACTGAGTGAAATGGTGACCGAGTGGAATAGTCTAAATGTCTTTAAAGGTGACGCTGTGACCTTGAGTACAGGACAACGAGAATGGCGTGGGATCTGTGAAGGCATTGATATGCAAGGCGGCTTACTACTTAGGCAAGATGGTGAGCTTAGAGCTTTTTATGGCGGTGAAATTTCGTTAAGAAAGGTGATATCATGAAACTGCTAATTGACGTAGGCAATACCGCAGTTAAATATGCGCTTGAGCATGAAGGTCGTATTAGTCCTGTAACAGAAAGCGATATTGAATGGCAAAAGCTAACGGCAATAGTCTGCTCTCAGGTTGGTAAGGGAGCGGGATTACAATGGGTGGAAAGTCGCGCCTCTGAGTTTGGTCTTGTGCTAGAGCAAGCACAAGTATCGCCAAGACGAGCTGGGGTAACTTGCGCCTATCCTACTTTTAAAAACTTGGGGATTGATAGGTGGCTCGCGGTACTTGCCGCGCATGCTCTATATCCAACACAAGATATTATCGTGATTGACTCTGGCACTGCGACCACGGTTGATGTAGTGACTGCACAAGGGACACACATGGGGGGTTGGATTTTGCCAGGTATCGATCTTATGATCTCCAGTATTACCGCGCGTGCAGAGCGGGTATTTTGTGATGAGAACACTCCCTTTGCTGCAGAATTTGCTAAAAATACATCAGAAGCTGTGAAAAATGGTGCGCTAGCAGCAACGCTTGGGCTCGTACATAGTGCAAAGCAGCAACTTAATAATGGATCTGCGTTGGTATTGTGCGCAGGTGGATATGGCGAGTTAATAAAAAACCATATCGAGTCTGCGGTCTTTGATGAGCTTTTGGTATTCAAGGGACTGTCAGTTTGGTGGAAAAACCCACAATAACTGTAAAAATGTCATGGGATTGGCTTAAAACTGAGCGTTTGAACAATAAATTTAAGATTTTTTGCATATTCCTGTTGCATCAAGTCAATGGTTGCTCTAATATCTCGCCCCGTACTAAAGCAGTGCCGACTTAGCTCAGTTGGTAGAGCAACTGACTTGTAATCAGTAGGTCATCCGTTCGACTCGGATAGTCGGCACCATCTTTTTACCCTATCTTGTATAGGATGCTTTAGGAAAGAATTTTACGTGGAGGGGTTCCCGAGCGGCCAAAGGGATCAGACTGTAAATCTGACGGCTCAGCCTTCGCTGGTTCGAATCCAGCTCCCTCCACCACTTTATTCTTGACGGTTAGAGGTAGTTAAGAACAGGTTCCTAAAGCGGGCATCGTATAATGGCTATTACCTCAGCCTTCCAAGCTGATGATGCGGGTTCGATTCCCGCTGCCCGCTCCAGTTCGTCTGGCGTGCTGATATAGCTCAGTTGGTAGAGCGCACCCTTGGTAAGGGTGAGGTCGGCAGTTCAAATCTGCCTATCAGCACCAGTCTCCGAAGAATCTTCTCAAATACTTCCTTTGAATTGTCGAAAAAATATTTATAATAGACTGAATAATTCTAATCCACACTCGTCGTGGATTATTTTTATATGTAATCTAGATACACAAAACTTATAGGTTTCGTCATGGCAAAAGAAAAGTTTGAACGCGTAAAACCGCACGTAAACGTTGGTACTATCGGCCACGTTGACCACGGTAAAACAACTCTAACTGCAGCAATCACTAACGTACTTGCAAAAGTATACGGTGGTACAGCAAAAGACTTCGCATCAATCGATAACGCTCCAGAAGAGCGTGAGCGTGGTATCACAATCTCAACTTCACACGTTGAGTATGACACACCAACTCGTCACTATGCACACGTAGACTGTCCAGGACACGCTGACTATGTTAAAAACATGATCACTGGTGCTGCACAGATGGACGGCGCGATCCTAGTAGTTGCTGCTACTGACGGTCCTATGCCTCAAACACGTGAGCACATCCTACTTTCTCGTCAGGTTGGTGTACCTTACATCATCGTATTCATGAACAAATGTGACATGGTTGACGACGAAGAGCTACTAGAGCTAGTAGAGATGGAAGTTCGTGAACTACTTTCAGAGTACGACTTCCCAGGTGATGACCTACCACTAATCCAAGGTTCAGCGCTTAAAGCACTAGAAGGCGAAGAGCAGTGGGAAGCGAAGATCATTGAGCTTGCAGAAGCACTAGACTCTTATATCCCAGAGCCAGAGCGTGACATCGATAAGCCATTCATCATGCCTATCGAAGACGTATTCTCAATCCAGGGTCGTGGTACAGTAGTAACAGGCCGTGTAGAAGCTGGTATCATCAACGTGAACGACGAAGTAGAAATCGTAGGTATCAAAGAAACTACGAAGACAACTTGTACGGGTGTTGAAATGTTCCGTAAGCTTCTAGACGAAGGTCGTGCGGGTGAGAATATCGGTGCACTACTACGTGGTACTAAGCGTGATGAAGTAGAGCGTGGTCAAGTACTATGTAAGCCTGGTTCAATCAAGCCACACACAAAATTCACTTCAGAAGTATACGTACTTTCGAAAGATGAAGGTGGTCGTCACACTCCTTTCTTCAAAGGTTACCGTCCACAGTTCTACTTCCGTACAACAGACGTAACTGGTGACATCCAGCTACCAGACGGCGTAGAAATGGTAATGCCTGGCGACAACATCAAGATGACTGTTGAGCTAATCGTACCAATCGCGATGGACGAAGGTCTACGTTTCGCTATCCGTGAAGGTGGCCGTACAGTAGGTGCTGGTGTTGTAGCAACAATCGAAGAATAATCTTCGTAGCAGCGATTTTATATCGCGACCAGCAAAAAAGGTCGTTCTCTGATAAAGAGTGCGGCCTTTTTTAATGCCTTGTAGCAGCGATTTTATATCGCGAGAAATGAAAAGGGTCATTCTCTGATAAGGAGTACTGGTTTTTTAATACCTCGTAGCTGCGATTTTATATCGCGATCAGCAGAAAGGGTCGTTCTCTAATAATGAGTACAGCCTTTTTTAATGCCTGGTAGCAGCGATTTTATATCGCGACCTGCGAACAGGGTCATTCTCCTATTAAAGCATCATTTTTGTCATTGTGATGTTTATAACGGACAACCTGATAATGTTCTTATATTTGCTTGCGACAGCTTACAATCCCGATTCTCACCATTTTATCTCCCTATTCTATATGCTGATATCCCACCATCAGTCACGTAAAAATTTGGTTATACCAATTAGTCTTAATACTTGCTCAATTTGAAGGAACAAATCTGACGCTAACTGCGTTAAAAATTTCTCATTTAGAACAACTAAATAGCAAAATTTTCGCCTAGTTATCGACAAGATTTTCTCGCCTCAAAATAGATCACTTAATTAAGGTAATTGGTATTAATTACGTAAAGATGTGCACAATAAGCCCATATAAAACCTAAAATTAGGGAGTGTAAAGATGTTAGGTCTTTCGGCTCGAACAATTTCTGCTGTGCTCAGTATCACAATGTCACTATGTACTTTTGCAAGCTTTGCCAATGTGGATAAAGACAGATCCTATATTTTGGCGACAGCCTCATCTGGTGGCACTTTTTACCCAGTGGGTGTCGCGATCGCGACACTAACTAAGCTAAAAGTCACGCCCCAGCACGGTATGAGTGTGTCAGCCATTACCTCTGCCGGTTCTGGTGATAACCTCAAACTCATGCGTAATAAAGAAGCTGAACTGGCGATACTACAGGGCCTATACGGTGCGTGGGCGACGCAGGGGACGGGTGCAATGGCACCAGTTGGCAAACAAGATTATCTGCGTTCTGTGACGATGTTGTGGCAGAACGTAGAGCACTTTGTCATTGCTAAGAAGTATGCCAAAACCGGTAATGTCTCAGATTTGAAAAACCTATATTCACAAGGGTTTGGCATTGGTAAGCGTAACTCTGGGACGGAAGGTTCTGGGAAGCACATTATGGCTGCACTGGGCGTTGATAGTGACAAATTCACTTTGGTGCATAAAGGTTACGCGGGCTCTTCTAGCGCCCTACAAAATGGTCAGATTGCGGGAATGAATATTCCAGCAGGAGTACCTGTCAGCGCTATTACAAGTGCTTATGCAGCCGATGCCAATGGTATCACGGTGCTGGATTTTACTGATGAGCAGCTAAATAAAGTCAACGCTGAGGTAGAGTTATGGTCACGCTTCGAGATCCCAGCTAGCACTTACCCCGGCCAAACTAACGCAATCAAAACGATTGCGCAGCCAAACTTTCTTGCTGCACATAAAGACATGAGTGAGGAAGACGTATATCTGCTCACCAAGGCAATTTATGAAAATTTAGTCTTTCTTCAAACCATCCATAAAGCGACTAAAGCCATGGCGATAGAAAAGGCACTCATGGGACTGCCTGCTAAGCTACATCCCGGTGCGCTGAAGTATTATAAAGAAATAGGTATTGCCGTACCTGCTCATCTGCAGTAACGCCGCCAACTAAGTAAAACGGGATAGTATCTATCAATGAGTAATAGTAGCAATGAGCAAAGCACATTAGCAGCACCAACAGCAGCTCGTGAGCGGATCGCTTTTTATTTAGCGATACTCACGAGTCTGTTGCACCTCTATTTTAACTTGGTCGCCACGTGGCCGGATAATTATATTTCAGCCATTCATTTCATGCTATTTGGTAGCATTATCTTGCTCACCTTGCCGCTTAGAGTTGGCAAATTAGCAGTGCTTTCTAGCGTTATTGATATCGGGCTGTTTATCGGTTTAATTGTGAGCTGCGGCTATCTTGTTCTGTACAGCGATGCGTTGGCAGCGCGTAACTACGAATTTGCTACAGCTGATTGGATTGCATCTTCCACTGCTGTACTCCTCGCGCTTGAGTTGGTCCGGCGCTGTATGGGCTGGTTTATCCCGATGATGATCCTACTGGCGATGAGTTATGTGCTGTTTTTGGGACAGTATATTGATGGTGTGTTTCATTTTGCTGGTTTAAGCGCTGAAACTATTTTGTTTCGCAATTACTTTGATGACGGCTTGTTTGGACCTATTGCTAAAATTTCTTGGACGTTTGTCTTTTTGTTTATCTTGTTTGGCGCATTTCTAGTCCAAGCAGGGACTGGGGATTTTATCATTCGCTTTGCCAATGCGCTTGTTGGTCGCATGGTTGGTGGGCAAGGACTTGTTGCTGTCGTGAGCTCGGGTATGATGGGCTCCGTATCGGGCTCTGCTATCGCGAATACAGCAGCGACTGGGGTGATCACCATTCCATTAATGAAGAATGCTGGGTTTCCTGCAAAGTTTGCGGCAGCAGTTGAAGCCGGAGCATCGACTGGAGGTCAGCTGATCCCGCCGATTATGGGGGCTGGTGTATTTGTGATGGCCTCCTATACTCAAATTCCATATCTTACGATAATTGCAGCAGCCTTTGTTCCCGCTCTGCTTTATTTCGCATCTATTGCTATCTTTGTACGTATTCAAGCTATGCGTTTGAATATCCAGCCAGCATTGGAGTCAGAGCAATTAAGTGCTTGGCAGGAGCTGAAATCCGGTTGGCATCATTTATTACCTATCGTGTTGCTCGTAGCATTGATGATTTATGGCTTTACGCCAACTTATGCAGTCAGCATTGCGACCCTCAGTGTGTGCCTGTTTTCTTTGTTTTCACCTGCGCCGATGAGGTGGTCAAAGATTTTGGCTGCGCTTGCAACTGCAACTGAAAACAGCGCTAAGACAGCAATATTATTGGTTGCCATTGGCATGCTGGTGAATTGTATTTCAATCAGTTCCTTAGGCGTTACTTTTTCTCTAATGATAAATGAATGGGCGGGAGCAAGCTTGATACTGTTGTTGGTATTGATTGCATTGGCCTCGTTAATTATCGGTATGGGACTACCGGTGACGGCATCGTATATTGTATTGGCAACGCTTTCTGCACCGGCTTTATATGGTTTGATAAGCCAGTCAGCACTGGTAGAAAGCATAGTAAATGGTCAACTTAATGAAACTGCGACGATGATGATGAGTATGATGACACCAGCACTTGGAGAGATATACAACCAGCCAAATATTACCGAGACTCAAGTGTTTACCATTTTGGCAAGCTTGCCACCAGAGGCTATTGATATTATTCGCAGTAGCCAATTTGATACCACGCATTTGGCCATGATGCTACTTTCTGCTCATATGATTATTTTTTGGTTATCGCAAGATAGCAATGTGACACCGCCGGTATGCTTGGTCGCTTTTACCGCCGCGGGAATAGCCAAAACGCCGCCGGTGGCAACAGGAATAGAAGCATGGAAAACGGCCAAAGCACTATACATCGTTCCCTTACTGTTTGCTTATACGCCGTTTATTGGAGGGAGTAACTTTGAGATCATGCAAGTTTTTTTCACCGCGCTTGTGGGGATGTATGCTTTGGTTGCGGCGATATATGGATATGCAGAGGCGAAGCTCAATAAGCCAATCAGAATGATGTTAACGTTTTTAGGTGTTGCTTTAGTTTGGCCGCACCAAGTAATCTCTGTAGATATAGTGGCTGCACTATGTGTGGTTACGATCGTTATAAAGCAAGTAATAGATAATCGTACAGCTAGAGAGTGTTAACTTAAGCTTTGCTGTGCTCCATAAAGTAGGCCCCTAAAACAGGGGGCCTTATGATATTAAACGATATGCTGAATAGACTGATGTATTCGTGCAGGTAGCAGGGCTTTTAAGTACAGCTCTAAAGTATGTAGTGATTCTGTACCGCGAATACCTGCGGCTTCATCTTGTTCTATGAAGCCTTGCTCTTTTAGGCTAGTGACAAACGCACTAAGCACTTTTTTGTCAAAAAACTCTGGGCTTTTGATACCGTGTAAAGTTCCTAGTCGGTCGGCAAGAAGTGCACTTTCTTTTTCAAGCTCGCTACGACTTAATCCTTGATGACGCTTAACGAGGTTAATCGTGATTGCATAGCGCTCAAGCGTTAAGTGGATCACTTTACCTAGCATTTCTAATTGTGCCAACGCGCTACCATCTTTGTTAACCGAGGCTAGGTGACCATCAAAGGTGATCAGATCCTTAGCCGCAAAGTATTCAAAAATAGACTCTATATATCCTGTCTTAAGGTCTGTTAAGAACCACTCTTTTGCAAACAAGGGATACAAAAGCGCTACCTCTTTGCGGCACTCATCAACGGTCAAGCTGTAGCGGTTGAAGAGCTGCTGAGCGATTAAGCTTGGTACGGCAAACAGGTGCAGAATATTGTTACGGTAATAATTAAGCAGAGCGCGTTCTTTTTCCTTAACACTAATGATGCTGCCGAAACTGTCTTCAATAATATCGAACTTATCGAGCTTAAGCGCATGATCGAGTAAGCCCTCAGAGCTCGAATCTGGCACCGTCGCATTGTCGTGGTAAGGTGCATTTCTGTGTAGTCCAAGATACAAATCAAGCTGCTGTAGCAGTTGTGATTTAGGCAATGCATACTGCTCGTTGCTAAGCAAAATTGTCGCAAGCAAATTAACTGAGTTCAGTGCTGCTGAGTTATTTATCTCAGTCATGATGACGTCAGCGAGGTCGGCAACTTGCTTGTTCAGCCAAGCAGGCTTCTGAGTTTCGGTGGGGTGGATAGAACCACGCCAATCTGGCTGATGCTCATTTAAAAATTGGTTGACTGATATCGGATCGCCGAAATTTAAATACCCTCTACCATAGTTTTTAAGATTCTTAATCGCCTTAAAAATACCAAAGATAGACTCATTTTTCTTACTGTTGCCAGCCAGCTCTTTGAGGTAAGTGTTGATCTCCATAACATGTTCGTAGCCGAGATAAACGGGCACTAATGATATAGGTCTATCAATACCACGCAACATAGATTGCAGTGTCATTGCCAACATACCCGTTTTTGGTGGTAGTAGTCGACCGGTACGACTGCGGCCGCCTTCGGTATAAAACTTAACGGCATACCCTTTGATAAATAACTGACTTAAATATTCCTTGAATACCGCGGAATAGAGTTTGTTACCCGAAAAAGAGCGGCGAATAAAGAAGGCGCCACTACGACGGAAAATCGGGCCCGCAGGGAAAAAGTTGAGATTAACGCCAGCTGCGATATGCGGTGGTACTAAACCCTGATGGTAAATCACATAAGTAAGTAGCAAGTAATCCATATGGCTACGGTGACAGGGTACGTAAATGATCTCATGCCCTTTGTCCGCGAGTGCTTGTACTTTGTCTGAGTTATTAACTTCGATACCATTATAAAGCTTGTTCCACAGCCAAGTGAGTGCCCTGTCAGCTACGCGCACCATCGCGTCTGAATAGTTCGCGGCTATTTCGTCTAATAACCTAAGTGCTTGCAACCTTGCTTCTTCCTGACTTAGACCTTTTGCCTTTGCTTCGTCAGCAATGGCCTTTTTAATACTTTGTGACGCTAAGATAGAATTGAATAGCTGTTCACGCGATGGCAGTTTTGGACCGGTGGCAGCTAACTTTTGACGGCGGAAATGCACGCGTGCAACGCGCAGCAGCTTATGTGGCAGTTCCTCAACGTCTGCTTTATCGTTTAGCAATTGATTAAGTTCAATCGGGCGGGAAAATCGAACGAAGTTATCCCGGCCTGAAAACAAGACCACAAAGCATTTGCGTAGCCAGCTCGGTGTTAATGAGTTGGATAATAAGGTTCCCACGCCAGGCTTTTCTTTACCTGGATTACGGCCCCATAATATGGTGACCGGAATAACTTGCGCGTCGGTATTGTCGTCATCTTTTAAGGCTTCAAAAATCGCTTTACTATGTTCTAGCGCATCACTCGGTTTATGAATATTACCAAAGACACTAGGTGGAGTCTGGATCCCAACAAAACGATTGAGCTCTTTATTAGCAATTTGCTGTTTTTGAGACGGTCTTGGTAAACCAAGCTTTTTACACATAACGTCTAGCGCGACCATGTCTGATACCGAGTCGAGTCTCGCTACATAAAATGTAGGAATGCTGGGATCTAGCTCGTAATCCTCAATGGGATGCTCTGGCAATACTTTACTTTTAACAAAAAGCCAGTTGCTACAGCGGGCGATGGTTGTAAGCAAATAAGAAAAAATCTGCATGGGAATACCGAACAATTATCATTAGCCATAGAATACCAAGATTTAACTGGACTGACCATTTACAAAGGCGTCATCCATGTTTTCTTGTCGCAATATTTCTTTATAGAAGACTAACAGAAGCGAATGCTTGAGTAGAGTGAATTTTGTTCTATGTGCTTTTTGTGAGTGAAATATTGTGTATGTTCAAAGCACTGTATCTACGTGACAGAGCCTATGGAGCCTAGCGATAAAATTACTTTCTATTAGTTGTTGCATTTATCACCAATATCACTATAATATGCAGACTTTCTTGACCATAGCGTCTTAGAAAGTAAATGAAAGGTCTGGATTTCAGGCCCTATGAACAGGAACTCCAATTGTGAGTTCAACGGTAGAAATAAATTAACAACCGACTTCTCAGGAATTATTGAGTTAGTCTCGGTCGTTTTTTTATGCTCTTTTTAAATGCTCTTTTTATTTTGAGGTTTAAGAATGTCAAATCAACGCATTCGTATTCGCCTAAAAGCTTTTGACCACCGTTTGATTGACCAATCAACGGCGGAAATCGTGGAAACAGCGAAGCGCACTGGTGCTCAGGTTCGTGGTCCAATCCCACTACCTACGCGCAAAGAACGTTTCACAGTATTGATCTCTCCGCACGTAAACAAAGACGCGCGTGATCAGTATGAAATCCGCACCCACAAACGTCTGATCGACATCGTAGAACCAACTGACAAGACTGTAGACGCACTAATGCGCCTAGACCTTGCTGCTGGTGTTGATGTTCAAATCAGCCTGGGTTAATCGGAAGATTAGAGAGGTTTTAGGAAAATGGCATTAGGTCTAGTCGGTCGTAAAGTGGGTATGACACGTATCTTCACTGAAGATGGTGTATCTATCCCTGTGACAGTTATCGAAGCGACTCCTAACCGTGTTACGCAGATCAAATCTGACGCAACTGACGGTTATAACGCGCTTCAAGTTACTGCAGGCGAGAAAAAAGCAAGCCGTGTAAACAAACCAGCAGCGGGTCACTTCGCTAAAGCTGGCGTTGAAGCGGGTCGCGGCCTGTGGGAATTCCGTCTTAACGGCGGTGAAGGTGAATTTGAAGTAGGTTCAGAGCTAACTGTTGAACTTTTCACTGAAGTGAAAAAAGTAGACGTTACTGGTACTTCAAAAGGTAAAGGTTTCCAAGGTGGTGTTAAGCGCTGGAACTTCAGCATGCAAGACGCAACTCACGGTAACTCTCTATCTCACCGTGCTCCTGGTTCAATCGGTCAAAACCAGTCTCCTGGTAAAGTTTTCAAAGGTAAGAAAATGGCCGGTCAAATGGGTAATGTTCGTTCAACGACACAGAACCTTGAACTAGTACGTGTTGACGCAGAGCGTAACTTGCTTTTAGTTAAAGGTGCAGTACCTGGCGCTATCGGCGGTGACGTTATCGTTAAACCAGCTGTTAAAGCATAAGTCCTGGAGATTTAGTGATGGAATTAGCAATTAAAGGCGCTGGCGCGCTTGAAGTTTCCGAAGCTACTTTTGGGCGTGAGTTTAACGAAGCATTAGTACACCAAGTAGTTGTTGCTTATGCAGCAGGTGCTCGTCAAGGTACTAAAGCTCAACTGACACGTTCTGAAGTACGCGGTGGTGGTAAGAAACCATTCCGCCAAAAAGGTACTGGCCGTGCACGTGCCGGTACAATCCGCAGCCCAATCTGGCGCAGCGGTGGTGTGAGCTTTGCAGCTAAGCCGCAAGATCACAGCCAAAAAGTTAACCGTAAAATGTATCGCGGTGCGATCAAGAGCATTCTTTCTGAGCTTGTTCGTCAAGATCGTCTAGTAGTTGTTGAAAACTTTGGTCTAGAAGCACCAAAGACTAAAGAACTAGTAGCTAAGCTTAAAGAACTTGAGCTTAAAGACGTACTAATCGTGACTGAAGAAGTAGATGAGAATCTATTCCTTTCTGCACGTAACCTGTACAAGGTTGACACGCGTGACGTAGCTGGCATCGACCCAGTAAGCCTAATCGCTTTCGATAAGGTTCTGATTACTGCTGCTGCTGTTAAGCAACTTGAGGAGGCGCTAGCATGATCCGTGAAGAACGTCTTTTAAAAGTAATCCTTGCTCCACACATCTCTGAGAAGAGCACTGTATCTGCTGAAGAAAACAACACTATCGTTTTCAAAGTAGCTAAAGATGCAACTAAAGCTGAAGTTAAAGCAGCTGTAGAAAAGCTTTTCGAAGTAGAAGTAACTGGTGTTCGCACTCTAAATGTTAAGGGTAAGACAAAGCGTACTGGTATGCGTTTTGGCCGTCGTAGCGATTGGAAAAAAGCATACGTTACTCTTAAAGAAGGTAGCGAGCTAGACTTTGTCGGCGGCGCCGAGTAATAAGGGGAGTTAGAATTATGGCACTTCAAAAGTGTAAACCAACTTCTGCGGGTCGTCGTCACGTCGTTAAAGTGGTTAACCCTGATCTACACAAGGGTAAGCCTTACGCTCCGCTATTAGAGAAAAACTCTAAATCAGGTGGTCGTAACAACAACGGTCGTATCACGGTTCGTCACATCGGTGGTGGTCATAAGCAACACTACCGTGTAATCGACTTTACACGCACAAAAGATGGCATTCCAGCTAAAGTTGAGCGTCTAGAGTACGATCCAAACCGTAGCGCAAACATCGCTCTTGTATTATATGCAGACGGTGAGCGTCGTTACATTATTGCACCTAAGGGTCTTAAAGCAGGTGATGCAATCCAATCTGGTGTTGATGCACCAATCAAGGTTGGTAACACACTACCTATGCGTAATATCCCTGTAGGTTCTACTGTACACAACGTTGAACTTAAACCTGGCAAGGGTGCACAAATTGCACGTTCTGCTGGTGCTTACGTACAGATCCTTGCTCGTGAAGGTCAATACGTAACACTACGTCTTCGCTCTGGCGAAGTTCGTAAGGTTGAGTCTGATTGTCGTGCGACTCTTGGCGAAGTAGGTAACGCAGAACACATGCTACGTTCACTAGGTAAAGCTGGTGCAAATCGTTGGCGTGGTATCCGTCCTACAGTTCGTGGTGTTGCCATGAACCCGATTGACCACCCACACGGTGGTGGTGAAGGTCGTACTTCTGGTGGTCGTCACCCTGTATCTCCATGGGGCGTACCTACTAAAGGTTACAAGACTCGTAAGAACAAGCGTACTGATAAGTTTATCGTACGTCGTCGTACTAAATAATAGTTGAGGAATTGCCATGCCACGTTCTCTCAAGAAAGGTCCATTTATTGACCTACACTTGCTGAAGAAGGTAGAGAAAGCGTTGGAAAGCGGTGACAAGAAGCCAATTAAAACTTGGAGCCGTCGTTCAATGATCATACCTAACATGATCGGATTGACCATCGCTGTCCATAATGGTCGTCAGCACGTTCCTGTGTTCATCACAGACGAAATGATCGGTCACAAACTGGGTGAATTTGCACCTACACGTACTTACCGCGGTCATGCTGCGGATAAGAAAGCTAAGAAGCGTTAATCGGAGGGTATGATGGAAGCATTAGCTAAACACAAATTCGCCTCTGGTTCGGCGCAGAAAGCACGTCTAGTTGCAGATCAAATCCGTGGACTTCCGGTTGATCGCGCGCTAGAAATCCTGGCGTACAGCCCAAAGAAAGCGGCTGTATTAGTAAAGAAAGTACTTGAGTCTGCTATCGCGAACGCGGAGCACAACGAAGGTGCTGACATTGATGAGCTTAAAGTGGCTAAAGTATTTGTAGACGAAGGTCCTACAATGAAACGTATTATGCCACGTGCTAAAGGACGCGCAGACCGCATCCTTAAGCGTACAAGCCACATCACTGTTGTGGTTTCGGATAGCTAGGAGATATAAGTAATGGGACAAAAAGTTCATCCTACTGGTATTCGCCTAGGTATCTCAAAGCCTTGGGTATCTACTTGGTACGCGAATACAAAAGATTTCTCTGAACAGCTTTTTGGCGATCACAAAGTACGTACATTCCTTACTAAGGAATTAAAAGCGGCTTCTGTGTCTAAAATCGTTATCGAGCGTCCAGCTAAATCAATCCGTGTAACAATTCACACAGCTCGTCCTGGTGTTGTTATCGGTAAAAAAGGTGAAGATGTTGAAAAGCTTCGCCAAGCTGTAACTAAGCTTGCTGGTGTACCTGCGCAAATCAACATCGCAGAAGTACGTAAGCCAGAGCTAGATGCACAGTTAGTTGCTGACGGTATCTCTTCTCAGCTAGAGCGTCGTGTTATGTTCCGTCGTGCTATGAAGCGCGCAGTACAAAACGCAATGCGTCTAGGTGCTAAGGGTATCAAAGTTGAAGTAAGCGGCCGTCTAGGCGGTGCTGAAATCGCACGTTCTGAGTGGTACCGTGAAGGTCGTGTACCTCTACACACTCTACGTGCTGATATCGACTACGCAACTTCAGAAGCTTTGACCACTTACGGTATCATCGGTGTTAAGGTTTGGATCTTCAAAGGCGAAGTAATTGGTGGTCTTCCACTAGTTCAAGAGCAAGAGAAGCCAGCTAAACGTGCGCCGAAGAAAGCTAAAAAAAGTGCTAAGTAAGAGGTAGCGACTAATGTTACAGCCAAAACGTACAAAATTCCGTAAGGTACACAAAGGCCGCAACCGTGGTCTGGCTACCAGCGGTAACAAAGTTAGCTTCGGTTCTTTCGGCTTGAAAGCGACTGGCCGTGGCCGTATGACTGCTCGTCAAATCGAAGCAGCTCGTCGTGCTATGACACGTCACGTCAAGCGTCAAGGTAAAATCTGGATCCGTGTATTCCCAGATAAGCCAATTACAGAGAAACCGCTTGAAGTTCGTATGGGTAAAGGTAAAGGTTCTGTTGAATACTGGGTTGCTGAAATTCAGCCTGGTAAAGTACTTTACGAGATGGAAGGTGTTTCAGAAGAGCTTGCTCGCGAAGCATTCGACCTAGCTGCTCGTAAATTACCTTTCAAAACAACATTTGTAACTCGGACGGTAATGTAATGAAAGCTAGCGAACTTAAAGACAAAAGCGTAGAAGAGCTAAATGCTGAACTTCTAGAGCTTCTTCGTGAGCAGTTCAACCTGCGCATGCAAGCGAGCACTGGTCAGCTAGCTCAAACTCACGAGCTTAAGAAAGTACGTCGCAATATTGCGCGTGTGAAAACGGTTATCAACCAGAAGGCAGGTGCATAATGAGCGATAAGATCCGTACTGTACAAGGTCGTGTAGTTAGCGACAAAATGGACAAGTCAATCGTTGTTGCTATCGAGCGTCAGGTTAAACACCCGATCTACGGTAAGTTCATCAAGCGTACAACTAAGTTGCACGCACACGATGAAAACAACACAGCACTAGCAGGTGACGTCGTGACTATTCGCGAATGTGCGCCAATTTCTAAGAAAAAATCTTGGACGCTAGTTGACGTGATTGAACGTCCTAAGAAAGCTTAATTTTAGTTTTTAACTAAATTAGACTTTTATAAAGCCCCAGCATCTGCTGGGGCTTTTGCATTTCTGGATTAGAGCAAAGAAGCAGCATCGAGCGTCAGGTTAAACACCCGATCTACGGTACTCTTTATAGAAAGAAAGCATCAAGCGTACAACTAAGTTGCACGCACACGATGAAAACAACACAGCTACTCACAGGTGACGTCGTGACTATTCGCGAATGTGCGCCAATTTCTAAGAAAAAATCTTGGACTTTTGCGTTTCTGGATTAGAGCAAAGAAGCAGCATCGAGCTTCAGGTTAACCACCCGATCTACGGTACTCTTTATAGAAAGAAAGCATCAAGCGTACAACTAAGTTGCACGCACACGATGAAAACAACACAGCACTAGCAGGTGACGTCGTGACTATTCGCGAATGTGCGCCAATTTCTAAGAAAAAATCTTGGACGCTAGTTGACGTGATTGAACGTCCTAAGAAAGCTTAATTTTAGTTTTTAACTAAATTAGACTTTTATAAAGCCCCAGCATCTGCTGGGGCTTTTGCATTTCTGGATTAGAGCAAAGAAGCAGCATCGAGCGTCAGGTTAAACACCCGATCTACGGTACTCTTTATAGAAAGAAAGCATCAAGCGTACAACTAAGTTGCACGCACACGATGAAAACAACACAGCTACTCACAGGTGACGTCGTGACTATTCGCGAATGTGCGCCAATTTCTAAGAAAAAATCTTGGACTTTTGCGTTTCTGGATTAGAGCAAAGAAGCAGCATCGAGCTTCAGGTTAACCAATCGGTCTACGAAAGCATCAAGCGTACAACTAAGTTGCACGCACACGATGAGAGCGATATACCTACATCTCTTGAGTTGCTTTTTAATCGGTACATACCTTTACTAAATGACGATTCACGTCAATGATTATTGTATTCAATACAAGTAGCACTTGCTCAATAACTTTCCGCAGTTGTTACTAAGCTATCCGTTTATACAATGTTTAGGGTTGTTATATGCTTAAAAAATTAAAGTTAGGTCAGCAACTATCGGTTTCATTTGGAATTATGATTGCTCTAATGATCATGCTGTCAGGTGTGGCTTACATTGGGTTAAGCGGTGGTTTTAGTAATTTTGTAGAATACCGGAGCTTAGCTCGGGCAAGTAATCTTGCAAGTCGTTTGGAAGCAAACTTATTGTCTACTAGAGTGAATGTCTTACATTTTCTCAAACAGCAGTCTCAAGAAGATGTACGTCAATTTGAACAAAAGACTGAGCAATTACATAAAGACTTCCTAGAAGCTAGGAAGCTTCTAACCACACAAGAATTGATAGCGCAAGTAGAGAAAAGTGAGGAGGCTTTAACCGAATATGAAGCAACCTTTAAACAGATCCTAACGCTTTACCGCCGCAGGGATACAGTAGTCAATGGTACACTGGATCAAATAGGTCCTCAAATGCGAAAAAATGTCACTCAGTTAATGGAGTTAAGTGTCGAACGCAGTGACTTTCAAGGATTAAATCTTGCTGCTCATATGCAGGAAAAGTTGTTACTAGGGCGATTATTTGTGAATAAGTTCCTAGTGAGTAACCTGCCAGAAGACTATGAAAGAGCAATGAAAGAACTTAAGCAGGAAAAGGACTTACTAAATCAATCTAAGTCGGAGTTTACTGACGACACAGCCAAGCAACTACTAGCAGATACTGAGTCACTTGGGGATCGTTACTCTCAGGGGGTAACCGAGGTCCAGCGAATTATCACTGAAAGAAATCAATTAATAGCCGAATCACTTAACAAAAATGGTCAAAGTATTGCGGATTATTTAGCACGTATTAAAGAATCAATAAAAGAGAAGCAAGACGAATTGGGGCCAGTTGCTCAAGCGCAAAGTGAAAACACCGTGAATACAATTATTGTTGTTGCACTTGCGGTGATCTTTTTAGGCTGCTTTCTGAGTTGGTATATCACTCGTTTAATTAAAATTCCAATTGGTGGGGAGCCAAAAGAAATCGCAGAAGTGGCATCAAGGATTGCCAGTGGCGACCTTACTATTCAATTTGACAGGGGGGAATCGGTCAGCGGCATTTATTTGGCAATGCGTAATATGGCTGACAAACTAAAAGCCATCATTGCAGAAATTCAAAGCTCTACAAATGCACTATCTTCCTCGTCGGAAACGCTTAGTGCTATCACCGCCCAGTCCAAACAAGGGGCGGACAACCAAATGGAGCAACTCAGTCATAGCGCAGTTTCGATGAATGAAATGGCTGCCACGATTGCTGAGATAACCCAAAGTGCTCAACTCGCAGCGGATGCCGCAACCGATGCGGATTCTCAATCTAATTCAGGTGTTCAAGTTGTTGTTGAAACACAGCAAGCAATGGAGGGCCTAGTGGGTAAAATAGAAAATGTTAGCCAAACCATTGAGAATCTTGAACAAGAAACAGAGTCGGTAGGTTCTATTTTGGATGTCATCAGGGGTATAGCGGAGCAAACTAATCTGTTAGCGCTCAACGCAGCAATTGAAGCTGCAAGAGCTGGCGAACAAGGAAGAGGCTTTGCCGTAGTGGCCGACGAGGTGAGAAGCCTTGCGAGTCGCACTCAAAAGAGCACGGACGAAATTCAAGAGATGATCTCTAAGTTGCAAAATGAGGCGAAGCGCTCCGTTGGCATGATGCGAGAGAACGTGAAAGATGCTAAAGATACAGCGGACAAGTCGGCAAAAACGGATGAAGTGTTACAAGCGATTTCTTCATCTGTGAGTACGATTAAAGATATGAATCTGCAAATAGCCAGTGCTTCTGAGGAGCAAAACACGGTTACACAGCAACTTTCGCAAAGTGTTACAGAAATCAGCGAAACCGCGCAAGAGACAGCAACCGGAGCCGAGCGCGCGTCAGATGAAGCATTGTCGCTGCTGTCTTTATCCCGTGCACTGGATAAATCGGTGAGCAGTTTTAGATTATAAGTGGTGATACTAAGCGCTAGGGTGTAACACTAAAGTGTGCTGTCTTTTTACAGTACAGCCGTTATGCTAGAGCAAACAATAAAAAATCATCACAGTTATGTTTTCTATCGGGCTGATCAGTCTTATTGCGCTGCTGTATTTAGCGCTTTTATTTACCATTGCATGGGGCGCAGATAGGGCAAGTACTAAATTTAGGTCTTATCGTGCCAAGCAAGTCACCTATGCCTTGTCACTTGGGGTGTATTGCACCTCTTGGGCGTTTTTTGGTACTACCGCGCAAGCTGCAAATAATGGTTGGTGGCTTGCACCAACTTATGTTGGCACGATTTTACTGTTCATATTTGGGTGGCAAGTCTACACACGCATTGCTGAAATATGCCGCCAGCAGCAACTTACTTCCATGGCGGACTTTATTGCCACTCGTTACGGTAACTCTTCTAGTCTGTCTGGACTCATTTCTCTGATCTCTGTCATTGCGGTTGTGCCCTATATTGCCCTTCAGCTTAACGCCACCAGCGCCAGTATCGGTATGCTAACAAGCGACACCCAGCAGGTGAGTGTCGCGTTTTGGCAGGATAGTACTTTTTATATCACCTTGCTGTTAGCCCTATTTGCCATTTTGTTTGGCACGCGTAGGCTGAGGCCGAGTGAGCATAACCCAGGGTTGATGACTGCAATCGCCTTTGAGTCATTAATTAAGTTGCTGGCGTTTATTGCCGTTGGTGTTTATGTCTGTTTTGTGCTCTTTGAATCGCCCACTCACTTATTTAACCAGGCGGAGCAGCAGGGAATTACCAAACAAATAGAGGCAACCGCTAGCCCAACCTATGTTTATTTAGTCCATGTTCTTTTAGGGGTATTGGCAACGCTTTGTTTACCGAGGCAGTTTCATACCTCTTTTATTGAATATGATGAACAAAACCAATTTAAGACCGCACGCTGGTTGTTTCCCGTTTATTTGTTGCTGATTAATTTATTTATTTTGCCAATCGCCTACGCCGGGCTGGTGTATTTTAATGGCCAAGATGTTGGCTACGATACGTTTGTGCTTGCCTTACCGCTGGGGTCCGACGCGCCTTTAGTTGCGTTGATAGCCTTTCTAGGGGGATTCTCTGCAGCGACGAGCATGGTGATAGTCTCAGCCATCGTGCTATCTATTATGATCACCAATGACTTTATCAATCAATTTTTGCTGCGCCGCTCGCAGTTAAATTCGAGCCATCGGGGCTTATCTAAGTTTAATCTGCTCAATGCTCGACGGGTGGTCATTGTTGGTATTTTATTATTGAGTTACGCCAGTCATCGCGTGCTGGCTGAGGGCAACACGCTAGCCAATATGGGGCTCATGTCATTTGCCTTGGTTGCGCAGTTTGCGCCCGCTATGGTGGTTGGTTTGTGGTGGCGTGGGGCTTCATGCTTAGGTGCGCAATTGGGGATTGTGACAGGTTTTGCAATTTGGTTTTACACGCTGTTGTTACCGAGCCTCATTAGTGGCTTTAACTTCGAAATTCAATGGTTGAGCGCGGGGCCTATGAATATCACATGGTTAGCGCCTTTAGACTTTTTGGGTCTGGGGTTAGACAGTACGAGCCAGTCCGTGTTGATCTCTTTAAGTGCAAATTTGTTGGTTTATTTGCTGGTGCCGTTTATTTCATCTGCACGTCTTGCTGAGCGGCTACAAAGCAACAAGTTTGTAATGCCATCCAAATCTGCACAGTCCACTAACACGGTATTGAGTTACCAAGACTTAGCAACATTACTGCAGCGCTTTAGCGAACAAGCGCGAGCGCAGCAGCTTGTCGAGCTTCACTTTCCTAAAGAGCCTGCAAACTGGAAGCAGCCAGCGCCATTGCAAGTGGAAAATATGATCGAGCGGGAAATGTCGACGCTCGTTGGTGGGGCATCTGCGAAACTGATTTTGGATGTTGCTAAAGATGAAAAACGCCAACCTTTAGAGCAAGTTGCTGACTTTGTCGATGAAGCGTCACAGGTGCTACGTTTTAATCGAGATTTGCTGCAGTCGACGATAGAAAACGTCAGTCAGGGGATAAGTGTAGTGGATAGTCAACTGCAATTGGTCGCTTGGAACCAGCGCTATGCAGAAATGTTTAATTATCCAGACAATGCGCTGTTTATCGGGCGTCCTGTGGCTGAGCTTATTCGTTACAATGCGCAGCGCGGACTATTTGGTGATGCTGATGTCGAGCAGCAAGTAGAGAAGCGTCTATCACATTTACGACGAGGCAATGCGTATCGCTACCGCCGAGAGCACCATGATGGCCGAGTGTTTGAAATGCAAGGTAACCCATTGCCAGGTGGTGGATTTGTAACGACCTATACGGATATCACCGAGTTTGTAAAACAACAATCCTTACTAGAGCAAGTTAATGTAAACCTAGAAGAAACGGTCGCGGCAAGGACCAAAGAGTTGATAGACGCCAACCGTGCTTTATCTTCTGCGAAACGCCAAGCGGAGCATGCAACGGAGAGTAAGACCCGTTTTTTTGCCGCAGCGAGTCATGATCTGTTACAGCCATTCAACGCAGCGAGCCTGTTTTGCTCATTGATGAGTGAAAAGGCCCAAGGGACCGACTTAGCTGAGCTTTCGCAAAGTATCAAAAGCTCATTGGCAAGTGCTGAGGAGCTGTTGTCGAGTATTCTTGAGCTAACAAAGTTAGAGGCTGGCGCGTTTAAGGTTAACTGCTCGCGCTTTGCGTTGTCGTCACTGTTGGAACCATTGGAAAATGAATATGGGGCGATAGCAAAAGACAAAGGATTAGCGTTTGCTGTACGGGTTTGTGATGTCATGCTCTACACCGATAAAGCACTCCTGAAAAGGGTATTGGGAAACTTACTGAGTAACGCTATCCGTTACACCGAGTCTGGTACGGTAAGGTTAATCGCTGAGAGTCAGGGTGAGAGTGTTTCCATCATTGTTGAAGACACTGGAGTGGGCATTGCAAAGCAAGATCAGGACGCCATATTTCAAGAGTTCAAACAGCTCCACAGTAAAGAACTGGCACAGGGGTTAGGACTCGGGCTTGCGATCAGTAAACGGATATGCGAAGTGTTGGAAATTCCCATCACCCTTGGCTCGCAACTTAATAAAGGCACGCAATTTACCTTAACATTGCCAAGTTATGGCACACAGATGGATAAAAAGACCGAAGTAGCCGCTGACAAACCCAGCGGTGATACGCAATTATCGGGTTTATCCATTTGGTTGCTAGATAATGATGCCAACGCACTCAATGCACTATCTCAAGTATTACTGAGTTGGGGGTGCCGAGTGGCTGTGGCGCGAGATAAAGCGGAACTTAGCGCGCTGCAAGCAATGAGTCGGGCAGATATGCTGATTGCGGATTATCAGCTTGATCATGGTGTCACTGGGCTTGAGGTGATAGCAGCGCTTAAGCTTGATGATATGCCAATCATTATCAACACGGCTAACCACGACGAGACCATCCGTGAGCGAGTGAGTGATGCTGGGATCCCATTACTCTATAAGCCGCTTAAGACGCCAGCTCTAAAGCGCATGATTAAGCGATTGATCTAGTTAGTTAACCTGAGGTTTGGATAAGGAATGTTCCAACTCATTGTTTCTAAAGCACAACTTGGTTTTTTCCTTGTCTAGCCAGAGAGTTTTAGGGAAAGCAAGGCGAATTTACGCACCAATAGCTGGCTATTGGAAGTGAATTCAACGCAGTTAGCGCTAAAACTGGCTGCTAGAAAGGCATTAATTATCCGCAGCTCAGGTTATTTAAGCATTCGCTTCATCGTCGAGATGTATATCCGTAGCCAGCTGATTAAATAGGATCCCAGCTTGGGTGCGGTTATATACATTGAGCTTTTTTAAAATAGCTGAAACATGCTGTTTGATGGTGGTCTCTTGAATCGACATTGCATACGCAATCTGTTTATTCAGTAGGCCGTCGGCAATCATGGTTAATACTCGATATTGCTGGGGAGTTAGTTTTTCTAAATTACGTGCAAATTGTGCTTGTTCGCTGTCATTTTCAGGCGCGATATCCACGATTTCGGGTAACCAAGTTTCTCCTTCTATAACGAGCTTGATGGCATCACTAATCACCTCTAGCGACGAAGACTTGGGAATATAAGCGCTTGCCCCGAGGGCAATGCATTGACTAATAATGGCTGCCGATTCGTTGGCTGAAACCATGATCACTAATATGTCTGGGTAATGGTTTCTTAATCTAGCAAGACCTTCGAGACCTTTCGCGCCAGGAATAGATAAGTCCAAAAAGACCAGTTCAGTCTCAGGGTGCGCGAGCAGCATCTCGAATAAACTGTCTAAGGTACTGGCTTCTTTGATGGGGTCATGACCAATTGCTTGTGCAGCGGCTTGTTTGAGTGCGCTGCGAAATAATGGGTGGTCATCAGCGATGATTGCTTGCACCTGAGACATCCTTAACTAACTCCTAGTATCCGTTGTTATAGGGTATTTCCAAAACTACATCAAGTGATTGAGATAGCGAGGCTCCCTTTTAGCCTCGCTTTCGGTGCTAAAAACGATAACCCACGGTAAGTGAAACGGTTCTTGGGTCGCCAAAGTAGCCTATCAAGGTATTATCACCACCAAGCCCCGGCGTATATTTACTCACATTGCTCGGATCGCTTGGATCTGGTGTCACGAACTGATAGCCTCCTATCATATATTCTTCATCGGTCAGGTTTTTACCATGAAGACCAACACGCCAATTACCATCCGTGCTATACCAATTAATACTCAGGTTGACTAAACCATAGCTATCCTGCGTCAGTAGGCTATCTTCCTCAAATAAAACATAATCACCACGATGGTAGTAGCTAGCATTGAACACCCAGTCGCCAATATCACTGTAGAGTTTGTATGTCGCCCCAAGGTTAAAAGTTAAATCAGGGGTGTTAGAAATACTAAAGCGGTCTGATTTATCAAATGTCGCCCCCGTGTCTGGGTTAGTATCGAGTACCTCTTCGAAGTCGCTGTCTATATATCCTATCGCGGCGTCAAAGCTCAGCGCTTCGGTAGCGACATAGCTCAGTTCGGCTTCGATACCATTTGCTGTAGATTTACCAATGTTGCCAAGTCGCTGGTTAAGATCGGCAGAGGTTGCGCCGGGTAGTACGGAAATATACTGGCGGTCTTTGTGATCTAAAGTGAATAGTGTGATATTAGCTCTTAGATTATCGTTCCACTCACTTTTCATACCAATTTCGAAAGAATCTACGATTTCAGGATCTGCAGCAGGCTCTGCGGTGCTGGCTCTGGGGTTGAAGGTGCCGGATTTAAACCCTTGAGCGTAGCTGGCGAAGAACATGATATCGCGGTTGTATTGATATTCCACTCCCACTCTCGGTGTAAAGCGCGACCAATCTTCTTCATCATCGAGCACTGACGGCACGAGCTCACCTGCAGGGCGCGTGTAGCCTGGGATCCAGTTTGATTCGGGATACACGACATCAAAGACCAAACCATTGCTGACTTGTGCCTCTTTGCTGTCTTTCGTGTAACGAGCGCCCAGTGTGAGCGACCACTGCTCTGCTAAATCAATGGTACCTTGAATATAGGCGGCTTTACTATTTGAGTTGTTACAGCCACTAACTTCTCGCGTAAGACCGGGGGCACCTAAGCTTTGTCCTAACACTTCCAAAATTGCTTGGAATTGGCCGCATGACTCGCCATCGTAATAATATAGACCTGAGACAAATTTATAGCCATTACCTGCATGGCTTAGCTGTATCTCATGCGTGGTTTGCTCGTCATCATAAATGGCGGGTACATCAAAGATCCGCAGTGGCGTATTATCAAAGTCGATATTGGTCGGGGAATAACTATCTCGGCTAGCGCCGATGTATTTTATTGTGGTGGCGTCAGAAAGATCCCAGCGAGCGGTCAAACTATATCCCTCAAGTTCGACTTTGTTCCAGGTTGGCATACTGGTGTAAGAATCAAATACGCTGTCAGGCACGGGGGCGTCAGTCAGTAAGCTCGGCAGCAAGCGATAACCTCCTTTAGAGTTGGAGTCATCGTCGGTTTTATCCCATGCTAAACGGAAGAACAAATCATCGCTTGGACGATATTCCAAGGTTAACCGCACAGCTTGAATTTCTTTATTGTAGTTTTCCTTGTCTTGGCCAGGTAGCGTTGAAACCTTGAACTCGCCAAAGCCATCTCGATTCAAAGTGGCAAAGCCATAACCGAGGTAGAGCGTGTCCTCCACGAGCGGCAATTGACCTGTGATCTTAAGATCGCGTTGATTATAACTACCAATCGTCCCCTCCACGTTAAATGTCGCATCGCCAGACATTTCCTTAGTAACGTATTTTATTGCACCACCAATGGTGTTTTTGCCATATAAAGTGCCTTGCGGTCCTCGTAATACTTCAATCTGTTGTACATCAAGGAGGTCTAGTACAGCACCTTGCGGCCTTGCCAAATAAATGTCATCGACGTAAATGCCGACACCAGGCTCATAACCCCACAGTGGGTCTTGCTGCCCGACACCGCGAATAAAGGCAGTGAGGGTTGAGTTAGTACCACGGCTAGCTTGAAGCGTGGTATTGGGTGAAAACTGCTGGACTTCAGAGAGTACCGAAATGCCATTTTCAAGTAGATCGGTTTCACCGATAGAAGTCACTGCAACTGGAACGGTTTGAAGGTTTTCTACCGTCTTACGCGCCGTGACTTCAATGCGTTCTAGCTTACCTTCTGATTGTGTTGCTTGTTCTGCTTCTGCTGCCGCTGGGCTGACTTGAGTTGCGAGTGTAATAGCCAACGCGATAGCTGAATATCTAGGTTGGTAAATGTTCATCCTGTGATCCCTATTATTGTCATTTTGGGTGCTTGTTGTCACACCAAAGCATAGGGGAGTTGTAAAGTTTTTCTATTAGTACCTTAGTACTAATGCCTTGATACGCTAGGATTAACAAGGGGTGTAGGGCTTCTATAACCTTAGTACTATGGTTTTTATTGCGCCTGCACGCCACACTGATATTCATCAACAGTATGCCCAACACATCAAATTACAACGGGCATTAATAACAATAAAAGGAAGCCCTTATGCTCAGTATGCTTGGACTGGCAGGAGGACTTGGCCTGCTTATTTGGCTAACTCTCCGTGGCGTAAACTTGTTTATCGCAGCTCCACTGTGCGCTTTATTGGTCGCATTAACGAGTGGCGTTGCGCTATTTCCCACAGAAGCTGTAGAAAGCAGCTTTCTGACACTCTATATGGATGGCTTTGCTGGCTTTTTGAGTGCTTGGTTTTTCATGTTCTTGCTTGGCTCTTTGTTCGGTAAGTTCATGGAAGACAGCGGTGCTGCCGACAGCGTGGCACGCTATATTGTCGACAAGTTAGGTATGAAACATGCGGTATTAGCGGTGGTGATTGCCTGTGCTGTGTTAACGTATGGTGGTGTGAGTGTTTTTATTGTGGCTTTCTCTGTCTATCCTATGGCGCTCAGCTTGTTTAAAGATGCCAATTTACCAAGACGCTTTATTCCCGCAACTCTGGCTTTCGGCTCAGTCACCTTTACCATGACTTCGGCAGGCTCCCCTGAAATTCAAAACTGGATCCCAATAAAATATTTGGGTACCTCACCTTATGCGGCTTGGGAAGTCAGTCTAGTGGTCGCCACATTTATGGCCATTACAGGTTATTGGTGGTTGAAAAAGATGATAGCCAAAGCGGTGGCAAATGGTGAGCACTTTGAGGCGAAAAAAGACGACCCTGAAATGCATGAACGTAACTATCCTCATCCAATCACTGGTGTACTGCCTTTAATCGTGGTGTTGATTTTATCTTTTACACTTCATGATGTGCTGCAGCAAAGTGCACTCATTGTAGCGTTGCTAGGCGGTGTACTCAGTATTGTTGCGATTAACTTTAAGCATTTTCACAACATGGGGGCCGCGATTAACTTAGGCACAACTGGGGCGTTAGTTGCTATCGGTAATACCAGTGCCGTAGTGGGTTTTGGTGCGGTAGCAAAAAACACCGAGGCATTTCAATTAGCGGTCGAGATGATGACACAGATGCCGGGTAATGAGCTACTTGGCGCCGCTGTGGCGGTAAGTGTGATAGCCGGTTTAACCGGTTCGGCATCTGGTGGACAAGCCATTGCGTTACCTTTAGTGGCGCCGCACTACATTGATGCAGGTGTTAATCCAGAACAATTACATCGTGTTGTCGCTATTAGCTCAGGCGCTTTGGATACCTTACCGCATAATGGTTATGTGGTCACAACCATTCGCGCCATCTGTAAAGAAACACATCAACGAGCATATTGGTCCATGGCTGCGTTGACTGCAGTCGTACCGCTGGTGGGCGTTGCCCTCGCATTAACCCTATTCATCTTATTTTAACGGAGTGATACAGCAATGAAGCGGATTTTCCTGTTACTCTTGTTCGTTGCCAGCCATATTGTCTATGGCAGTGAGACGAGCAAACCTATGCTGGTTGAAAAGCGGGCATTTACACTCGCGCATTTTACTACAGAGTCTGGAGCCAGCATTCCTGATGTTAAGGTCGGCTGGGAAAGCTATGGCAAATTAAATGCCGACAAAAGCAATGCAATTTTGATCACGCATTTCTTTTCAGGCACATCTCACGCCGCGGGTAAGTATCGAGAGTCTGACGTATTGGCAGGTTACTGGGATGCCATTATCGGCCCGGGTAAAGCGATAGATACTAACAAGTACTTTGTGATAAGCGCGGATACTTTGGTCAATGCAAACTGGCATAGTAAAGATGTGATCACGACGGGCCCTGCTTCCATTAATCCGAAGACGGGCAAACCTTACGGCTTGGATTTTCCGGTAGTGACCATCGGTGATTTTGTTGAAGTACAAAAGCAACTATTGGATAGCCTAGGTATTGACAAGCTTCATGCGGTGATGGGCGCATCTATGGGATCTTTCCAAGCGTTAGAATGGTCGGTGCGCTACCCCGAAAAAGTGTCACGTTTAATTCATGTGATTGGCGCGGCAAAAATGGATGCTTGGACCGTTGCGGCGTTAGAGAAATGGGCTTTACCAATTCGACTTGATCCAAATTGGCAGGGCGGGGACTACTACGACGGGGAAAGGCCGCTTGCTGGACTGACTGCCACGATGCTTAATATTACTCAAGATGCGATGCACCCCGCTATTTACAACGCCAGTTTTCCAGACTTTATTGTGCTTGATCCCAAAGCAAAACAAGATATTCGTCAGCTCCCTAAACTCAGCCAAACGCTAGCCGCGCGCGCACGAGCGAGGGCCGAAACGCAAGATGCGAATTCTATCTTGTATTTAGTTCGCGCCTCGCAACTATATACCGCAGGCATGCAAGGTAATTTTGATAGCGCTATCGATAAAATCACAGCAAAGGTTTTATTGATGCCAGCAAGCAATGACTTGTTATTAAGGCCTGAACCCATTCGTAAGTTAGCAGAAACCCTTAAAGCCAAGAAAAAAGACGTGCAAATTACAGAGATAGAAGGCGTTTGGGGGCACTTAGACGGTATTTTTTCAATTCAATCAAAGGCTGACACCATCCGTCAGTTCTTAGCAAAATAACTAAGGAGCGACGATGAGAAAGGCATTGATCACAGGAGCTGCAAGCGGCATAGGTCGTTATATTGCGACGGCCCTTAGCAAGCAAGGATATAGCTTAGTGCTCGTAGATTTGAACTTAGCGCAAGTACAGACGGTGGCTGAGTCTATCGTCAGTGAAGGAGGAAATGCACAAGCGTTTGCGCTCAATATTGCCAATAAGCAAGACATCGCTGACTTTATCCGTCAGCACGATAACATTGATGTGCTTATCAATAACGCAGGCGTGCAACATGTTGAAGCACTAGAGCATTATCCAGAAGATAAGTGGCAATTGCTGCAGGACGTGATGCTAACAGGTCCAGCCATGTTGTGTAAGGCGGTATTACCGCATATGCGCAAAGGCGGCTTTGGCCGTATCGTTAATATTGGTTCTATCCATGCTCTAGTCGCTTCTAAATATAAGTCTGCTTATGTCGCTGCAAAACATGGGTTGATGGGATTTGGCAAAGTATTGGCGCTGGAAACCGCGGACTGCGATATCACCGTGAACACCATTTGCCCAGCTTATGTAAAAACCCCATTGGTAGAACAGCAAATTACCGCGCAAGCGAAACAGCATGGGATCAGCGAGGATGAAGTGATAAACAATATTATGTTGGCGCCAATGCCGAAAAAGGCCTTTATAGGGTTGGATGAGATTGCCCATGCTGTCAATTTTTTACTCGCAAATGAGTCACGCAACATTACTGGCCAAGCCATTGTGCTGGACGGCGGCTGGACAGTGCAATAGGAGGAATGATGGCTGGATTTGATAAGGTAGTCGTAAGCTACGAAGAAGCAATGGCAGGACTGTGTGATGGCATGACCGTGATTGCGGGGGGCTTTGGTTTGTGCGGGATCCCAGAAGGTTTGATAAGCCAAGTACGCCGCATGGGCACAAAGGATTTAACTGTGGTTTCTAATAACTGCGGAGTAGACGGGTTTGGTTTAGGGATTTTGCTTGAGGACAAGCAGATCCGCAAAATGGTGGCTTCCTATGTGGGAGAAAACGCATTGTTTGAGCAGCAGTTATTGAGTGGGGCATTGGAAGTTGAATTAACCCCGCAAGGGACGCTTGCAGAAAAAATGCGCGCAGGTGGAGCCGGGATCCCCGCTTTTTATACCGCAACAGGCGTTGGTACACCAGTCGCTGAGGGCAAAGAGGTAAAAACGTTTGGTGACAGAGAATACATTTTAGAACCAAGTATTACGGGAGATTTTGCCATCATAAAAGCGTGGAAAGCAGACCGTTTTGGCAACTGTGTTTATCGCCATACCGCCATGAACTTTAATCCAATGGCCGCAACGGCCGGAAAAATTACCGTCGTTGAGGTGGAAGAAATAGTAGAGCCCGGCGAAATCGAACCGAGCCAAATTCATACTCCCGGAATTTATATCGACAGAGTGATTCTAGGACAGTTCGAAAAACGCATCGAAAAACGTACTGTGAAGGAGCAAGCATAATGGCATTAACCAGAGAGCAAATGGCCATGCGAGTGGCACAGGAATTAAGAGACGGGTTTTATGTCAACCTTGGCATTGGGATCCCCACGCTGGTGGCCAACTATGTACCACAGGGCATGGATGTTATGCTGCAATCGGAAAACGGCTTATTAGGCATGGGCGCTTATCCGACCGAGCAGGAAGTGGATGCGGATATGATCAATGCGGGTAAGGAAACCGTTACGGCCCGTACGGGAGCTGCCATTTTTAGTTCGGCAGAAAGCTTTGCAATGATCCGCGGCGGTCATGTGGACCTCACGGTGCTCGGCGCTTTTGAAGTAGATCAGCACGGCAATCTTGCCAGCTGGATGATCCCAGGTAAGCTTATCAAGGGCATGGGTGGCGCGATGGACCTTGTCGCTGGGGCTAAAAATATAATTTGCACTATGACGCATGCGAATAAACAAGGCGAGTCCAAGCTTCTGCAGCAGTGTTGTTTACCTCTTACGGGCGTAAACTGTATCAATAAGATAGTAACCGATCTTGCGCTGCTTGAAGTCAAAAATGGTGCGTTTCATTTACTTGAGCGAGCACCGGGTGTTAGCGTCTTGGAAATTCAAGCAAAAACCGCAGGCATATTGATTTGCCCAGATGACGTACCAGAGATGGTATTTAGCTAGCTTAAAATCAAAGGTTACGTTTTTAGTTGAAGAAAGAGCTGAGGTGACTCATGCTCTTTCATTGAAAGTGGTGCCTAACCGACTCCTATCTACTCCATGGAGTATAGTACCACTCTTGGTCTAGTCCGCCGTCACAATCGTAAAGTTGGATATTTCTTCCTTTAGACCCACTATGGCCTGTTGGATCTAGACATTTATTTTGCATTTTGTTGATGATGCGACCTGCGCCATCAAATCTCCACATTTGGTCGGCCATTCCTTCACAGTGCCAAAATTGAACATTTCTTTTGGATGCACCATCGTAACGGCTTGCATCTAAACACAGGTGCTCGTCATACACTGGGCGAATCTCAAACCAAGGGTCACCGTAATATTTGTCTTCAATATAACGTGCCAACTTGCCCATATATTGAAGCTTTATTTTTCCATGGGTAGCAAATGGTGAATTGAAAACAGAACTATCAAAAGAAATTTTTTGGTTGTCTTTGTAAAATGAAAAATACTGGTCACGGCCAAAGTCGCAGTAATAAGTCTGCACAGTCTGTCCTTTCCATGCTTTATCTACTTCACTTTTTCCATCCATACAAATAAAATTGGTTTCTTCAGCGTATTTTTGTTTATTGATAAACATTATACCTGAAGCTGCTTGAGTCATCGTTGAAACTGCTAGAGCTGCTCCTGCTAGCACTAAAGTGTATTTCATAGTTATTTCCTTATTTTGTTTGTGTTACTATTAGGGAAGTTAACATTAATTTAAATAATTATCAATTTTATATTATCATTATTGATGGGTTGTTATTTTTTATAATGAAGGATTATCTGCTTTGTTGCTCAACAATAGTTTATCTTCAAGCCGCTGGATAAAGTTCATAAGGGAAAGTTGGGTTATTTTCTTGTTATGGGTCAGTGGTGTATTCTTACTTATGTCATTTAGAGTTTTCTATCTCTTTAACTTTAAAGAAAAAGTATCGTATGATCTTACGATTGGCCAACTGCTTGATGCCTTAGCCACCGGTTTTAAATTTGACTCCTCTGCTGCTGGAGTTTGTCTCGCTATTCCTTTTTTGCTGAATTGTTTCCTACAGCCTTTGCGATTAGATAATTGGGTTAGACGAGCACGCAATACGATAGGGCTAATCTATCTGAGTGTTTTTGTATTATTAGGAATCTGCGGGATAACTTATATCAGTGAGTATGGAACTCAATATAATTACTTTATGCTGGAAGGGTTATATGATGATCAGCAGGCCATACTGAGCACCGCGATTCAGCAGTATAAACCTTGGGGTAGTTTGTTGAGCATAGGTATACTGCTGTCTTGCGTGGTCGTATGGACTCGTTTTGTGGATAAGAGAAGTTATCGCTTACTAATAAATATTTGTCCGAAGAGTAGAATCAAACAAGCAGTTATTTCGATATTGGTGTTCGTTATGTTCGTTTGCGCCGCTAGAGGTTCATTTGACTCCCGTCCCGCATCGAGAAAGTGGTCAGCTGTCACCACTGATCCATTTGTAAACAACTTAGTTATTAACCCATTTCGCAGTTTCTTCTACGCGATACAAGACTACGGTGAATTAAATCAGCTCACTACGTCAAGTACTAACCCTTATTTAGCCGATAAGCATGAGGTTGATGATGCGCTGCATAATAACGAGACTCGAAGTGTGGGTCCCTTAATTCAAAAGCCTTCACGCATTTTTTACATTGTAATGGAAAGCTTTGACTCTTGGCCTCTGCAGAATAAATATAGGGATTTAGCGCTAACAGAAAATTTTCATCGATTAAAAGCAAAGGGTATTTACGTTGAACAAGCATTGCCTGCTGCATCAAGCACAATGAACTCATTATCCAGTCTAGTTACGGGGATTCCATTTAGTGGTATTAACATGAGCCGTCTCACGAGTAAGGCTCATACTTACTCGCTAATCCATTTGATGGAGGGCAAGGCTATACATCACAATTTTTTTATGGCGGCTTATTGTCTTGGCAAACAGTAGGTGATTTTATGGATAGGCATGGCGTCGATCATATTTATTCGGCGGCAAATGCAGGAGGTAAGGGCAGTGCCGGTGTATGGGGGGTTGATGATGGGCAGTTATTTGATCTCGTTAGCCAGTCAGTGCCAGAAAATAGCTTTAATTTGATTATGACGACTAGCTATCATGGCCCATTTAATTTAGATTTGTCAGCTAGCGATTACCCTTGGAAAAATGGTGACTACCCCGCTAAGTTTCAGCGGATGGGTGATGAAGTGTTATCTGCTAACACTCTTGGACACTTATGGTATTCAGATCAAATGATGGGGCAGTTTGTGGATAATATGCAACGCAAATACCCTGATGCGCTATTTATCATTACGGGAGATCACTACAGCCGCCGCTATTTTCATGCTAAGCCTAACTTGTACGAACTCACCCATGTCCCAATCCTTTTACTGGGGCAAGGGGTTTCACCTAAATTGAGTAACCGAACAATTGCTTCACATATGGATATCACAGCTACAATTATGGACTTGATAGCAAGGCCCAACACATCATTTGCTAGTTTTGGCCATTCACTTGTTGGTTCTGAAACACCAGAGAGTGTTTTTGGTTATAAAACAATTCGAGATACGGAGCGGGTTTGGAAACAAGGTGATGGTGAGCAGTTTTATAGCTATCAGGTTAACCCCAAACTGGGTGATAAAAGTGTTGAGAAGCCAGCACCAACCCTTGAATATCAAACTTATATGGCTGCTGCATGGCAATTACTAATGGGGAGTCCTGCTCCTCATTAGACTACGACACGGGTCAATATAGACTGTTAAATCCGAAGGCCATACTAATCTTTTGATTAGTATGGCCTTTAATCGTATTCGTATAAGTGCAAATCACTATAGCAGTGAGGTATGCTTTTTGAATGATACTATGTAGTCTTATTTATCAACTGTTAATGACTAAGATACTCAAGCGCTACGTGCATTCATCTCAGCAATAAACTTGTTCGAATCTTCAATAGAGCGATTCATATCTGCGATTAGGGCGCTAATATCACGCTTTAACCCCGTAAACTCACTTTTAATAGCGCTTACCGCTTGTGCATTTAGGTTGTGCTTAAGGTACAGCACATTATCTTGTAGTGAGTCGAGCACGGGCTGCATTTTGGCTTCACTGCTGCGCATTGAGCGAAGTAAGCGTTCAAATTGGCGCTGTGTTTGACTTAATTGCTTAGCACTCTCGCGTTTTAGGTTTGCACTCGAATATTGCTCAAGTTCATCTTGCCACTCGTCAAATAGCGCATTGGCCACGTCTTCCACTTTGTCTATATTGCTACTTACTTCAGCTGCAGCAGCAAGGGATGATTGGTAGTCATCGTTAAGCAGGTTATAGGCTTCTTGTAATTCGCCACCATTAAAATTAATTAACGTGGTGAGTCTTTCCAATGCCGATTGAAACTCTTTTTGTGATTCCTCTTGGGACTCCTTTGTTTCTTCGACACGATCAACCAATATCTCGCGTTTATGCACACCAAACTTTTCCATGGTGGCGTAATAGGCACTTTGGCAGCCTGTAACGAGTAAAAGTAACACTGCGCTTAAGGTGAGTTTCTTCATTTGCACTCCCGGGCTCTAGAAGGTCAATAATCAGTAAGTGGCCATGTGACCGTCGTTATATATTACTACTTAGCGCTATAAATTATGGCGGGGATTGTTATGATGTGTAAAGTGATCCATGAATATTAACTTGATTATGATGCAAAGAATAACCGAAATGAAGATCGTCGCACTGCGATTCTTACATTCTCAGCCTAGCTGGTGGCGCCGCTATAGTAAGCGTTGTGTTGAAGACCAGATCACAGTCAATGCGGGCTATTTAGCGTATGTCACGCTGTTGTCGTTAGTCCCCTTGGTTGCCGTGGGCGTGGCAATTTTTTCGGCGTTTCCTGGGTTTGAAGATACACGTTTTGCAATTGAAAACTTTGTGTTCAATAACTTTGTGCCGACATCGACGGACACCATTAAAGAGCATATCAGTGCGTTTACTGGCAATGCGAATAAGATGACAGCGGTGGGGGTGAGCTTTTTGGCCGTCGTGGCTTTGCTGCTTATTCGTAATGTTGACACCACACTCAACCGTATATGGCGAGTAAAGCAAAAACGCCCGTTGATGATTTCGTTTGCGATTTACTGGATGGTGCTGACACTTGGTCCAGTGCTATTGGGAGCAAGTATTGGTATGACATCCTATATTGTTTCTTTAGTGACATTTGCCGATCAAGGGATCCCAGGGTTTAGTGGTGCACTAATTAAGATGTTGCCCTATTTAATTTCTATGGTTGGCTTCATCATGCTCTATACTTTAGTACCAAATACCAGTGTGTCATTTCGAGCAGCGGTTCCAGGTGCTTTGTTTGCAGCTTTGTTATTTGAGCTAACGAAAAAAGGCTTTGCATTATACATCAGCCATTTTCCCTCATACGAAGTTATCTATGGGGCACTCGCGACAGTACCTATTCTTTTTGTTTGGGTATATTTATCTTGGATAGTGGTGTTGTTAGGTGCGGAGTTTACTGTGTGCTTAACCCAAGATATGGAAGCCGCAGGACTAGATACAAACTCGGAATTTGACCCACCAGACGCGCAGGGACTTTAGCTTTTACCGATAATGGTTAGCTTAAGCCCCTAGGGGGAATTATGAGCTTATTGTATCACCATGGCGACGCACTGCGTCGCTTCCATCTTGCGGTCGGCGAAGGGCATCAATTGGGCATAGAGGAATATGGCAACAGTGATGGTACGCCACTTATCATGTTGCATGGAGGCCCAGGGCAGGGCCACTCTCGCAATGTATTAGGTTACTTCAATCCACAAAAATACCGCATTATCCTGTTTAGTCAGCGAGGCTGTGGTAACTCAACGCCTGCTGATTTTAGCAATATAAATACCGCGAACCTGCTGAAAGACATTCACACCATTCGTGCGCATTTAGGGCTGCAAAAGGTTGTACTCGCCGGGGAATCTTTCGGTGCCATGCTGGCTCTTCTTTATGCTGAGCAACATCGTGAAGATGTCTTGGGGATGGTGTTGTGGTCGAGTTTTTTGGGCACTGAGACTGATCTACATTGGCTTTATGGTAATCAAGGCGCGCCTGCGCAAATTTATCCAGAGCAGTATCTTGCCTTCGCGCAAGGTGCACAAACCATAGAATCCTTGCTAGACCAATATCATACTGCACTCTTTGGCGAGGATGAATTACTGAAAAGAAAAGCGGCGCAGCGCTGGTGTGAGTGGGATAACTTGATCACAACGGGTTGCGATACGCAAGGTATTAGGCTCTGCAAAGCAGACAAACAGCTCAGTAAAGCACAGCAGATGGTGCATTTTTTTAGTCATCACTGTTTTATCAAAACAGAGCAAATCATAATAGATGCACAGCAGCTTGAGCACTTACCTATCTGGTTTATTCACAGTCGGCATGATTTAATGTGCCGATACGCGCCAGTTCATCAGTTAGCGCAAGTCATTAAGGCACAGTTACTGATATTGAATGGGGTTGGACATTGCAGCGCTAACCCCGTTTACGCAGAAGCAATAAGACGAGCGGCTGATCTATTACAGTGTAAAATTCAGCATCATTAGAAGTCACAAGAGGTAGGTAGTGCAAGGACTAATTCAAAGAGTCAGTGAGGCAAAGGTAGAAGTAGAAGGTGAGATTGTAGGCCAGATCAAACAGGGGATATTACTACTATTGGGCGTTGAAAAGCCGGATACAGAACAAACTGCGGATAAGTTACTGCACAAGGTGAGTAACTACCGTATTTTTACCGACGACAACGGGAAAATGAATTTAAGTTTAAAAGACATAGAAGGTGAATTATTGGTTGTATCGCAATTCACCTTAGCGGCAGATACTAAAAAAGGCATGAGGCCAAGTTTCTCGGGTGCAGGAACACCAGAGCAAGCGAATACACTCTACGAATATTTTGTGGCTCAAGCTAAGGCTGCAGGGTTGAAAGTCGCGACGGGGCAATTTGCTGCGGATATGAAGGTGAGGTTACTGAACGACGGCCCTGTGACTTTTAACTTTAGTGTTGAATAGTGATTTGATGTAAAAGGCTAGGGTCAACAAATGCTAGGGCCAGTTGACCTTTGCTGTTTGATTTTTGTTCTTCTGAGTGTGTTTTGGTCGCGACGCTCGACTTGCCGCCTAGTAATCTAGGCAAAAGTTGAGCAACAATGAACAAAGCGCACTCAGATGAACCCAAAGGGCAGCGCTTGATTAGCATTTCTACTGTGTTATCGCCAGACTTACATAGAATGACTATGCTACGCTGGCTCTGCCTTGTATAAATACCAATCAAACTGCTGCAAAAACAAACTTGAAAGATCAACAGGCCCTAGCGTTTAACCTCGATAATCATGTTGGCGTAATCCGGCACTTTTTCGATAAAAGGCTTTTTGCCAAAGTTGGTAATTAATAAGTGCTGAAGTTGCTTGAGTTGCGATTCATGCTCAGTTAAAAAGTTGATATACAGTCGGCCTCCATCATTAATAGCGGCTCTGAGCAGGCGATAAAATTGGTGTTGAAACAAGAATATGGGAGGCTCGAGTTCACTAAATAAATCGAGCACAATCCAATCGTAGCGTTTACCTTGTTGCAGCGCCTTAAATACATCAACACAATTAACATCGCATAAAGGGTCGCCACCAAAATAGCGTTTGTAACAATGGATCACATCTGGGTTGTTATCTATGGTGGTAATGTGACAATTTGGATAAGTGGCATTGAGGTAATCGCGGATAGCACCGGCGCCAAGACCCAGCTCCAATACGCTTGTTGGTGGTGCGACTTGCTGCCAGCGACTCGCGAATGTTTTTAAATGAGGAAATAACAAGTGCTCCGGGTGGTTTAACTCCACAACGGATTGTAATGTGTTGTTTATCAGAAGCCATCTTAACGATTTCTCTTGGCGCACTTGGATGCTATTTCTGCCTTGTTTATGCCAATATAGCAAGTGTCCTAGCTGGTGGCTCCGGTCCACAAAATCGTTGCTGATAGTGCCTGAATGCGTAATAAATTCTCCCATGATAACATCAGCATAGACGAGGATTTTGTGAATGCCAGCTTGTCCATCAGTTTTTACACTAAAGGATAAATGTTTTGGCGCATTTTATTCCCTACACTGAGCTTATCTTGTAGGGTGTATCCGTACTAGATTCAAAGTCGTTTAACAGGCTAATAACAAAACAGGAGTCAGTGATGTTTGAGGTAACTTCACCACAAAGCAGCGAAGATTGGCAAGCCTATTACCAGTTACGCTGGCAGGTGTTAAGAGCGCCATGGGATCAACCTCGTGGCAGCGAACAGGATGATTTAGAACAAGAAGCTGAACATCGCTACATTAAAAATAATGATGGTGAAGTGCTAGGCGTAGCTAGGCTCCATTTTAACAATCATAAGCAAGCGCAAGTGCGCTACATGGCCGTCGCTGAAGGGCATCGAGGTCATCATTTAGGTAGCCGTTTGCTACATGAGCTTGAAATTATTGCCTGGACGCAAAAAGCGGAAGAGCTGGTCTTGTATGCTCGTGAGCGCGCGTTGTCATTTTATGAGCGTCATGGCTATGAAGTGGTTGAAAAGGCACACTTAGCCTATGGCGATGTGCAGCACTGGAAAATGGTAAAACAGCGTCCTACGGAGCCTGGCTGGTTTAGGCAACCAGATTGGACTCATGTATTACAAAATACTTGGCGCGAGTCTATTCCAATCAGTGATGCGATGGGGATTAAAGTCGAAAGCTATACCGACTGGCAGTTTTCCACTAAGGCTGATTTAAAAGCAAACCTCAATTTACACAACTCGATGTTTGCAGGCTCTATATATAGCATGGCGACGCTAACGGGGTGGGGTGCAACGTATTTAGCACTTAAGGAGCTTGGGTTAGAGGGAGATATTGTGCTGGCTGACGCCAATATCAAATATCTAAAGCCGCTGACTACAGCACCTGCTGCAACGGTTACCATTGCGGACTGCGAAGGTGAATTACAAGCGCTCGAGACGGCTGGCAAAGCAAAATATCTGGTGCCAGTGAATGTCTACGATGGTGACATGCTAGTCGCTAAATTTGAAGGGCAGTTTGTGGTGCTTAAACCGCAATAAGCAGAGCATTATTCTCAGCTTCCCGAACGAAAAAGCTCTGAGTGTTCAGAGCTTTTTTTGTATGCGATTGAGCTTAAAGAATATCAGTGAGCAGCACACCAATACCGAGTCTTTGGGTATGCGTGTTGTAGTCTATTAAGCTTTCGCCGTAACCATTAAAGTATTGAGCATAGCCGCGTAGCCTTCCCCAAATCGGAAATGACCAATCTAGCTGAATTGCACCGCGATTATCGCTGCTTAAATTATTGCGCCACATAAAGCCAAATTCATGCTCTTCGTGACGATATACGCCACTAAACTCGAAGTGACCTAAGTACTCGTCAATATTTGGATTGTCGTCACCGCGTGGATCTAATGCATCGTCTTTGTCATTCTCAGGTAAGCGATACCAAGGCTTAAAGTTGAATACAAAGCCTTGGGTTTCCCAGATAAAATTCGCGTAGACACGATTCCAAGAACGGGAGTTTGGCTGACTGCGACCATTAGATTGGTGGGAAACCCCAAGTACAAAAGCCATCTCATCGCCCCACAAAACATTTTCATCATCTAAAAAGTTAATCCAAAAGATTTCAGGTTCATAGTTGGTTTCACGAAATGGTGAAGACACATCTTTGTTATACAGCTGCCAATACGATTGCAGCGTAAAAGCAAAATATATTGCCTGATCTTTATCCGAAAAGTTTTTATAAATAGGCGCTTTTAACGAGATTTGGTATTTGGCTTCAAAATTGTCGATTGGCTCGCCGTCTTCATCGTCAATGGCTTTTAGACCGTCGAATGGTCTGCTGTTGACGTTGGTCATGTAGGACACCGGCAAAATATAATTGCGCTTATGCGGTGTCAATACGTTACGGTTTTTTTCTGTTACGCGCTCGCGCGCCATGCGTTTATCCAATTGGCTCAAGTTCTTATCTGCATCAGCCTCGGCACATTCGGTACGGACTTGCTCTACGGTTTTGTTTTTTTCTCCAGTTAATACCGCGTTGAGTACGCACTGTTTGACTAAATCGATTTCATCTTCCTGTTGGGCTTCTTGAGCGTAAAGTGGCAAGGTAAGTAAGGCCAAAGCCGGTATTGATAAGTGTGTAAGTTTCATCCTGTATGCGCCGAGAGTAAGTACAATTGGTTACATTATTAACCAATGATAATGAAAGGGAAATGAATCTCGAAGGTCAACAATGTCAGAAAGGAAAATACATACGAATAAGAAAAAGGTGGCGGCTATCGCCGCCATACCTTAGTAAGCGTTAAGCTAAACAAGCAGAGCTTATTTGCTTTGACTTACTCTCACGCAATTAAAGTACTCGTGTTAAAGCGTTTCAACTTGAGTAAAAAACTTATACAGCTCAGTGCCTTGATTCACGCTAGCAGAAGCAAAGTGCAAAATGGCGATGGCATCTTCTTCTAACTTGATCTCATTTAAGGGCGCTTCTGATAAATAACGCTCCATTCTGAGGATTTTAGCGATGGTTTGGCCTGCCTTGATATGCTCTCCAAGCTTTGCCGTATATTCCACCATGCCACCCATTGGGGCATAAAAGGCGCGATAATTCTCGAGTCGACAGACGTAACGGGTAATGTCTTGTGGCATAAAGTGCGCGTCTTGAAAGGCCTGTTTATGGTTTAGGTAGCTCAAAATGCTATTGGCGTCATTCAATGCTTCCGCTAAATCAATTTTTTCTTGAGAGCCAAGTTCAACTGTAAACGCTTCGGTTAGTACTGGGATATCTCGGCCTTTAGCCTGATAGGCCTGTTGCAAGTTCCACCAAGGACAAAAACTTGCTTCATCCATTGCACCATCAAAATCGCTTGGAATAAGCAACACATGTGGAATATCAAAATATCGAGCGCTGTCTTTTGCATATTCAGGGCAATACAAGTGTTTTGCTGAAATAGGGCCTGTATGAAGGTCTAAAACAATCTCAGCTTCATGGGCTAAACGCTGCAAACTCAAGGCGATGCGCTTACCTGTTGTCAACCTATCTAAGGGCCCATCAAGTAGTGCTTGGGTGCGCTCAACTAATCGTTGGCGAAATTGCTGAGCGATTTCTGTTATTGATAGCGTCGGGTTTTGCTTCACAAACTCGGCAACCAACCCGGAATGGTTGATGTACATCCGATTCCAATTCGTGCCTGTAATTGGATCAAAACGTCCTAAAGTAAACTCACCAGATTTCTGATTACAACCAATCGGGTTTGCGTAAGGCACTAAGGTGATGTCCGCTTTTAATGACAATTGCTTCAACTGTTCCAGCAGTTGATAAATCACCGCATTACCTTGCACTTCGGCGCCATGCATATTTGCTTGGATATACACCTTAGGCCCACTGCCATCACCTTTGATGCGATAGACTGGAATAGTCAAAGGCAAGCCGTTGGCAATTTCACCAACCTGAATATGTTGTTGTGTAATGGTATTCATGTTTACCTCAAATAACTTGAAGCGGGCTCTGCTTCACGGACACAGCTGATTTCTCCAGCTGAGATGATGTACTCTGCAGGGAGCTCATGACATAGAAAGAACGGCATACTTTCGGTGTAGCCGTATGCGCCACACTGACTGAAAACAAGCCAATCGCCATCGGCACTGTCGCTTGGTAAGGCTAGAGTGCCCAACTTATCTAATGCAGTGCAAAGAGGGCCATGAATATGAAATTCACTAGATTCAGCTTGAGATTGGCGTAACAGCTCCGCTGGGAAAGCTTGCGCCGTTACAGCAGGGCGCAGCAGATGGTTGACACCGCCAGCGACAATAAGTTGCTGCTCACCGTAGTTCTGTTTTTGTTCAACCACAGGGTTGAGATAAAAGCCACACTCGCCAACCGCATAGCGGCCTAACTCCATCCATAATTCATCTACTTGCGTGGCGGATTTAATCAGCGCAAGCGTGTCGACCAATTTTTGCCAATCAAGAGAAGGGCTTTGCGTATCATAGGGGATGCCAAGACCACCGCCTAAGTCGAGCACCTTTAGAGTAATACCTAAATCAGCAGAGAGCTGAACTAAAGGTGCAACCATAGCCTGCCAAAGTTCAGCGAGTGTATCGCTACAGAGCATATTGCCCCACTGGAAAATATGCAGGCCGACAAAGTCTAGATGAGTGTAGTCACTTAAGGTTAGAGCTTGCCACTGCTCAGCGCCAAGGCCAAAAGGAGTCAGCGTATTGCCACCAAGTGGATTGTGCTCTGCTTTATCAAAGCGTAATTGCACCCGCAGTAAAACTTCAAATTGAAGCTCAAACTCTTCGGCCACTTGATTTAACCAGCGTACTTGATTGTGACTTTCGGCCACGAAAATACGTACGCCTTGTGTCGCAAAGTGACGGATCTGCTTTAGTGATTTGGCAGGGCCGGTGTTGAGCACGCGTTCAGGTGCGATCCCTTGAGATAACACCTGATCAAGCTCGCCGCTAGATGCCACATCAAAGTTAAACCCAGCGTTATCTAGGGTTTGAATGATATGTGATAGCGGATTCGCTTTGACGGCATACCAAAGCTTAACGATTTGCTGATCAACTAAGGGCTTAACATGTGCACTTAGCTTGTCTAAATCGTAGCAAAAGAATGGCGTATCCTGTTGCTGGATCAATGCCTCAGCTGCGGTTCGCTGTGACGTGCTCAACCAAGTCATTAGCGTAGAACCTCTTCCAGCGCCAGTGATGCATCACTTTGTTCATCACGGTATTTAACGATAAGCGCGCATGACATGCTTAAACCTTGCTCGCGTGCCCACTCACTTGAGGCTGGACGGGAGCCTGGGATCACTATCGCGTTTTCAGGGATGGCTTCACCTTTGTCGAGCAAGCGCTCGTTAACGCAGTCATAGACAGGAATACTTGCCGAAAGGCGTACACCCGGTGCTAATACGGCACCGCGCTTAACAACAACCCCTTCAACCAGTATACAGCCTGCACCAATAAAGGCATCGTCTTCAACAACAACAGGGCTTGCGCCTACCGGTTCTAATACACCGCCCACTTGTACTGCTGCGCTCAGGTGTACGTTTTTACCAATTTGTGCGCATGAGCCCACCAAAGCATGGCTATCTACCATAGTACCTGAATCAATATAGGCACCAATGTTGACATAAGCCGGTGGCATAATGATTGTGCCCGCTGCGACGTAAGCACCACGTCTTACACTGCTTCCGCCAGGAACCATACGAACGCCATCTTGTGCAGCAAATCCGCGTGGTGCTAAGTTGTCTTTATCAACAAAACCACCCGGGAATTCCGTATTTACGCCATTTCTAAATGCTTCAAGGATCCCTTGTTTTACTTCTACATTAGCATGCCAATGGCCTTGCTCATCCTGTGTTGCAGCACGTACAGTGCCATTTTCTAAATCGTTTAGTAGGGTTAACCAGCTCATGTTTACTGCCTTAGTTCCAAGATAAAATCGTTTCGTTCGCGCGAGTGATCGCATCGGTATGGGTGAGTTCCAAATGTGTCAGTGGCGGACGTAAGTTTGGACTTGCCAGCTTGCCTTGTAAGTGCATTAACACTTTCACTGGAATTGGGTTTGCCACTGCAAATAAGCTGTTTGCAGCTTCTGACCAGATGGTAAATAAATTTGGAGAGGTACCGCTTAAAGAGCGCCTTACAAACTCCGCAGTTTGCTGTGGCCATGCGTTTGCAGCAACAGACACAAGACCCATTGCACCTGCTTGTGCAAAGTAAGGCATTAAGCCATCGTCGCCGCTATAGATTGCGACATCAGGCGCTGCCTGGCGAAATGCTTCAAAGGTGGCAATATCACCACTGGCTTCTTTTAGCGCCCACAGATTAGGGTGGCTAGCCAGCTCGCCGAGTAGTTCAGGGGCAATAGCAACGGCACTGCGACCTGGTACATTGTAGAGCATGCAAGGGTTATGACTTTCATCGAGTAATGTGCTAAACCAATGCGCCAGACCAACTTTACCGGGCTTTGCGTAGATTGGAGAGCCAAGTAAAAGCGCATGAATGGGCTGCGTATTACAAAAGCGTACCCACTGTGTTTGCTGCTCAAGATTACTACCGCCAACGGCAACCATTAGCGGTACGCTCGGGGCGAGCTGGCAAACAAACTCAACGATTTGTTGCTGCTCTTGTTGGGTAAGCGCAAGGCCTTCGCCGGTACTGCCTAGTAAAAGAATACCGTTACGAGCTTGCTCTTGATCGCGCACAAGCGTTGTTAATGCGCTAAAATCAACCTGATTTTCAGCATCAAAAGGCGTTACTAAAGCCGTCCACAACGGATAGTCAGATAAGTTGAATTGTGATTTCATCTCTACCGAACTTAAATCATGTTCGGAGTTAGGAGGGTGTCCAAACTTCGAACCGTTAAAATTCGAAGAGCAATGGACTTAAAAAGGATAAGGCAGCCAATGGCCTTATTTTTCTAAGACCAGAAGCTCTCCACCAAGTATGTTGGTGACAGTCGCTGGGATTCAGCCCAGTCGCCCGAAATGAGTATTAGCAAACAATAACTCAATTTCTCGGCGTATATTCCCCTCACTAAGCTGCAACGGAGTTTGCTCTCCTTCACTTAGTTACCTGAATAACGCACCTCTTCCAGCCCTCAGTTTGACGCCGTGGCATCAAACTATCTAAATAGGGTGAACGCGCATTGAAACATTTTGGCCGTCTAGGTGTCAAGCATCGGACTGTAAATAATACGATTGTTAACTACACTTAACATTGCAGCTGAGACAATGCGATGAGATGAAAAACAAAAATATGCCGTTAATAAATAAAGTTAAAAATCGTTATATCGGGGCATTACTTGCTATGGCTGTATTGTTGTCAATGGCGATGGGGATTATGCAGTATTTACTGTATCAGCAGACCCAAGACGCGCATGTAATCAATGTTGCGGGGATGCAGCGGATGTTGTCTCAGCGCATCGCGCTTTTTTGTACTCTAGGTAATCAAGGAAGTGGTGATGAACTCCGCCAAGCTATTGATAAATTTGAAAGTAATCATGAGTATTTAACAAAAGCAGAAAGCAGTGGTAGGGCCGCTTACCTGGACGAGGAGCTGGAACGTCTTTACTACCAACAGCCAGTACAGCTGGATTTGCAAAGTGTTACATTTGTCTCTTTGGTGAAAACTCGATTACAACAACCTACCCTCAATTGGTGGAACAAATATTTATTGCATCGCAGCGTTTGCTCCCAAAGCTCAACGATGCGGTTTCACTATTTGAACAGCAAGCGCGGAAAAAAGCAGAATTCGTGAGAAAAATAGAGCTATTAATCTGGCTACTTGGACTGCTGTTACTGTTTATTGAAGCGAAATTTATATTTCGCCCAATGGCGCGAGAAATTGCTGACACATTCGATAAATTAGAGGCAGCGAAAAAACTGGCTGATGATGCGTTACACTCAAAATCACGATTTTTAGCACGTGTTAGTCATGAACTAAGAACGCCATTGCAGGCCATTCAGGGGTATTTGGATGAATACTTGAATAACCGAGATGTCCAGCAATTACAGCATGTGAAAAGCGCGGCACATCAATTGGATATATTACTTTATTCCGTTCAAGACTTTAATAACCTTGCCGATCAAGAAGTGGTGATTGAGCGTCATCAAGTTGCGTTGCGAGAAGTAATAAAATCAGCCTGTATTGCCTTTCAAATACCCGCACACAAAAAATCCCTAGCCTTTAATTTGGCTTTAAGTAATGAGTTAGATGTGAGCTGTTATTGTGATTGTAAGCGAATTGTTTGGTTGATCAGTGAATTGCTCAACAATGCAATTAAGTTTACCGAACGCGGCAGTATTCAGGTGTTCGCGGATCTAGTTGTGGATGAAAATTCGCCACATTTAGAGTGTGTTATTGAAGATACTGGGCCCGGATTCGACTATCAGCAGTTACGAGAAGCTGTGCATAGCGAGCATTTTCAAGGCACGCAGTTAGGGCTTAAACGTTGCCAATTGCTCTCGTCAGCGCTTGGTGGTCGGCTAGATTTTATTGCGAAGGAGCCAACAGGTACAAGAGCTACCTTGAGAGTACCCATTGAAATTGACAATCAACCGGCACAGGCACCTAAGCTGGTGTCGGCTAATATTTTACTGGTGGAAGATAATTTACTGAATGCTCGCGTGATTGAGAAGATGCTTCAGCCCATAGCCAAATTAGTCACGCATGTAGAGCATGGGGAACGTGCCCTTGAAGTATATGAAGTGGGTAAATTCGACATCGTGCTAATGGATTTAAATATGCCAGTGATGGATGGCTTTGAAGCTACTGAGCGTTTGAGGGCGCTAGATCCGACCGTTCCGATTTTGGTTGTGACCGCAAATACGAATGCGGAGGATTTGGATAAGGTCTACGCACTTGGTGCAACGGCTCATCTATATAAGCCATTACACCCGGATGTGTTGCATAGCAAAGTGGCACTATTATTGGTTGAGTGTGGAAATTTAGTCTCGTCTTAAACGGATATTTCCAACCCCGACTTCTGCATCGATTGAATACTGGCCTTGACCACGATAGTCTGTTGTTGAGCCAACCATACTTTTTTCGGAAGTTTCTACGCTGCTAAAACCTGACATTGCTGTTTTACCAACACCTGAATCTAAAGATACTTTTTTGAAATCGGCGGCGGTAGTCTCAATTTTTATTTTCCCTACGCCTACCTCTAAATCAGCAGAGTTATTAAGATCTTGAATATCAATTTTGCCAACACCAACTTCAACATCTAAGGCCAAATTAACTGGCACCTTAACTTGCCAAGATAGTTCATAATCATCAGAATCGATCTCAAGTGATAATTTATCCCCTGATGTGTTGTTATTTAGGGTGGCCTCACTCACATCTGGTTTACCAAACCAACTGTCTGATTCTTTCGGTTCAACCAAAATTTCGACCTCTATAGTGTCGCCGTTGTAGGTTTGTAGATCGATTTTACCTACGGCAATATCCACTTCTAACTCGGCTAGGCTATTGCTTGGAAATGATGCTGTAATGGTTTTTGAATCTTTTGCTTGTGCAGTCATTGCCACTGCACCTAATGCTAAAACTAACGCTAACTTCTTCATTATTTTTACCTTCAACGAGAGTGTTTGAAAAGTAAGTCGCAAGTAAACATGAAAAGGTTCAAAAAGATTTTTATTTTTTGGGCGTGTTGATGGAGACACATGTTAAACACGCCCTAAAGTAGGTTTTCTGAGAGTAATAGCGCGGAGTGTTATAGTCGGGTTATTGAATAGCCATTATTTTTAAGCTGCTCAATAAGGCCATACTTTTCAACGAGATGTAATGCACCAACGGCAATAAATATTGATTCATTAGGGAGTTGTTTTTTAAGCACTTTCACCCAGTTATTATTGCGTTCGATGATCATCAATTGTTCAGCTAATTTGCCGTATTTATCATCTGAAAAACTTACCTTGTAGTAATGCGATAACTTCTCTAAGTCGCCGCTTCGCCATGCGGACACTAAATCTAAAAAGTAGGTGTTCAAATCTGACATCTGTGCAAATGTTTCCTTGAGCATAGCATCACTGTGAATACTCAGCTGACTGAACATTTCAAGCTGATATTCTAAAGTTTCAAATTCACCAATTGGGATTGTCTTTTCGTTTGCGTAGGCTATCACTTGCTTATCGATGCCATTGGTATCGGTAAATCCAAGCTTTTGATATTCCAGTTGTAGCATAGTTATCATCACGGCCCATGGCGCATAACGTTCAAATAGGGCGATATCTATTTGTTTTTTTGAAAAGTAATCTTGCAGCTCCTGATAGACTTCTGAAGAGAGTTGGCCTTTTAGTGTTTGGTTGTTCTTTAACAACATAAATGGCATGGAGCGCTGTTGAATTGCAAATGGAGAAAGTGCCTCTAAGTTCACTTCGACCATGACTTTATCACTGCTCGCTATGGCCCTTTTTACTTTTACTGGTAAACCTTGCATTTGTTTGTCACCGACGTGCACGGTACCAAATAAGTACGAAGCTTTGTTGTCCTTTTCTATTTTCCACAGGCCAACTTCTGCGTTGGCGAGATTGCTGAAAAGGCTTAAGCAAAGATAAATAAAGAACAATGGCGAAAAGACTTTAACCATATTAATGATCTCTGTTGATTTTAAAGGGTCAGTCTGCGATATCGAAATGTGAATGTCACTAAAAAATGAAGTGCGTCGAGGTGGTAGAAAAAATTTCATATAGGCAAATTGATAAAGTAAATTTTTCGTTATATCGAAACTGAACCAATAGAAAATTCGCATTTTTAAAAACTAGGTTTTTTTAATTCAATAAAATTTAATATTTTGGCTTTTTTATGTGGTAACTCGGTTTTTTTAATTCTAAATAGCATAGTTTTTTGTGTTGACTTAAGTGTGCAAGCCGCGGTATTAATAGAAAAAGAGGCAGCACAGTATTTACACTGAATGATTGCCAAGTATAAATTTACGGAATTCAAGCAATGTTACTAACAGCAACTCTACTAGTCGTGATTATCAACGTGGTGATTATTATTACCGCGGGGCTAGTTAGTGCTGTAAGAAAAGTATCAGCATAAACGCCCCCGCACCAAAAGGTTCGGGGGGCGTTTTCGTTTTAGGGCATAAAAAAGGCAACTGAGAGCAGATCATGAGCAATTCAACAACCGGCGCACAACTTGTTATCAAGGTGCTAGAAGAGCAAGGCGTTAAACACGTATTTGGATACCCAGGTGGTGCCATTATGCCCATTTATGACGCTTTGTATGGCGCGCCAGTTAAGCACTATTTGACTCGCCATGAGCAAGGTGCTGGTTTTGCTGCTGTTGGGTATGCTCGTAGCACTGGCAAGCTTGGGGTTTGTTTCGCCACTTCTGGACCCGGCGCGACAAACCTTATCACCGCACTTGCTGATGCCATGATGGATTCAGTCCCTTTACTGGCTATCACTGGGCAAGTGCCGACCGCTGCGATTGGTTCGGATGCCTTTCAAGAGGTGGATGTACTGGGCATGTCTTTGTCATGTACCAAGCACAGCTACCTGGTTGAGCGAGCGGAAGATTTGGCTGAAGTATTACAAGAAGCCATGTACTTAGCCCAGTCTGGGCGACCGGGTCCTGTGTTGGTTGATATTCCCAAAGATATCCAGTTAGCTAAAGTACCTTTTCATCCTTTTGCTGCGCCACAAGACGAACAGCCGAGGGTTTCGCAAACTGAAGTAGCAAAAGCCAATCAATTATTATGTGATGCTAAACGACCTGTTGCCTACATTGGCGGCGGCGTGCAAAGCGCCGATGCGCAGTCACAGCTGATGCAATTTTTAGAAAAGACCCATATGCCGGCCGTATCGACGCTAAAAGCTTTGGGTAGCGTGACGCCGGATTATGATTATGACTTAGGAATGCTAGGTATGCACGGTACTCAAGCGGCGAACCTGGCGGTTCAGCAATGCGACTTGTTGGTATGTATCGGGGCGCGATTTGATGACCGTGTAACGGGGAATTTGGCAAAGTTTGCTGCAGGGGCAAAGGTGATCCATTTAGATATCGACCCTGCAGAAGTGGGCAAACGTAAACCAGCAGCCGCTTCGCTTATCGCAGACTTAAAACAGTCATTGCCGCAACTTGAATGTGTGGTTACGAATACCGAATGGCTAGAGACCGTCGAAGCACTGCAACGTCAACACGCGTGGCGTTATGACTATCCTGGCGAAAAGGTATTTGCACCGTATTTGTTAAATCAACTTAGCCAAAAGCTACCCAATACAGCGGTAGTGTGCTGCGATGTGGGCCAGCATCAAATGTGGGTAGCCCAGCACATGAAATTCAGCCACCCAAGCAACCACTTAAGTAGCGGTGGAGCAGGTACGATGGGATTTGGCTTACCAGCTGCAATCGGTGCACAGATAGCACGTCCAGATAACACGGTGATCACGGTATCTGGCGATGGCTCTATCATGATGAATATCCAAGAGTTAGCAACCATCCGCCGTAATAACTTACCAGTTAAAATATTGATATTAGATAACCAAAGGCTAGGTATGGTGAGGCAGTGGCAGCAACTCTTTTTTGACGGTCGTTACAGTGAAACCGACCTGTCAGACAATCCAGACTTTGTCGCACTGGCTGCTGTGTTCGGTATTCCTGGGCAGACAATTACTCATGCAAACCAAGTAGATGACGCCGTTGACGCCTTAGTGAATGCGCAAGGGCCCTATATTTTACATGCTTGTATCGACGATAAAGAAAACGTATGGCCGCTTGTTCCACCGGGTGCTGCCAATGATGAAATGATGACGGAGAGCCTTTCATGAAACACCATTTAACCGTTGCAGTAAAACAACAGAGCATCGCAGTGGAGCGCTTTTTGCGCGTAGCCAGACATCGCGGATTTCGCTTAACGAATTTAGAATTACAAGGTCAAGATGACTTATTCCACGTCAAAATGACCGTAGATAGTGACAAACCTATCTATTTATTAACCTCACAACTGAGTAAGCTAGTAGAAGTGCAAGCGGTTGACTTGCATACACTACAGAAACAGGCAATTTAGAAGAATTAAGGTAGTTAACAATGACACAAACATCAGAAGTAATTTGGCATAACGGTGAAATGGTTCCTTATTTTCAAGCGACCACCCATGTGCTTAGTCATGCTTTACATTATGGCAGCTCAGTTTTTGAAGGGATCCGTGCTTACGATACGCCAAATGGTCCCGCTGTTTTTCGCTTAACCGATCATATTCAACGCCTCTTTGATTCCGCGAAAATCTACCGTATGGAAATTCCTTTTACCAAAGAGGAAGTGATCGCAGCGTGTAAAGAGACGATCCGCGCAAATGACTTTACCAATGCTTACCTTCGTCCATTTGCATTTTTAGGTCATGTAGGCCTTGGTTTAAATCCGAAATCGCACCGTGCAGACATGACCGTTGCAGCGATGGAGTGGGGCGCATACCTCGGTGAAGAAGGCTTAGCGCAAGGTGTTGATGTGTGTGTGTCTTCATGGAGTCGCCTAGCACCAAATACCATGCCTACTGCGGCTAAAGCAGGTGGTAACTATTTGTCTTCACAGCTTATTTCAGGTGAGGCGAAGCGTAATGGTTATGTGGAAGGGATCGCGCTTGATGTTAATGGCTACCTGAGCGAAGGTGCTGGTGAGAACCTGTTTGTAGTGAAAAAAGGCGTGCTTTATACCCCGCCAACCACAGCTTGTATTCTACCTGGTCTCACGCGCGACACTATCATTCATTTGGCGAAAAAACGCGGTTATGAAGTACGTGAAGAGCCAATAGCACGTGAAGCACTTTATCTTGCTGATGAATTCTTTATGGTTGGTACCGCAGCGGAAGTAGTACCTGTTCGCAGCGTAGACAAAATTACGGTGGGTAATGGTGGTCGTGGTCCAATTACAGAAGAGTTACAGCAGGCCTATTTTGCTTTGGTTAAAGGTCAAGCTGATGACGAAAATGGCTGGTTAGAATACGTAAACGAATAATTTTATTGGTATCGGGGTCAATTGCCCTGAACAAAAAGTATTGTAAATTATGGGAATGAGGAGCTCGGTATAACCGAGAAAAAGGTGAAACATGGCTAAATTACGGAGCAAAACAACTACTGAGGGCAGACAACGCGCGGGTGCTCGTGCATTGTGGCGAGCAACGGGAATGACGGACAGTGATTTCCATAAACCGATCGTTGCGGTCGTGAATTCATATACCCAATTTGTTCCGGGTCATGTTCACCTCAATCAACTTAGCGCACTGATGGCAGATGCGATAACGGAAGCCGGCGGCGTACCGCGCGAATTTAATACCATTGCCATCGATGATGGTATCGCCATGGGCCACGGCGGTATGCTTTACTCGTTACCGTCTCGAGACTTAATTGCAGATTCGGTTGAGTACATGGTTAATGCCCATTGTGCCGATGCCATGGTGTGTATTTCTAACTGCGATAAAATCACTCCAGGTATGTTACTTGCGGCACTGCGGTTGAATATTCCGGTGATCTTTGTCTCCGGCGGCCCAATGGAGGCGGGTAAAACTCGCTTAGCGGATATCGATTTAAAGTTAGATCTTGTCGATGCTATGGTTAAAGGTGCTGATCCAACTGTGAGCGATGAAGATTCTGAGCAAATTGAGCGCTCGGCTTGTCCTACTTGTGGCTCGTGTTCAGGTATGTTTACTGCCAACTCGATGAACTGTCTACTAGAAGCGCTGGGCTTAGCGTTGCCTGGCAATGGTACGACACTTGCGACACATAAAGACCGCCATCAACTTTATCTGGGTGCTGCAAATCGTATCATGGCTTTATGCGATGAATACTATGGCAAAGACAATGAGCAAGTGCTGCCACGCAACATTGCTAACCAAGCCGCATTTATGAACGCCATGACTTTGGATATTGCGATGGGCGGTTCATCCAATACCGTGCTGCATTTATTGGCGGCAGCGCAAGAAGGCTTTGTCGATTTTGATATGAATGACATAGACCGCTTATCTCGTAGCACACCATTTTTATGTAAAGTGGCTCCGGCAACACAGCAGTATCACATTGAAGATGTTCACCGTGCTGGCGGCATTATGGCCATTCTCAACGAGCTGGCCAAAGGCGATAAATTGGACTTGTCGGTGGGACATGTTGCTGGCGGAAATTTAGGTGAAGTTATTGCGCGTTGGAATGCCGCAGACCGTGATAACGAACGGGCAAAAACTTTCTATCGCGCGGGACCTGCAGGGATCCGCACCACCCAAGCAATGAGCCAAGAGTATCGCTGGGATGAGCTTGATTTAGACCGTGAAGGCGGCTGTATTCGCTCCATCGAGCATGCCTTTAGGCAAGATGGCGGCCTTGCAGTATTGAAAGGTAACTTAGCGCCTGATGGTTGTATCGTGAAAAGTGCAGGGGTGGCCGATGAAATGCTGCGCTTTACGGGGCCGGCTGTAGTATTTGAATCTCAAGACGATGCCGTCGAGGGAATACTGGGTGGCCAAGTTAAGAAAGGTGATGTGGTGATCATCCGTTATGAAGGACCTAAAGGTGGTCCGGGTATGCAAGAAATGCTTTACCCAACCAGCTATCTTAAATCTATGGGGCTAGATAAAGACTGCGCTTTACTTACCGATGGCCGTTTCTCAGGTGGTACTTCTGGACTTTCTATTGGCCATGCTTCTCCAGAGGCTGCCAGTGGTGGCAATTTAGCGCTGGTTGAAAACGGCGATGTTGTCGCTATCGACATCTATAACCGCAGTATTGACGTTAAACTGGACGACACCGAGTTAGCGCTGCGCCATGAAAAGCAAGTCGCTCGTGGCAAAGAAGCGTACAAACCAGTTAACAGAGAGCGCTATGTGAGTCCCGCGCTAAAAGCCTACGCACTGCTTGCAACGAGTGCAGACAAGGGCGCGGTGCGTGACTTACAAAAACTAGAGGAGCTGGGCTAGCGATGGTTTCCCAAGAGCTTGATTACTTTAGAGCCATTATTCAGGCGAATGTGGCACCGCTCGTTGAGGTAACGCAAGTTAATCAATTAGAGCAAATGTCGGCCCAGCTTGGTAACCAAATTTGGCTGAAAAGAGAAGACCAGCAACCGGTATATTCTTTCAAATTGCGTGGTGCGTATAACAAGCTACGTCAGTTGCCGAAAGGATCGCGGGTGTATACCGCTTCTGCGGGTAATCATGCTCAAGGGGTTGCACTAAGTGCTACACATCTAGGCCAGCACGCCACCATTGTAATGCCCGTGACTACGCCAGAGATCAAGGTTAACGCGGTTCGTAAGCTAGGTGGTGAAGTGATCTTACATGGCCATCACTTCGATGCGGCAAAACAGTACGCATTAGATCTTTGTGAAGCACAAAGCGGTGTTTTTGTCCCGCCATTTGATGATAAAGATGTGATCATCGGCCAAGGTACAGTGGCGCGAGAGTTAATTCAGCAACTTGATGAACTAGACGTCGTATTTATTCCCGTAGGGGGAGGAGGTTTGCTTGCGGGAATGGCGGTGTATTTGAAGTCACTTCGCCCTGATATTCGTATTATTGGAGTAGAGGCTGAGGACAGTGCATGCCTAAAAGCCGCGCTTGAAGCGGGAGAACCCGTGGAGCTTGAACAAGTCGGTGGTTTTGCGGACGGTGTGGCGGTTAAGCTTATTGGTACAGAAACCTTCCGGTTAGCACAAAAGTTCTGCGACGAGGTGGTCACGGTTAACGCCGATGAAATTTGTGCGGCGGTTCAAGACATTTTCGTTGAAACGAGAGCAACTGCAGAACCTTCTGGCGCGTTATCAACCGCGGGCTTGAAGAAATGGCTTGTGCAAACTGGTGAAAAGGGGCTGAGTGTTGCAGCTATCCTGTCAGGCGCTAATTTAAACTTCGATAGGTTGAGATATATCGCCGAAAGAACGGCGCTAGGTGCTAAGCATGAAGCATTGCTCGGGGTTACTATCCCTGAAGAAAAAGGCAGCTTTAAGCGTTTTTGTCACTCTCTTGGTGGTCGAGCGATCACCGAGTTTAACTATCGCTATGCAGGTTCCGGTGAAGCGCAAATTTTTGTAGGTGTCGGGCTTAGAAATGGCCAACAAGAGTTAAATGAGTTAACCGCCTCATTGCATCAAAATGGCTACCTGTTTGACGACTTATCTGACAACGAACTGGCAAAGTTACATGTGAGATATATGGTGGGCGGCAAACCGCCGAGTGTCATGAATGAACGTTTGCTACGGTTTGAATTTCCAGAATACCCAGGCGCACTGGCACGCTTTTTAGACATGCTAGGCTGTAATTGGAATATTACTTTATTTCATTATCGCAATCACGGTGCGGCACAAGGTAATGTGTTAGCTGCTTTTGAAGTCGAGCCCTGTGATTATGATCGTTTTGATGAACATCTTGCAAAGTTAGCGTACCAGTTTCAAGAAGAAACAGATAACCCATGTTTTACACGCTTTTTGTATGGCGAGCAGTTAGCAAAGCAAAAGGCTGGATAATAAGTACTGAATTAGGTACATTGGTCGTAAAAGTACCTAATTTTATTCGTGAATGAAATGATTAAAAAAAGAACACACAAAGACATTTTCATAACGCTAGTCGCAAGACTTGCATTGTTAGGGGGCTTATATGTTGGCGCGAATGTGCTATGGCCAGATCTGATAGACCACGCACTTTTCTTGTCAATTGCGCTTGTAATAACAGTGATATCGGTCATATTCCAACGCGATATTTATACTAATAGACGCCCTGAGCAACTGGTATTAAACGAGGGGGAGAAGTTAATACTCATCTACGGGGCTAATAAAATTATGATGCCAATAGCACAAGTTGAGTCTGTCGCTATTGATGATAATTATCTTGGGATCATAGAGAAGAATAATGGTAATGGCTATGACATTATGTGCAAAGGTAGCCAACAGCAAATTTATCACCACCTTAAGAACATGCTTGGTACACATTTAGATAAATGCAATGTACAGCTGCTTTAAACGGTAGTCCGTTAAAGTGACGTTCGACTCACTGTTATACTCAATACTTACCCAATCTTAATGGCAGCCTGAGTGCCTTAAACTATAGTTAGCTATTATCAGCTAAAAAACGCAAGGATACGATGTTTCATTATTATGCTGCGTTACTACTCTTATTGTTTAACACTCAGGTTGTAGCCCTTGAAAAAGTCACACTACAGTTAAAGTGGACGCATCAATTTCAGTTTGCTGGTTACTATATGGCAAAAGAAAAGGGGTTCTATCAAGAAGAAGGGTTAGATGTTCATATTCTTCCTGCCGACCCCAATAATCCTAACGTTGATTTTCTCGTGCTATACGGCCAAGCACAGTTCGGTGTGTTTCACTCAGGCCTCTTGAAACAAAGGCTCAATGGTAAACCCTTTGTGGCACTTGCAGCCGTGTTACAGTCTTCTCCTTACTGTTGGATGGTGAGGGCTGACAGTGATATTTATGTTCCCCGTGATTTTCAGGGGAAACGCCTGAGCCATTTAGGCCACACTGAAAACGGCGAATTGCTCATGATGTTGCAACGTGCAGGCGTCAATACACAAAATATGCGCTTGTATTCAGGCAGTGAGCCACTGAAAGACTTTATCGCGGGTAAATTTGATGCGATGCAAGTTTATAGCACCAATGAGCCCTATACTGTGCAGCAAAGCGGTCTATCAACCCGTGAAATTTGCCCTAAGCAGTTTGGTTTAAACGTTTATGCTGACGTGCTCTTTACTACGGAAAGCGTACTAGAAAACCGTCCTGAGCTTGTTAAAAGCTTTCGTCGTGCGAGCCTTAAAGGTTGGCGATACGCTATGTTACATCTAGAAGAAACCTTAGCGATAACTAAACAGCAATACGCTACCCAAAAACCCCTAGAACAGCTCGCATTTGAGGCAGAGAAGTTAAGGGAGTTCATAAAGGTGGCTAATATTCCAATTGGAACAATGTCGACGGCAAAATGGCAATGGATAGCACAGCTATATCACTTAGATTTGAGTCTATTTCATGAGCACAAAGCGCGTTTTATTTATTCAGAAGTGAAGAATGAACCACCCAAATTATCTTGGGTGTTGATTATTGCAGCGATTTTGACATTGGTTTGTATTCCCATGTATATCCACTTAATTTTTTCTCGTAAATATCATCAACAATTACGCTAGAATAAGGATATTGTTTCCCTGACAACCGTGGCCATTGTGGAACCGAGCAAACGCTTTCAACTTCTAGATAAATTATTATTCGATACCCGACAATATTGGCAGGTCGTTGCATTTGAGCATCTCACTATTCCTTGGCCACAACTGCAATCCGAACTACTGCAGCTAAGCGACGACGCAGTATCCGCATTAGACAATGACACCGATGCGCTCTTTGCTTTTTTTAGTCGCCATATTCCTGAACTTGAACAACTGACTGCCCTAACTGCACTACCGCAAAAAGTGGGTCACAGAGATGAGTTACCATTTTGGCTGAGCAATGGCATAAAAGGACGCAAACTGGAGCAACTCCAAGATTTTGTTGCCGCAGTAAACGAAACCAAAGCATCGGTACTAGAATGGTGCGCAGGTAAAGGTCATTTAGGCCGTATGCTCTCTTATCATGGCGCACCTGAAGTGAACAGTATCGAGCTGCAAGCAGATCTATGCCGACAAGGAGAGGAAAGTGCGAAGCGACAAAATCTAAACCTTCATTTTCATTGTGCCGACGTGTTGAAAGATGACACACATCACCACTTTATTGAAAATCGCCATGGCATTGCACTGCATGCATGTGGCGAATTGCATCGTGTATTTATGCGTCAAGCTGTGGCTAATGGCATGAAGAAGCTATCGCTCTCTCCGTGTTGCTATCACTTATTTACGCCACCTAATTATCAAGCCATGAGCGTTGAAGCACAGCAGAGCCAGCTCAATTTATCTCATCACGATATGAAGTTAGCGCTGCAAGAGACAGTTACAGCGCCTGGGAGAGTGGCGCAAGTACGTAAAAAAGAGGTAAGCTGGCGCTTAGGGTTTGACGCATTGCGCAGAGAACTCACCACAGATAAATATTATGTGAGTGTGCCTTCAGTCAATAAGGCCATTTTTTCGGGCGAGTTTAGTGAGTTCTGTTATTGGGCTGCTGAGCAGAAGCAACTCGTCCTGCCCGACGGAATTGATTTTGACCAATATGAACGTATGGGGCGTGAACGAAAACAAGTAACGGACAGAATTGAGTTAGTGCGGCACTTGTTTCGTCGCGCGATTGAGATCTGGTTGGTCCTAGATAGGGTTTTATATCTGCAAGCAGCTGGGTATGATGTCACCCTTAGTACTTTTTGTGAAAAGTCACTCACCCCAAGGAATATTTTGATACAGGCTGAACGTCAGTCGGAGAACCCTTAATGTGTAATACGAGTCCCAGTCCGCTGAGTCACTTACTCGATAATAATAAACAGTGGGCAGATCGCACCAATGCCAGTGATCCCGAGTTTTTCAAAAAACTGTCGCAACAACAGAATCCAGATTATCTGTGGATTGGTTGCTCTGACTCTCGTGTGCCTGCCAACGAGATTGTTGATTTAATGCCCGGGGAGTTATTTGTTCACCGCAACGTGGCCAATGTCGTTGTGCATACTGATCACAACTGTTTGTCGGTCATGCAGTATGCGGTTGAGGTACTCAAAGTGGATCACATTATGGTGGTAGGTCACTATGGTTGCGGTGGAGTGCAAGCCGTACTGGATAACGCAAAGTTTGGTCTTATCGACAACTGGCTGCGTCATGTCGCTGATGTGAAAGAGAAACACCAAGCGATTATTGAACAAGTGAGCAAAGCAAAACAGTGTGCAGCCCTTTGTGAGTTAAATGTGATTGAACAGGTACGCAACGTGTGTCAGAGCAATATCGTTCAAGATGCCTGGCAGCGAGGCCAAGCTTTGACGGTACACGGATGGGTCTATGGTCTCGCTGATGGCCTCTTGAATGAGGTGGTGAACGCTGTAGCAGATATGGAGCAACTGTCACATTGCTATGAAAAGTCTCTGCTTGGCGTGAATCAGCGTTATTGCTAGGGTCAACAGAGCTTAGGGATTGCGTGCGGCATAAGCGCACGCTTTACTATCCGAAGCTTCGGTTGCTTATTCCTGCGAGTCGGATGCTTGGCTGGCAAGTTGTGCTTCTAACTGCGCCACTTTTTCTTCAAGTTCAACCAATTTTTCACGCGTGCGGATCAGCACTTTGCTTTGAATATCAAATTCTTCTCTGCTAACAAAATCCATTTCTGATAATTTGCTCTGGATCGCCTGTTTCGTTCTTGCTTCAAATGTTTCAGCAAGATTCTTTACGCCCTGTGGCATGTTACTGGAAATTTGCTTAGCAATTTCTTCAATTTTGGCTGGGTTAATCATCTTCTTACCTTAGCTTACGAGTCAGTATACGGAATCCATCTTACCTTATGCACTGCAGACGGAAAAGGTTCGCTTCATAGTTTTATATGGATACGGTAAACTAGCGTGCTTAGTTTATAAGAATTCCTCAACCCCTCAGCACTCACAGTTGTTGCCAACATTGTGTCAAGCGAGAAGATAACCGGATTAGTTGCATGAAGCTCAACCCAAAACAAGACGAAGCGGTAAAATACATCAGTGGTCCATGCCTTGTATTGGCAGGGGCGGGCTCTGGTAAGACGCGCGTTATTACCAATAAAATTGCCTACCTAGTGCAGCAGTGTGAATACAAAGCAAGGAATATCGCAGCGGTCACCTTTACCAACAAAGCGGCGAAAGAAATGCGTGAGCGGGTGGCACAAACTTTGGGTAAGCAAGAAGCTAAGGGTTTGTGGGTGTCGACATTCCATACTTTGGGGCTGGAAATCATTAAAAAAGAGGTTAAGACCTTAGGGTATAAACCAGGTTTTTCCTTGTTTGATGATCAAGATACTAGTCAATTGTTAAGTGAGCTCACTGAAAAAGAGCTTGAGCGTGACAAAGACTTACTCAACTTGTTGAAAATGCAGATTGGTAACTGGAAGAATGAGCTTATTCTACCAGAGCGCGCTATTCGAGAAGCGCGAGAGCCACAAAAAGCGCTATTCGCTCAGCTTTATGCGCGTTATCAGACGCAGCTCCGTGCTTACAATGCGTTAGACTTTGATGACCTAATCATGATCCCAACTTTGCTGTTGAATCAGTCGGTTGATGTGAGAGAGCGCTGGCAGCAACGTTTCCGCTATTTGCTGGTGGATGAGTATCAAGATACCAATACCAGCCAATATCAGTTAGTGAAACTACTGGTTGGTGAGCGCGCACGCTTTACTGTGGTTGGTGACGATGACCAGTCTATTTATTCATGGCGTGGCGCTAAACCGCAAAACTTAGTGTTGTTGAGCAAAGACTTTCCGGGCCTAAGACTTATCAAGTTGGAGCAAAACTACCGCAGTGCTGGGCGGATCCTAAAGGCCGCGAATATCCTTATCGCTAACAATCCCCATGAATTTGATAAACAACTGTTTAGTGAGCTGGGGTATGGCGACCCGATCCGTGTGATAGCGACTCGTGATGAAGAGCATGAAGCAGAACGTGTAGTCGCGGAGATCATTTCACACAAGTTTATGAAACGTACCAGCTATCGCGACTATGCATTGCTCTATCGGGGTAATCACCAAGCTCGAGTGTTTGAAAAGGCACTCATGACCAACCGTATTCCATACAAAATTAGTGGTGGCATGTCGTTCTTTGCACGCAGTGAAATCAAAGACATCATGGCTTATTTACGATTCTTAGTGAACCAAGATGATGACAACGCATTTTTACGTATCGTAAACACCCCAAGACGCGAAATTGGTCCTGTGACTTTAGAAAAGCTAGGTAGCTTTGCCAATGAGCACCATATCAGTCTATTTGCTGCGTGTTTTGAATCGGAGCTTGCGGATCGCTTGGCGGGTCGTGGCTTAAATGCATTGATGGGATTTGCGCGCTGGGTGGTTGAGCTTTCCGACCGAGCAACCCGCGGAGATACTTTGGAAGCGGTAAAAGATATGATCCGTGAAATTAATTACGAAGCTTATCTTTACGAGTCATCCCCAAGTGCGAAAGCGGCGGAAATGCGGATGAAAAACGTATCAGAATTATACCGTTGGATAAGTGATATGCTTACGGGAGATGCAGATAACCCGGCCATGACATTGCCAGAAGTGGTGAGTAAACTCACGTTAAGAGATATGCTTGAACGCAATGAAGAAGAGGATGATTCAGATGCGGTGCAGTTATTAACGCTACATGCGTCTAAAGGTCTCGAATATCCACACGTATTTATGGTGGGGATGGAAGAAGGGCTACTACCTCACCAAACGAGTATCGACGAAGATAATGTCGAAGAGGAGAGGCGCCTGGCCTACGTTGGCATAACTCGAGCTCAGCAAACCTTAACATTGACCTATACCAAGAGTCGTCGTCAATTTGGCGAGCAGATCACCCCAGAGCTGAGTCGCTTTGTTCAAGAGTTGCCGCAAGATGATTTACAAATTGAAGGGAAAAAGCCTGTGGCGACACAGGCAGAGCGAATGGAAAAAGGTAAGTCTAACGTTGCGAATTTGCGGGCAATGCTAAGACGGGACTGATTCGTTATCAAAACTCTGGATAAAGGCCACACGTTCGCTGCCCTTATCCAGTATTTCCTGCTTGCCAAAAAACAGCTGCAAGCCATGCTTTTCTAGTAAGCTTCTAAAGTTTAAAATCGCAGGACCGCGGGCAATGACCCTAATATTCTTAACCTTCGTAACCGCTAAAATACCTTGCAATTGAACTTCATAACTCGTTTGTTGCAGGACGCGTTTACTAAACGTCGAGCTTAATAAGAGATAGGTAAAGTCAACTTGGCTGATCAGGGTTAGATCGCAGCGATCTTTACCAAAGTTATTCAGCCCGATTGGGATCCCCATATCAGCTAAGGCTCTAAGATTTAATATCTGCTGGCTAGAAGCAAAGCGAATTTCGCTCTCTTCGAAGAGCAGGCAAAGCGTTTTGTCTCGCCGTTTTAGCTGCTGCTTTAAGGCTTCAAAATGTGTGCTTTCTAGTAACATTGCTGAGCAGCCAAATAGCATATCCTCATCGCGGCTGCGGGCTATCTCTTGTGTTTTATTGAGTAGGTGCAATTCAATTTCAAGGAGCTGAGATTTTTCTGCGGCAAATTTTTTTAGAATGTCAAAATTTGTACTGCCTAACACCGGATGTTCGCCAAAGGCTTCTAAAAAGCCAATGGGCTGAGCGCTATCAGACCAGTTCACGACTTCCGTGCAGCGGAAATGGGTAGGGAGCTTATCTAAGTGATGTTGCTCTTGATGCTTCTGAGCGTTTGAGTTTGCGGTAAGCAATGGGTGATAAAACTCATAGCGACCACGCCCAGCGTTTTTAGCATAATACATTGCTGCATCGGCATCTCTGATAATTTCATCGGTGTTACGGTATAGCTTATTACTATAGGTGATACCAATACTGGCACCGCTCTGCATGCATACCCCTTTCAAACAGAAAGGTTGCTGCATAACTTTGATAATACGTTTGGCGACATCTTCCGCTTGCTGACGATCGGTTAGGTGATCAAGTAAGATCACGAATTCATCACCTGCAAGTCGTGCTAGTAAATCGTGTTCACGAATGCACTCTGAGAACGACTGAGCTACCCACACTAAAAATTGATCGCCTGCCTGGTGACCTAATTCATCATTAATGTCTTTAAACTTATCTAAATCGATAAACAGAACTGCAAAATTATCTTCGGGATAACGATGATGTTTCTTCAGCGTTTTTTCGAGCTGAGTTAAAAACAAACTACGATTTGGTAGACCCGTGAGTGAATCATGGTGGGCATCATGATAAAGCTGCTGCTCAATCTTTTTGCGCTCTTCCATCTGCATTTGCAGATGTAAATTGGCTTGCTGTAGCTCTTTGGTTTTTTCCGCAACTCGATGTTCTAACTGCTGGTGACTGATCTTTAGTGCTTGGTTTGCTAGATGCGTTTGTAGTACAGAGGCAATCTGATTAGAAACAAAAGAGATCAGTTCAACATCATCATAATTAAATTCGTGTTTGTGCTCATAAGCCTGGCACGCAATCAGGCCGATGACGCCAGTAGCCGTTTTTAATGGTGCACCAAGCCAACTTGTTGCAGCAAGCTTGTGGTTATAGCCTGCGGGACGCTCTACTGTGCCCTCGAGTGCTAAGGCTTTGGCACGGGTATTGTCTATCAACTGGCTTTGTTCAGTGCGAATGACCAGCTCACTATACCCTTTTGCAAATGGGCGAGGGTTATAACTGGTTTTTTCATCAACACTATACGGGAAGGTAAGCCAATTCGTTTCTTTATCGTAAAGTGCTATATAGAGGTTATCGGCAAAAGTAATAGAACGAATAATGTCGTGAACTTGCTGGTAAACATCGTCAATATCGGAGAACTGGGTTGCTAATTCAGAAATCTTGAATAGGATTTGCTGCCTTTCTAGCGCGCGTTTGCGGTTTTCTATCTCTTTATTCAGTGCTTCATTACTTTGCATTAGTGCCCGCGTGCGGATTTTCACTTCAGACTCTAGTAACTCACGCTTTTTAACGCGTTCAATCGCCGTAGCTAAATACAGTGACATTACTTCAAGCAATTCAACCTGATGATCGCTGTAGACTTGCTCGGCTTCGTAACTTTGCGACACCATAACGCCAATAATTGCGCCATCGCGATAGATAGGTACACCCACCCAGTGCTCTGCTTGACTGCCCATTATCTTAAACTCGCCAGCATTGGCTCGCGATAGCATGTCGTCTTTGGTGAGATAAACGGTTTCACCGGTTTTAAATACAAAGCCAGTCACACCATCTTTAAAGTGATGTGCTTCATGAAGTGGGACCGAAATACCGTCTTTCTCATCAACAAAATACGACAACTCAAGTGCTTGAGTAAAACGATTTTGCAGGACGACATAAAAGCTTTTACTAGGTAAATATTGAGATAGAATATTGTGGATTGCGGGATACAACAGGGTAAGCTCAGCAACAGTGCTAGCCTGTTCTGATAACTGAATTAATGTGTATTGAAGTTGAGACTTTCTTTTATATTTTTTGAGTAAAGACTCTAATCTGGCGGTTCGCCGAGATAGTCTCTTAACCTGCTGTTGTGGCTCTTCCAATGATGAAACCAGTTCTTATTGTTGTTTAATTATTGAGCTTAATAGTTTCACTTTTAGCCGAGGCGGTCAAGTGTAAATTTCTCATTCCTGCTCGCTTTATAAAGCGATATCAAGCCAGTGCTAATCACGGCTTTTATGGAACCATATTGAGACGAAAATGCAGCGATAAACGCTGCACTGTCTAATAAGTCTTTCTACCCTAAATAGAGAAGTTGAAATACTTATTTGCTTGTCATGAAATCGATTGCTGCTGCAATCTCATCATCCGAGCAGTTCATACAAGTACCGCGAGGAGGCATTGCGTTAAAGCCGTTAATTGCGTGGTCCAATAGTACGTCTGAGCCTTTTGCTAGGCGAGGAGCCCAATCGTCAGCTGTTTTTGGGGCGCCTAGTGCACCAGTGCCGTGACAAGCAAAACATGCTGCTTGATAAACCTGCTCACCCGAGCGAGGGCCTGATGGCTCGGCTTCTGCTGCACTCTCAGCGCCAGCTAAATATACTGAGCCGATAGGCTGAAGGCGTTTTTTAATCGCTTCTTCAGTTAAAGAATTGTCGTATGGTTGCGCAACTGCGGCTGTTGATAGCAATAAAAGTGCTGCTGAAAGTTTTTTCATTTACCTTGCTCACTTCGTTTGAACGTGTTCAATCACGATAATGGATGACGGAATTAGTGGGATTATAACGTCACCTGTTCATTTATAAAACGTAAACTTGAGTATAAATGGTTAAAACCATTAATTTATTGCGTTAGGGCAAGCTTTTTCGCCTAAATTTGCAATAACGCAAGGCCGAAATGCGAGTCGTTCGGCCTTGGCGCTTTCTTCTACTAATACGATAATACGAGCAAAAACTTATTGCGATCGCTTCTAGGCCATTTCGATGAGTTTCGTCACTGCCTTTTCGATACCAGTCGCGGCTTCGACGATTGATGATGCCAGCATATATGCCGGTGTACTAATCACTTTTTCATTATCATCAACGACGATTTCAGTCACTTCACAGTCCACGTGTTTTGCGCCAAGCGTGTTAATTGCAGCTGCGGTATCAACATCATTACCTATGGTCGCGAGTGTACCTGGTGTATGGATATGGGCGATGAGTGCTGGCGCAATACATAAATAAGCTATTGGCTTTTGCTGATGGTTGAACTCACGACATACGCGTTTTACGCACTCAAGAATCGTAGAGTCTGCGCCTTTAAAGGCGAAATCGGAAAGATTCTTTGCTACGCCAAAACCACCCGGTAATACTAAAGCGTCAAATTCATCAGCATTTAATGTTTCCAGATCTGCAATTTCTCCGCGTGCAATTCGGGCGGCTTCTATCAGGACATTACGACGCTCATCTTGTTCTTCACCGGTGATGTGATTGATCACATGGAATTGATCAATATTAGGTGCAAAGCACTGATAGCTTGCCCCTGCCTTTTCGAGATTGAGTAGTGTTAATACTGACTCGTGGATCTCGGCACCGTCGAACACACCACAGCCACTTAAAATTACCGCTACTTTTTTCATTCATTTCTCCCTTCAATGTCACATCATACGCGCTATATGCATAAAAAGAATTATGCACGAATTAAAAAATTATAAAGGATCTTCTATGATCTTTGATCAATTGTGTTAGTATACTCCTCCGCTTGAGAAAATCAGGCTATTTTTTACTCACCCAGTTTGTTAAGCGTGACTAAAAAAATTCTTTATCCACAAAGCGGTAAAGATAATAACAATAAAAAAGACATAAAAAACGCAAGTAAATCAAGGTTTTATTTTTCACTCTGACTTTTAAATCAAAGTTCCGGAGCGAATTTTCGTGTTTGTCTACAAAGTTATCCACAGGTGAGGCACGATTTATCTAAATGATGAGATAACGCGAAACTCGTTTTATCTTGTGCCTTGTGGCATCCTTACATTCTACTCCACAAAAGACTAATTTAGGATCCAATATTTATGTCTCAGATCCCTCAAAATCCGTTGATCTTGGTTGATGGTTCTTCCTATTTATTTCGTGCTTATCATGCGCCACCACATTTAACAAACTCAAAAGGTGAAGCAACTGGTGCGATCTACGGTGTGATCAATATGCTTAAGAGTTTGCTTAAACAATATCAACCAAGTCATATGGTAGTAGTCTTCGACGCTAAAGGGCCGACTTTTCGCAACGAAATGTATAGCGAGTATAAAGCGCATCGCCCGCCTATGCCGGATGATCTGAGAACGCAAATTGAGCCGATCCACGAAATAATTAAAGCAATGGGTTTGCCACTGGTAAGTATAAGTGGTGTCGAGGCTGATGACGTGATCGGTACATTCTCAAAAATAGCGTCAGAGCAAAGTCGCCATGTGCTAATCAGCACTGGTGATAAGGATATGGCGCAATTGGTCAATGAACATGTCACGTTGATCAATACCATGACAAATACGATCTTAGACCCAGAAGGGGTGGTGGATAAGTTTGGCATTGGTCCTGACCTGATCATCGACTATCTCGCGTTAATGGGAGATAAAGTCGATAATATTCCGGGCGTACCTGGCGTTGGTGAAAAAACCGCATTAGCGATGCTACAGGGGTTGGGCTCTATCGATTCGCTCTACGAAAACTTAGATAAAATTGCTGATTTAGGTTTTCGTGGCTCAAAAACCATGGCGAAGAAACTAGAGGAACACCAAGCGCAGTTAAAACTGTCGTATGAATTAGCCACTATTAAGCTGGATTGTGAAGTAGAGCAAGACTTGGAGCAATTCAAGATAGCTGAGATGAATAAAGATCGCTTAATCGAGCTATATGGTCAGTGTGAATTTAAGCGCTGGTTAGCTGAGTTACTGGATGGTCAGTCACAAGCTGATATCGTTGATGTGGAGGCTGAAGGCTCGGCACCTGCAGCGGCGCAGGTTGACACCCAATACGAGACGATTTTGACAAAAACGCAGCTTGATGACTGGGTAACTAAGCTAAAAGCTGCGGAACTCATCGCCTTTGATACTGAAACCACCAGTGTTAACTATATGCAGGCGGAACTAGTTGGGATGAGCTTTGCAGTTGCACCAGGCGAAGCGGCTTACTTACCAATTAATCACGATTATGTGGGGGCGCCTGAACAGCTTTCTCAAGACGTTGTGTTTGAGATCATGGCACCGCTGCTTGCGGATCCTCAGATCAAAAAAGTGGGTCAAAATTTAAAATACGATCAAAGTGTGCTCGCCCGAGCAGGGCTGGAACTGCAAGGTATTGCTTTTGATACTATGTTGGAGTCTTACGTATTTAACAGCGTAGGTACTCGCCACGATATGGATTCCTTAGCACTAAAATATTTAGGCCATAAAACAATTAGTTTTGAAGACATTGCTGGCAAAGGTAAAAACCAACTGACCTTTAACCAAATTGAGCTAGAGAAGGCGGCGCCTTATGCAGCGGAAGATGCGGACATTACGCTGAGATTGCATCAACACCTGTGGCCGTTAATTGAAAAAGAAAATAGCCTAAAGCAGGTTTTTTCAGAGATTGAATTACCGCTACTGAGCGTACTTTCTCGCATTGAACGCACCGGTGTGCACATTGATGGTGATATGCTCGCGAAGCAAAGTATCGAGATTGAAAAACGCTTGGGTGAGCTTGAACAACAAGCTTTTGAAATTGCAGGTGAGGAGTTCAACCTGAGTTCAACAAAGCAACTACAAGCGATATTGTTCGACAAACTTGAGCTGCCAGTGATTAAGAAAACGCCAAAAGGCGCGCCTTCAACGGCTGAAGAAGTGCTACAAGAGTTGGCGCATGATTATCCGCTGCCAAAACTGATTATTGAGCACCGAGGCTTGGCTAAGCTGAAATCCACCTATACCGACAAATTACCAAAATTGGTTAATGCGGATACTGGTCGCGTGCACACTTCTTATCACCAAGCCGTTACCGCAACGGGCCGTCTAAGCTCAAGCGATCCTAACTTGCAAAATATTCCGATCCGCAATGAAGCTGGACGTCGTATTCGTCAGGCCTTTGTTGCCGACAGTAATAAACAAATCGTCGCGGCGGATTACAGCCAAATCGAGCTTAGGATCATGGCACATTTGTCACAAGACAAAGGGTTGTTGAGTGCCTTTGCTGAAGGTAAAGATGTACACAGTGCAACAGCATCTGAAGTATTTTCCGTGCCGCTAGAGGAGGTAACTTCTGATATGCGCCGCAAAGCCAAAGCGGTTAACTTTGGCTTGATCTATGGCATGAGTGCGTTTGGTCTGTCACGTCAGTTAGATATTCCAAGAAATGAAGCGCAACATTATATGGATATGTACTTTGAGCGTTTCCCTGGCGTATTAGAGTATATGGAGCGCACGCGTGAAGAGGCTGCTGATAAAGGATATGTAGAAACCTTATTTGGTCGTCGCTTGTATCTACCGGATATCAACGCGCGTAACGGCGCCCGCAGAAAAGCAGCGGAACGTGCAGCTATCAATGCACCGATGCAGGGCACTGCGGCGGATATCATTAAAAAAGCGATGATTAAAGTTGATGAATGGCTACAAAGCTGTGATAGCAATGATATCCAGTTACTCATGCAAGTACACGATGAATTGGTGTTTGAAGTACACAGCGATAAAGTTGCTGAATACAGTGAAAAAATCTGTGAATTGATGAGTGCAGCTGCATCACTTGATGTACCTTTATTAGTCGAAGCCGACAGTGGCGACAACTGGGAACAAGCGCACTAGTCGATATTATACCAATTAGTCTTAATACTTGCTCAATTTGAAGGAGTAAATCTGACGCTAACTGCGTTAAAAATTTCTTATTTAGAACAACTAAATAGCAAAATTTTTGCCTTGTTATCGACAAGATTTTCTCGCCTCAAAATAGATCACTTAATTAAGATAATTAGTATTAAAACCTACCCGAGTTGCACTATTCGATTAGACTAGTGCAACTGCAAATCTATTCTTGTTTGCAAGTATACACTAGCAGCATAGCGTCTTAATTTTGTAGCTCCTGTTAATCTCTAGTAACAAAAAAAAAATTAACGTTGAAAGTTTATCAAATTGGCTTAAGTTTTGCTTTTTGGTGTTTATTTCTGGACGTCTATTTGTTAGAGTTCGCGCCGTCCTCATCCTGTAGGACATCCTGTTGATGATGTATCTCTCGAAAGAGGATACAGTGTATTGATAGCTTCTCCCCAGATTGCTATAGCGGCTCGTAACTTTTACGGGCCGTCTTTTTCTTCTCTTGAACAAATCAATTTCTAATCTTAGATCAAGAATAATATCTAGTCTTAGCCATCAGTTTTAGATTAAAGGTTTATTTAATTTACACTGCGTTTTACACTGAGCGCTCAAATGCAATTCACTCTCATTTCATAAGGAAGTCGTCATGCTAAAGTACCTTCTTTTAGGTAGTGCACTAATTTCTTCTCAGGCGTTCGCTGCTTGGCAATTTAATCAACAACAAAGTGATGTTAGCTTTGTCTCTGTGAAACAGGCGAGTATCGCGGAAGTACATCATTTTAAAACACTAGATGGAACATTATCCGCTAAAGGCGAGCTTGAGGTTAATATTGACTTGGCAAGCGTTGAAACCATGATCCCGATCCGTAATGAACGCATGCAAAAGATGTTATTCAATGTAGCGCAGCATCCGAAGGCTAAAGTGAATGCTGATGTTTCTGAAGTGCTTGCTAAACTTAAAGCAGGTACGCAAAAGATCAATGATGTGACAGCAACATTGACACTGCATGGTCAGATCCAAAAGATCAACCTAGACTTATTGATAACGAAAAGTGCTAATGGCTTGGTGGTTACGCCTGTAAATGCGTTTATTCTCGATTCTAAGCAGTTTGGTTTAGATAAGGGGATTGAAGCACTAAGAGAAATCGCGGGTCTGAAAACTATCGCGACTAGCGTGCCTGTTAGCTTCAACTTGGTTTTTGATGAGCAAAATTAATACGTTAATCAAACAGTATGTTACGACTCATGCGCCGACCGAAAACTGGTCGGCGCCGTCGTGCGGTTTTTCTGACATCAAAATAGCAGCGGATGGCCGTTGGTTTCATCAGGGGCGTGAAATTAAACGGCAATCGCTTGTTGCCTTGTTCGCTAGTGTCTTAATCTTTGATGGTCAAAAGTATTGGCTAAAAACCCCAGCAGAAAGTTGTGAGGTTGAGGTACTGGGTCATCCTTTTATTATCGAGCAGTGGCGTTATGGTGATGAAGCATCAACTTTGGAGTTATCACCTTGCATTATCGCGATAGATAATTTAGGCCGTGAGTGGCCCATTTGTGATGTACTTCCGTTAGCGCTTGAGCGAGTGAATGGGGTTGATATTCCATTTCTCACACTCAATTATGGCTTAACCGCTAGAATTTCACGAAATGTCTATTATCAGTGGACTGAACTGCTCGAAGAAGATGAGAAAGGGTTTTATCTGATGTCGGCAAAGACGCGCTTTTATCTTGGCTAAGCGCGCCCTACGTTAGCGCTTAGAATTACTCGCTATCTTCCTCTTGGACTTCTTTCACAAACGGACCTAAGTACCAATCATCCAGTTTCCACGCTAATTCGTTTAAACCAATGCCTTTCAAAGAAGAAAACGCGTGAACGGTGATATCACCGTCGATTTCAGCTAGCGCACGACGTACTTGTAGTACTTCTGCTTTGCGTTTACCTTGTTTTAGCTTATCGGCTTTAGTCAACAACGCCAATACCGGTATATTGCTGCCAGTCGCCCAGTTGATGAGATCCATATCGAGATCTTTAAGAGGGTGGCGAATATCCATTAATACCACAATCCCTTTTAGGCATTTACGACGTTGTAAATATTCACCTAATGCCTTTTGCCATTTCTTCTTCATCTCTAATGGGACTTTTGCAAAGCCATAACCTGGTAAATCAATCAAACGCTGATCTTCACCTAAAGAAAAAGTATTAATAAGTTGAGTTCGACCAGGTGTTTTACTGGTGCGTGCTAGCTTTTGGTCTGTAAGCGTATTGAGTGCGCTCGACTTACCTGCGTTAGAACGTCCCGCAAAAGCAACTTCAATTCCAGTGTCTGGTGGCAGTTTACTGATATCTGGGGCACTTGTGATAAATTGTGCCTGATTGTATTTAACGCGAGATTTTAGCACGCTGACTCCTAACTGATTAAACTTTCGCGGATGGAATTGCGTATTTTATAACAGTATGACGGAAACCAAAAGCATTGTGAGGTTGTTCTAAACACCGCTTTTGTCGCAAATTGGCCGAAGCGTCGTGCCAATATTAATTAATCTAGGTCAAGTCCCTATAAATTATAAGCTTAATATGGGCAGAAAACGTGCCAGAGAAAGTAATATCGTGTAGAATGTAGAAATTGCAATGTCAATCTAAAGTGTATACCTATCAGTAGTCACTACTGAGCAAGGCGTATTTAGATGGATCGGTGCTGTTTGGCGTTATATTTGCTAAGTTTGCATGTATGATTCATCTGATTAACATAACAACCTAATTAGTACTGATTGGTATTATTTGCCCGAGCAATAAAGAGAGCGACTTTGTTCGCGAGGGTACAAATTACAGGGTCGGAAACAGAGAATTTACCATGAAAAAAATAGCATTAACTTTAACAATGTTGCTTGGTACGTTGTCAGCAAGCAACGCATCGGCATTCGATGGTGACGCGGAAGCAGGTAAAGCAAAGTCTGCAACGTGTGCAGCATGTCACGGTCCAGATGGCAATGCCCCTGTGACTATGTATCCTAAAATCGCAGGTCAGCATGCAGATTATATCTATAAGCAGCTACAAGAGTTTAAGCTAGGTATGACGTCTGGTGGTAAAGAAGGGCGTATGGATCCTGTGATGAGTGGTATGGCTATGCCGCTGTCAGATCAAGATATGAAAGATTTAGCCGCATATTTCTCTTCTTTATCTATGTCTGCTGGTTCAACGCCTGAAGATGTTGTTGCTGTAGGTCAGAAGCTATATAAAGCCGGTGATGCTGAACGTGGTATTCCAGCTTGTGCAGCATGTCACGGTCCGCGTGGTAACGGTACTTCTTTAGCTAAGTTCCCTAAGGTGTCATTCCAGCACCCAGAGTACATCAAATCACAGCTTGAGAAGTTCCGTGATGGTACTCGCAACAATGACATGAATGGTATGATGCGTGATATCGCGAAGAAACTTACGGATAAAGATATCGAAGTACTATCTAAGTACTTAGGTGGTCTACACTAAAGTCGTATAGTGAGTTTACCTCTCTCAGTGTAAACTCTTACTATTGAAAAAAGGGCAGCATAGGCTGCCTTTTTTTGTTTTTGTGGTTGTGAGATATATCTCACTTTTGATGTGAGATATTTACTCTGGCAATATGTGAGTTTTAGCTTATTTTTAAGCTCTTGTTCAGTGTAAGTTTATGTAATTCATCTTTTTTTTGTTTAATTAAAAAAATTAAGGTAAGAAATTTGTTATTAAACAGTTGTAACTCAAGCTCAGGAGCGTAGATTATTCGTTGTCGCTAGGCAATACAAAAAAAGGGACAATTCGATACGGAAGCGTAGGTGGCAAAGTTGTGTATCTAGTTGGATACGAGGGATTATCAAGAAAGCGTCAGGAAGACCGAGAATAAGAAAATCACGGAAGTCTCATAATAAAAACAATATGGAAAGTGTCACGGAAGTCTAAAATAAAAACAATACGGACGACAATAAAATAAAAAGAATAATAATAAGACTTAAAAGTCGAAGGGAGAAGTGTCCAGTTGTGACGCTCAGATTAGTAGGCGGTAGAGAGCAATCTCTGCCGCCTTTTTATTTGGTTGCCTCTATTATACCTGATACAATAGCCGCCTTATTAAGCAATCACTGTTGACCATTGCAAGATTCAACTCTACTAAGTTGCGGCCTGTGCCAGGGTAATCAGCTTGAAGCCTACCATCAAGACAAGTATCGACTGTACTGGCAATGTCAAACCTGCCAGTTAGTGATGGTTGATCCCAAGTCGAGATTAACACCAGCCCAAGAAAAGGCCATTTATGATAGCCATGAAAACAATCTTGCCGATGAAGGCTATCGTCGCTTTCTAGCCAGAGTTGCGGATCCGCTGTTGGCACGTTTGGTGATACCAAGCCAAGGCTTAGACTTTGGCTGTGGGCCTGGACCGCTGCTTGCGAAAATGCTTGAAGAAGCTGGGCATCAGGTAGCTTTGTTTGACCTGTACTATGCTAATGATGCTAGTGTGCTGACTCGTCAGTATGACTTTATCGTGAGTACAGAAGTGGTGGAACATTTGGCAGAACCTGCAAAAGTATTAACGCAATTGTTAGCACTCTTAGAAATGGGAAAACCGCTAGCCTTGATGACCAAACTTGTCATTGATAAAGCACGCTTTGCGAATTGGCACTATAAAAATGACCTAACGCATATTTCATTTTTTAGTCGGGAAAGCTTTGCGTATTTTGCCGCGCAGCAGGATTGTGAATTAGAATTTATTGGGAATGATGTCATCATTCTCACCAAGCGTAGTTAACGCGAGAATTTTGGATAACTAATTATGACCAGAAAGAAAAAGACACGTAAAGTTGCAGCTAATGGAACACCAAGGCTGAGTAAAGAAAAGCTACAAGCGTTACGTGCACTAAAAGAGCAGCGTAGCAAAAAAACCAAAGGTAAAAAGCCGGGTTCTAGAAATGCACCAGAGACCCTAGCGAAAGAGCAATCAAACACGACGACCAATAAAGATCCGCGTGTTGGTAGCAAAAAGCCAATTTCTTTGGTTGCAGAGCCGCAACCGGCTAAGTCGAATACACAACCTGAGATGAAACGCCACCTGCAGCCGCAAGTTAAGTTAACTTCAGCGATAGAGACGTTAACGCCAGAGCAAGAACTTGAGCAGTTAGAAAATGACGAACGCTTGATGGCGCTACTTGAACGCCATGAACGCGGTGAACTGCTAACAGGTAAAGATGCGAAATACTTCAATCGCGGCATTGCACGTCATCAGGAACTATGTGAGATCTTAGGAATTGATGATGAGTTTGAAGAAGGTGATATGCAAGAAGATGATCCAATGGATCAGTTTATGAGTAATGATCTAGCAAATGAATGGTTAGACGACGACTTTGAGGAAGATGATAAGTAATGAATACTGCATGGATCATCGCAATCATTATTGGTGCCCTGATTATTGCTGGACTGGCGTTTTACGCGGGTAAATTACTATGGCAGCTGAAGGTGCAAAAAGAGCAGATTGCCAAACATCGTGAGCAAAAAGCTGCTGAGCTTGAAAAGTCACGGCAGCAGCGCAATGGAAAAATTGCGGATAGCGTTAACTTGATCGCGCGTGCGATGAAGGAAAAACAATGTGAATATTCTGAAGGGTGTTTACGAGTTTGGGTGCTCATCTCGCAATATAGTTTTGACGAGGAAGTTGACTTACAGCAGAGTTACCCTGGTGTTTATCAGATGTATGATGAAGTCAAAGAAATGCCAACTCATGATGCGCGTAAGAAGTATTCTAAAAAAGAGATTTTCAAAATGGATAGCCAGCGTTGGCGTGCTGAAGAGCGCCTAGAAGAGGAGATCTTACAGGACTGTGAAAAGCTGATAGCGCGCTTTAAAGCGGCTGCTGGCAGTGAAAATGTCGTGTTTCAGTAAGTTGACTGTTGAAAATGGGTAAGTGGATATTTATCCAACCTTCAGATTAAACTAAACGCCCCTAGCGGGCGTTTGGTTCTAAATGAGAAATTTTTAACGCAGCTAGCGTCAGATTTACTCCTTTAAGTGAGTCAGTCTTAAGTCGAATAGATATGATTTTACTGTGCAATGTATTCACATTCGGTCAGCACTAATCCGTTTTTACATTGGTAAAATACTTCCACTTGTTGTCCTTCTTCTAAATCGCTGTGTAGCGTTTCCATCAAAGTAAAAATAAGTTTCTTGTCATCAAACTGAGTCAGCTTAACGGCATCAAAGCCAAAGAACTTTTGCACCGTACTATAAAGTGCCTTAAATATGCTTTCTTTGGCTGAGAAAATAACAGTCAATGGGCAATGCACTTGCTCGCCAAAAAGCGTAAAAATTTCCGCTTCTTCGGGATGTAAAATTTGTCGTTGTAGCTCGATTTCTTGCTTTGGTTTCATATCTCTTTCGATATCAATACCTAAGCCTTTCACAGCGACATCATCTGTAGCAATCGCAGCCGCGATCCCTCGAGTATGCGTGATACTTGCAACAATATTAGCAGGCCAAATAGGCGCTCGGTCGGTGCCGTTAAGCAGCGTAAAGTCACCTTGTCCAAATTGCGCTAGGCAAGTCTTGGCACATATTCGTCCCGCTAAAAACTCGGCTCTCCTTTTCGCTACCGCTTTATCCAGTGAAGCAGGCAGGAGTATATTTTGCTGTTCAAAGGAAAGCGCATCAAAGCTGTCAGGGTCAAACTGAATGCAATGAAAATGGTGAGAAAGATAGGGGGTAAATAGGTGACTCTGAATGCTTTGCAAAGCTGGCTCCCGTTATTCATATCCATTATTACAAGGCTGATACCGCGCCTCTAATTCGCTTTGGACGCTTAGTGTGCATGAGCTAAGCGTCCATAGCAAGATGTGAACGAGAGATTGAAAGTTATTTTAACTTACTTGCAACTGACACCAGTTGCAGAGCGAGGCTCGATACTTTTTCTGCAAGTTCTGGGTCTTTAATTTTACCTTGGTCATCAAACACATTAAATGCGCTAGGTACAGCCAATTGGTCTGCGAGTACTAAACTGCCAATACCAGACAACACATCACGGACATGGTTGAGGCCGCGTAATCCACCTAAGCCGCCAGGTGAGGCTGCATAGAGTGCCACTACTTTGTTTCTAAATGCAGGCACTGCACCTTGTTCTGTTCTAGACGCCCAGTCTATTGCGTTCTTGAGCACCGCAGTGAAAGAGCCGTTGTACTCTGGGCTTGCCAATAGAATACCATCGGCATCGCGTAGCTTGTCTTTTAAAAGTTGAGCACCTTTTGGTGTGCCTTGTGCTTCAAGATCTTCATCGAACATTGGAATGTCTAAATCTTGTAACTTGATCACTTCTACTTCTGCGCCACTTTCTAGTGCGAAGTTTGCCGCGGCTTGAATGAGTAATTGGTTGTAGCTGTCTTTTCTTAAACTGCCTGCTAGTGCGATAATTTTTGCTGTAGTCATCTTGCTGATACCTTATTTTGTTTCGTTAAAGTGATAGTAGCAAAATTTTACTTGCACAAAACCGAAATAAACGCAAAGCTTGTGTGCATATATGCACAGAGGTGGTAATGGATAAATTCACAGATTGGCAGGATCTTAAGGTCGCTTACACGGTTGCCAAGCTTGGCACCTTGTCTGCGGCAGCTGAGCATTTAGAGATCCATCACAGTACGGTACTGAGACGAATAAATAGCTTAGAGGAAGCATTGGGACGCGGTTATTTCACCGTCATGCCCGAGGTTATCAGGTAACACAGGCAGGAGAAAAGCTGCTTGCGACGGCGAGTCAAATAGACGAGCGCTTGATGGAGTTGAGTGCTTCTATTGTTGCCTCGGACAGTCAACTTAGAGGTAAGCTATTGGTGACAACGGTCAGTGGCTTTATGGATATGCTGTCTGAGCCTTGTTTGACTTTTCAGCAATTACACCCACAGGTACAACTTGAAGTCATTCTAGACCAAAAGCGTTTACGCTTAGATCATGGACAGGCGCATGTCGCGGTGAGGGCTGGACCAAAGCCCGATGAGCCCGACTATATAGTGCAGCATTTAAATACTTTAGAAGCTGGTCTGTATGCGTCTTCAAGCTATATCAAGCGAATGGGAAGCCCCAAAACACTCGAAGCGCTACACGCACATTACTTTGTCTCTGGTGTGGCCGGATTTAATGCAAGAGTGCCATATTTCGCTTGGGTAGATGAGCATATTCCTGAGACGCAAGTAACGCTTAGGGTATCTGAGACGTCAGACGCGTCGCGTGCCATTGTTAATGGTTTAGGTATTGGCGGGCTACAGCATGATGTGGCAAAACGCTATCCAGATTTACAGCCAGTGTTGCATGATGAGTTAAAATGGTTAAGCCAAGTGTGGCTAGTTACACATGTACTGGTTCATCGAACTGCCAAAGTACAGGCATTATGTGACGTGTTAAAGCGCCACTTTGCCAACCTGAGCTGAGAGTAAGAGCGCTACGGCAAGCATTATTTTTCAAACTTAATACAGCTAACCTTGTTGAGCACGACATAGGTATCCTTTTTCGGATAGTAGAGCACACATTGGGTGTCGCGAAGCTGCAAGATGAAACTCTCATAAGCGAGATTATGGGCGCCTAAAATTGGACTGCCATTGCCATCTAGGCTTTGACCATGCTCAAGCAGTAGGGTTGGGCTACGTTGAAATACGGTGCTTGCGAGAGTCGGTGGTACGCCTCCTTTGAGTTTCACTATAGCTTGCTTGAGTTGTGATAACACTTCGGGCGAAGCAGCTGAGAGTAATGCCTCATTAACCGAAGTTGACGCAGGCGCGCTACTGCACGCTTGCATCAATAAAGCCAAAACGGTGAGGTTCGCCGCTTTTAGAAACGCCATTATTGCGGCTCCTTGGGCTTCATTAAAATTGCATTTTCCCGCAGTGGATAGACTGGGAGCGTAACAGCATGTTCCTTATTTTGATGCTGTGGTCGAGCGGTAGGCGCAAATTGTGCTACATTTGGGCAACGGCCGGTATCTATATGTGTCAACGCTGCGGCGAAGAGATCTTCTTCTTGACTACCTAGCGGTTCTGAGAAGTCATCAGCGACAATACAACCAGGCACTTGTGCGCTTAGACCGGTTTCGCCGCCACTTGAGGCTCCTGATGGGGTAAAGCCATCGGCATAAGCATCAAAGCCCTTCGCATTTTCTGAACCAAATTGGATGGTGTAGTAAACCGTGCCGCAGTTTTGCGCGGGCACAAAGCCATATGGCTTGCCTCGAGTGGTACCACCGATCAAAAAGACTTCAACATCAATGCCGCGCAGGCCATTAATCACGTTTTCACTGGCTGAAGCCGTGCCTCGTGTTGAGAGGATATAAACTCTAGGTAAGGTTACCGTGGGCAACGTGGTGGATGTAAACTTGTTTTCAGCCCAGTTTATTGCTCTAGACTCAAATTCTGTTCGCTCTTCTTCAGCAGTACGCTTGTCATTCAATGTGCTATAAGTGAAGGTTTTATTTAGGCTGCTGTTGCCCGCAACCATATACCCTAGTTGGGCTGCCATAATGACGCGACCACCACCGTTGTAACGCATGTCGAGTACCAAGTCGTCTATTTGTTGTGTTTTAAATAGATTAAAGGCTTCAACCAATCCTTCTTGGGCTGTTGGAATAAATTGATTGAACTGCACATATCCAATCTGCTTGTTGCCATAACTAACGACTTTAGCGTTTTGCACCGGTGAGGTTTCAATATCGACTGAAGTCAGGGTAACGGATTTTTCGTTGCCAGCTTTATCTTCAAATACAAAGTTATGTGGCTCGCTTTGCTCTGGCGACAGGCCTGCGTTCAGCGCTGTGGTATTATCGCTTGAAATAAAATCGACGCCGTCTATCGAGAGGATTTTATCTCCACGTACGATCCCTGCATTCGCTGCTGGTGAATTAGGCTCTACTGCGGCGACAGTAAAATTGCGTGGTGGTGATGTGGAAATAGCTGCCCAGCGAATGCCATAACCAGTTGCAACGCCCGACTGTGCTTCTTTTTGGAAGCTTTCATAAGATTCGTAGAAATGAAATTGATCTTTGGCATTGCCCGACGCCGTCGTTTGGTTTGTCTTTAATTGCTCAAAGTAATCAACAACGCTATCGAATTGTGTTGGGTCGTTATCTAGTACTTCGTCGTACCAAAGATAGGTTTCATTGGTAAAAGAGCGGAGCCACATCTTTTCATGCATCGCCGTACCGACCTTGTCGGGGTAAGGTTGGTTGTTATTGTATTTGTCTGTACCCGTTCTTGGGGAGGCGCAATAGTTAATAAACTGACTTGACGCAGGAAATTGATTAAACGTCCAAATTGGCGGCTCGGTTTGTCCCTTGTTATCACCTGGGATATCGGTGTCTAATGAATCGCTGCCACCGCCACCACAAGCAGCTAATAACAAACTCATTGCTGTTGATGCGAAAACTAGAGTAATACGTTGCATCGTATTCACGTTCCTGTTTTAGTCGTATGACTAAAAACTAGCACCGCTTGGGTTATCTCGCAATCACTGTTTCTGCCAAGCCGTGAATAATTTTCGCTGCTGTGGGGAGATTTTTAGCCCATAGGTTTTTTCCATGTAAAAATACGCATCAGCGATGCGTTTTCTTGCATATTCTGGTGGTTCAATTCGGCGTAATTTAAAGTCTATCTTGACTGGACACGCGCCATAGCTCGCTTCAGTACTTGGTAACATGCCAAAACGAAAGTTAGATCGATCCCCGTTTATTTCACCAATTGCTGGCGCAAGATTGTGAATATCTGCTTCCATCTTTCTAAATTGCTCACTAACTTTACGGCAGTTTTTTCTGCCCCCATCTTGCCAGCACTGCAACTGATGTCCAAATTCCCACGCGGGCACGATATGCTCCCACTCAATACGGTGAGCACGGACGTTTTCTTTGCCATTGCGAGTGTAAGGTAACCTCGGGGTATAACCACAACTTGCAACATCTGGCACCAGCTTTTTACCTTGCTTTTTGATATTACAATTACAATATAGAGTGCGGGTATTGTCTGTAACTTGTTGTGATAAGTGTTTTTTTGCTTGATAGAAAGATGTGAACTCTTGGGCGTTTGCCGTTAATACAAATAAGCTAAGCGCTAAGATATAGCAATATCGTGACATAACCTCTCACCAAATGGTGGAATACAGGGAATGTCACTATATCAAAAAAATCATCAATACCAACAAGAGTATACGGTAAGGCCCTTTATTTATTCAGAGCAGGGCGACGTTTTCGCCAAGGTGGAGATTGCAATAATAACAATATCCCTGTTAGACAAAAGAGCACACTCGTAGCGGCGAAGGAAATGAGCAAGGGGTTATTAAAATCCTCACGTTCGTCGTAATCCATAATGTGTAACATCCAAAAAAAATCAAAGATGCGCCACAATGTGCTACGAACCGTCACAACTTCACCGCTGGTTGCGCTTAAGTACAGTGTGGTGGATAGGATATCGTTATATTCGACTCGCCAAACATCTTCCTTGTAACCTGCTTCTCTGGGGGCTGTGGCAAGTCGTTCAATATGGCGCACATCTGCTTTTATTAGGAGGTATTTGCTGGCCTGTTTTATGATTTGCTGTTGATTTGGAGTGGTAAAAGGTGCGCCTGTAATCCCGTTGAAAATAAGCTGCTCATCTTGGTTGAGTTTGATGATGGGGTATCGAGAAAATGGCCGAACTGGATTTGGCGCACTTGCACCGTGCTTTGTACTAACTGATTGAGATCAGCTTGGTACACGGCAGTGGGAAAGGGGTTGTCTAAACTTCTATTCGCTAAGTGTTTACCATGGATCTTTTCCAATGGGATGGCGCTCATGACCAGCCCGCCTAATAGCCAAGCAAAGATCTGCAAAAACAGTAAATAGCCAAGGTACTTGTGGAGTTTACGCGCGGGTTTTAGCAGTTTTTTAATCATCACAATATGTTATTCTAGTTGTTCGTGAGTATGATAACTATAACGCACGGTGCTTAGAATGTGACAAATTGTCGCATTGTCCGTTGAGTAATGTTCTTATCACACTGATAAATAGGTCATTACTAGATTTAGCTTTACAAGGTAGCTTTTAATACATGTCTGAAATTCAATTTTTAAATGTCGATTTGGAACTGGAGTCAAAGCAAGATATCAGTGCGCTAGTTTCGGATTTAAAGAAAAATGCTATCGTGCTGCATTACGATCAAGATGACTATCGTCAATTGGCTCGCATCGAAGCAAATACCAATGAATTAACTCCTGATAAAGCGATTAACCAATTGTGTGAGTTAATTGAGTCTTGCTCTAAAGCGGCACTTAAACAATGGCTAGGTTGTACCAAGCGTACATTTGATATTGGCTTTAACTCAGGCAAGTCACCCAAGTGCTTTTCGCAAGCACTACAGGCAGATACGTTACTTAGGATCTCTGCAATTGGTGCTGGAATAGAAATTACTATCTACCCAGTAGAAGAATAAAAACGCTAAAAGCTAGATAAAATTGTTTTATATGTTAATCATGTTAACTTATTGATAATTTAATTTTGTTGTTTTATCTTGTTTATTCCAAAACACGGATTATTTCTAGGAACGCAAGATGAAACAACATGTAACACTCTCTTCACTAATGATAGCCATGCTCGGCGGAATGTCTTTCGCAAGCTCAGCAGCAGACAAGGCTAATCTTAATACCTACAGCGCGCTGAAGCAGCTTGATAAATTTAATACCGCACCAGTTCAAGTTGCTGATATAAAGAAGCAACTTGCGAAAAAATTAGCGCTATCACTTAATCACCTAGGTCCCCAAGTTCAAACTCAACTTAGTCAGTATCAAGATGCTGTTTCACTAGAACAGCTACAAGTTCAGGGGTCAACTAAGCAGCTCATGACAGAAGCGAGCCAGTACACTCGCTCGTTAAAAGGCTTGACCGACAATAGTTCTAATCTATATCAGCTGCGTATTGCTTCTAGTGAAATGCTTGCAAAGTGGCAACAAGGTGAAGCGCCATTAATTGCTTTTTCGCCTAAAGGTGATGACAAGCACTGGCAATATGTAGAGGCCTTTGATGAGCACGGTCAATTGCATTTACTTGACGCCCATACAATGCCAGAGCGACCTGTATTAATCGTTGAACTTGATAGCAGTAAGGTAAAACGGGAAGGGATTCAGGTAATGAAGCAAGTGTTTGCCAAGCAAGGCTTAGCAATGCCATCAATGGAGGTGCAGACAAACGATGATGGTGAGCCTATTTCAACTAGTGTATTAAAGAAAATTCGACTAAATGATGATGAAGAGCCTTGGGTATCAGGGGCTGCTGAAGTCTACGGCATTGTGACTGGCGTCAATCCATCACGAGATGAACCCATTCTAGATATCGTGGATATGCCGTATTTAGACCACGATGGTACGGACTATACGCCTAACCAAATTATCATTCACTGGGAGCGATATCGTTGGCAAGCTGCAGATCTATTGCTGATGGAACAAGACGATAATACTAATTATCAAGACTTAGCAACAACGCTGTTGGATATCGTGACGCAAGTGATGCGCGCTATTCCTGATCCCAATGTTCAAGGTTATGCGATTATTCCGCAACTGACGAACCAATTGATAAAAGCGATGCCAGGCCATTGGTTTACTAACGATGATGACTATGTTGATGTGTTTTATACGTTGTTTGAAGGACAAACTTACAACGGGCATATGGGCGCAAGTGGTAATGCGAAAGTGACGATTGAGCCACTTACAATTAATCCTCGCTAAATAATAGCCAAAGTGATGTTATTGAAAAAAGGCCAGTAACTGGCCTTTTTATTATTATAGTTACCAAATTGCTTCGACAAACTCTGGATGGTCTACAAATGGATTTCGGTTACCCTGAAATTCGTATGCTGCTTGGTTGCGCGCTTGCTCTAGGGCATCGACAGGATCTTCGTTATGCCATCTTTTTAGCATGTTGACGACCCAAGTTTCGAATACTTGGTTTTGTGTGCCATTGAGGACAGCATTGCTGTAGCTGGTATTATTCTGCCAATTTGCAATCACATTTTGATAACGCGTTGCCATATAGAAGTAGGCACGAGCAAAGTCACCTTTGAAATTGTCAATTGGCTCAAACACGGTACCGCTGTAGTTAATGCCAGATGCTGAACCTAGGCGACTACCGTTACTTGAAGTATAAGAGGCACTTCCTACTTCACCAAATGGATAGTTACTGCGCTTCGAATTTACATAGCCATCGGAAGCAAAAATATGATGGATATCTGAATTCATCGGCTCTACTTGACCGCCAAACCAAGATTTAGGGAAAGAGTGCTCACGGTTATAACAATCGCCTTCACTTCTGTAACTGCCGCATTGTGATCCGGTGGAGACATAAGTGATGCTGTCGTTTGCGGTTGGTTTTTCAGAATAGCGATCTAATATAGTGTTATCTTTTTCAAAATAGCGGTCGCGCTCATTCTGATCGATAAAACTCCAAATTGCAGAATAACCTTGTGATTGGTGGTTACGAATAATCTGGTGTAGCTCTGTTTTTAGTGCGTAACCATTAAGTCCTACAGTCGAGGCATAGTAACCATCGCCGGAGGGCGGAGGCGTGGTTGTGCCAAGCGTAAAGGTATGATCTTGACGGTTACTGAACTGGCCGCCGGAAGCAAGCGTTGTACTCGCATGCGTTAAGGTGTATTGGCCATGACCATTGGTGCAACAAATCCCATCACCGTAGCTATCTAAAATCGTAAAGGTATAACTACCGTCTGCAAGGCATAGGTTTTCGTTTACCGATTGATTATTACTATAGCCACTACCACTAGCAACCGTTGTATTGGTAGAATTAGTAATTTGCCAGCTCGTTTCGCTACCATAATTGTCGGTCACCAAAGCGAGGTTGACACTATTATTTTGACAGCTCTGAGGTGGCTCTGGTGTAGTAGAAGTTGGACCAAAGCCGTCAACGTAGATGGTTTCATTACCATCAAAACCACTACCATCGTAAAAACGCAAGCCAACATTAATCGCGGTCGTTGAGGTTGCGGTATAGGTATAGCTAAGCTGTTGCCACTGACCAACATTGAACTGATCTGAATAGCCATGATAGCCGTCCACCACTAAACGTGCTTTGACGCCGCCTTCCGTGTGATAGACCCAAGTGCTAAATTGATAGCTTTTACCCGCTTCAACGTTCACTTGCTGTTGTAAGTCTGTGCTACTTTGCGTTGCTGTGGCTACCTGCACCGCTGCGGCAAGATTACCGTCTTTTACTGGCGTAGTAACCGAGGTAAGTGTAATGCCCGAGTCTATCGTCGTCCATCCACTTGGTACTTGACCACTCCAGCTTTCGAAACTGCCATTTGTAACTTCTGCAGCAGCGCTTAAGCTGAGAATTGAGCAACAAGAACTGAGTATTAGGTTTATATATTTCCCGTGTTTCATTTTTAGTCTCATTATTATGAATATCTGTATTATTGATTTGTCTGTATATGACAGTTTGATTTTGAATCAAAACTGTTACGGTAATGTTAAACTTTTTGGTGGTTAAATATCGAACTTCTTTTAATCTGTTTTCTTTGGACTTTTCAATCTTCAATAACTAAAAGGAATATAAAAGCAGATTCTATTCTTTTTGATCTCTCAATTTGCCACGTATGCTTCACGCTAATAAAAGTAGGCTACGCTGCGTGCGAGCCAGTTATGCAATGAGCAAGCAAAACCTTTTGGGTACGGGGATCCATGATGTTGTTAAGTCAACTTAATGCTGCAGCAAGTCCGCTGACACATGAACAACTGCAAAAACTACAAGGCTTAGTTGGAGAGTTAAATCCAATCCAACAGGCATGGGTGAGTGGCTATTTAGCTGCAACCGCAAATTCAACTGCATTATCAGGCATTGCTGGACAAGCAACAGCGGGCGCTGACGAGTCTGCACCTCTGACGATTTTATTTGGTTCACAAACCGGTAACGCAAAAGGGGTAGCAAACCAAATTAAAGCACAGGCAGAAGCGCGTGGCTTGACGACTAAGTTGGTTAATATGGCCGACTACAAACCTGCAAACCTGAAGAAAGAAAAGTTTTTAGTGATTGCTGTCTCTACTTACGGTGAGGGAGAACCACCAGAAGATGCAGAGGCATTGCATGAATTCTTAGCCGGTAAGAAAGCACCTAAACTTGAGGGTGTAAAGCAAGCTGTGATTGGTCTTGGTGATTCAAGCTATGAGTTCTTTTGCCAAACGGCAAAGGATTTTGAGGCGCGCTTAGCTGCCCTTGGCGCTGAAATTGTTGTGCCGCGTGCTGACTTAGATGTGGATTATGAGGCTGAAGCCGAGGCGTGGATAGCACAGGCGCTAGATGCATTAGAGCCCGCGCTTAAAGCTCAGCAGCAGGCGGGGGTGGTAATGTTATCAGCATGCCGTTTGGTGCTCCTCAGGCAGCGGTGAGTCAATATACTAAGCAAAACCCATTTGCGGCTGAGCTGAGCGTGGTACAAAAGATCACTGGCAGAAACTCAAGCAAAGATGTGCGTCACATTGAAATCTCGCTAGAGGGTTCAGATATCACTTATCAGCCGGGTGATTCACTTGGTGTGTACTTCTTAAATGATCCGCAAGAAGTGGCGGCAGTGATCGATGTCTTAAAACTCGACAAAGCACAAACCGTAAAAGTAGGTGAACTCACCGTTTCATTAGAAATGGCGTTAATTGAACATCTTGAGCTAACACAGTCGTATCCCGGCTTTGTCGAGAAGTATGCGATTGCAACTGGGAATGAGGAACTAAGTGCACTTGCAAACGATAAAGCGGCATTGCGTGCTTATATTGAAGAACGGCAAATCTTTGATGTGATTAAGCAAAACCCTGCACACATTGAGGCGCAAGCACTCGTTGATTGCTGTCGCAAATTACAAGCTCGCCTATACTCTATCGCCTCAAGCCAAGCTGAGGTGGAAGAAGAGGTGCATTTAACTGTAGGCTTAGTTGAATTTGATACTTTTGGTGAAAAGCACTTTGGCGGCTGCTCAGGTTATTTAGCGAATCGTGCTGAAGAAGGCACGAAAGTGAAAGTATTCAGTGAGCACAATGACAACTTTAGGTTACCAGTCGACAATACCACACCTGTGATCATGGTTGGCCCAGGTACAGGTATTGCACCGTTCAGAGCCTTTCTGCAAGAGCGGGAGGCGCGTGAAGCCGAGGGGGAAAACTGGCTGTTCTTTGGTAATCCACACTTTACAGAAGATTTCCTCTATCAAGTAGAAATTCAACAGTACGTAAAGTCGGGTCTGTTAACACATGTAGATTTGGCATTTAGCCGTGATCAGGCAGAAAAGATTTACGTGCAAGATAGACTACGCGAGAAGGGCGACGCTGTATTTGCGTGGCTTGAAAAGGGCGCCCATTTTTATGTCTGTGGTGATGCCAGTAGGATGGCCAAAGATGTACACCAAGCACTTATCGACATTATTAAAACCCATGGAGGGAAAGATGATGAACAAGCGGAGCAATATCTTAAAGCATTGCGTAGCGCAAACCGTTATCAGAAAGACGTTTACTAACGCGTCTTGTTATACCGTCAGCCAATTTTAATGTAGGAAAGACAATGAGCAACTCTGAAATCAAACCGAATAGTAAGCTCGATGCAAGCGCAAAGTTTTCTGATAATGAGCGTTTGAAGTCACAAAGTGCCCACTTACGTGGCACAATTTCAACGGATCTGACCGATCAACTAACCGGCGGCTTTACTGCGGATAACTTCCAATTGATCCGTTTCCACGGTATGTATCAGCAAGACGACCGCGATATCCGCCCCGAGCGCACTAAGCAACGCCTTGAGCCACTGCATAACGTGATGCTTCGTGCTCGTATGCCTGGTGGTATCATTAAACCACATCAGTGGTTGGCGATTGACGAGTTTGCAGCGGATAAAACCATGTATGGCAGCATTCGTCTGACAACACGTCAAACTTTCCAGTTCCACGGTGTACTGAAGCCAAACATCAAAGGGATGCATCAGCTGCTGAATAGTGTCGGTATCGATTCTATTGCGACGGCGGGGGACGTAAACCGCAACGTGTTATGTACAACTAACCCAGTCGAGTCCGAGTTACATCAAGAAGCGTACGAATGGGCGGCTAAAATTTCAGAGCACCTGCTACCCAAAACCAAAGCTTACGCTGAGATCTGGTTGAACGGTGAAAAAACCGAGACAACGGCAGAGCCGATTTTGGGTGATACGTATTTACCTCGTAAGTTCAAAACTACGGTGACTATCCCTCCGAATAATGAAGTCGATGTGCATGCCAATGACCTCAACTTTGTTGCTATCGCAGATGAAGGCAAGCTTGTTGGCTTTAATGTGCTTGTGGGTGGTGGTTTGGCGATGACACATGGTGACGTTAATACCTATCCACGTAAAGCAGATGACCTTGGCTTTATTCCGCTTGAGCACACGCTTGCCGTTGCTGAACATGTGGTTTCTGTGCAACGTGACTGGGGTAACCGGGTAAACCGTAAAAATGCAAAAACCAAATATACGCTAGATACATTTGGCACAGAGGTGTTTAAAGCGGAAGTTGAAAACCGTGCCGGTATGAAGTTTGAGCCAAGCCGTCCTTATGAATTCACTCACCGCGGCGACCGTTTTGGCTGGGTTGAAGGAATTGATGGGAAACATCATTTGACGGTGTTTATCGAAAATGGCCGTATTTTAGACTTCCCAGATAAACCACTGAAAACAGGTTGTCGCAAAATTGCTGAAATCCATAAAGGGGATTTCCGCATGACTGCAAACCAAAACTTAATCATTGCTGGAGTTGCTGCTGAAGATAAAGCCGAAATCGAACAAATTGCCCGCGAGCATGGTTTGATAGATAGCAAGCATTCAGAGCAGCGCAAGAACTCGATGGCGTGTGTATCGCTACCGACGTGTCCACTTGCGATGGCAGAAGCGGAGCGCTATTTACCTGAGCTTGTGACAAAGGTAGAAAGCTTGCTCGTCAAGCATGAGGTTGCTGAAGAGAATATTATCCTTCGCGTAGTTGGCTGCCCTAACGGCTGTGGCCGAGCGATGCTAGCCGAAGTGGGGTTTGTGGGTAAAGGTCCTGGTAAATACAATATGTATTTAGGCGGTAACCGTGCTGGTACTCGTATTCCTAAGCTGTACTTGGAGAATGTCGGCGAAGACGTTTTCCTTCCAGCCCTTGATGAGCTGATTGGCCAGTGGGTCAGCGAGCGCAATGATGGTGAATGTTTTGGTGATTATGTTATTCGCAAAGAAATTGTTGCGGAAGTAAAAGTGTCAAAAACTGATTTCCACGCTTGATTTAGAACGGGCAGTTAAACTGCCCATTGGATGAGAAAATGAGTGATTTTAAGCAAATATTGACTCTGGACAGTGCAACTCAGCAGATGCTACTTGCTGATGCTAATGCCCTACTGAGTGATAAAACAGCCGAGCAGAGAGTGGCTTGGGCACTGGAGAATTTACCAGATACTCACTTTTTGTCTTCTAGTTTCGGTATTCAAGCTGCGGTTATGTTGCATCTTTTGACCCAGCAACAGCCTGATATTCCAGTGGTGCTCACCGATACCGGTTATTTGTTTCCTGAAACGTATCAATTTATTGAATCGCTGTCAGAACGCTTAGCACTGAATCTAAAGATATACCGTGCTAAACAGAGCCCTGCTTGGCAAGAGGCGGTTTACGGTAAGTTATGGGAGCAAGGCGAAGAGGGGATTAAAAAGTACAATACGCTAAACAAAGTCGAGCCTATGACGCGAGCATTACGCGAGCTTAACGCTGGTACTTGGTTCAGTGGCTTACGTCGCCAACAGTCTTCAACGCGTTCTGATAAGCCAATCGTTGAATTGAGTCGTGGAACGGTCAAGTTTTACCCTATTATTGACTGGCATAATCGTGATGTGTATCAATATCTTACTAAGTTTGATTTACCTTATCATCCGCTCTGGGAGCAAGGCTATGTCTCTATGGGAGATGTTCACACCACCCGTAAGCTAGAACCAGGCATGACAGAGGAAGAAACACGATTCTTCGGACTGAATCGCGAGTGTGGGTTGCATATTGATGGTGATGGCATTTAACTTTTCAGCATATATATAGCAGATTGAGTGTGGCTGGTTTATTGACTTGGAAATTCTCAGCGATCGGTCATACTTAGTCTATTATTTGTTCAAGGTCTTGGAGGTGGCTTTGATCTACTTTCCCAAGACGATGTTATTATTGCTACTTAGTTGTACTCTGCCTTTTGCCGGCCACGCTAAAACAACGGAAGAAAGCAAAACGTTTATCAACTTTGCAGTGCAGTATTATCCTCCCTTTATTATCGAACATGCCCAAGAGCAAGGCGTGCTCATTGATATTTTCGAGCTGTTTGCGGCGCAATATCATTACCAAACAAATTACCCTGTTTATCCGGAAAAACGATCGTCTGTAGAAATCGAACGAGGGAATGTCGATGTACGGATGGAGTCTGAACATTGGTATCGTGGCACAATGCAAATGTGTTGGAGTGAGCCAATTTACACAGTTGAAGATGTTTTTGTCACGCACAAGCAAGCCAAGCAATTTGATGTGGAAGGCCTAAATAAACATTTATTTTTAGGTCGATTTGGCTATACCTACCCCCAGTTAGAGCCGTATTTTGATAGTAACTTACTGCAGCGCAAAGATTATTATTCAGAATTTGATATCTTGTCTGTGCTTGCGGGTGGAAACGACAAGGGCCTCGCTTTTTCTATTGTTGGCGAACCAACACTACGTTGGTATCAGCTGAAATACCCAGTACTAAAAAGTATGGTCAGCGTACGCGGTGTGTCGGATGTCGCGCCGTTGCAATTGCAATTTGGGCGTACTCAAAGAGCAAAAAAGTTGTGTGAGGACTTTAACCACTTTTATGCCGACTTTAAAAAAACGGAGCAATTTAAACAGATACTGTTAAAGTATGGGCTCTAAGGAAAGTCAGAGTATGAAGATGAAAGCCGCAAGTTACTTAATGATTATGATAATGCTGGTGGCGTTAGCCAGTTTATTTGTTTTGAAGCGTCCCGATGGGAAGCCATGGTTAAATATAAGCTCATTAACCAACACGATTGAACAGCAGGTTACAGAATTAACCCATCAAGGCGTGACTGCGCTTGAGAAAGTGAAAACACAAACTAAAGAGCTTGTGAGTGATGATATTCAGCAACCCGTGCCTGAGGTACAAGTATATCGTTGGCAAGATGCGAAAGGTCAGTGGCATTACTCAGATAAACCCAATCCAAACGGTGAGTCGCAGCACTATCAGCTAGATGAGCGCAACATTACCGTGATAGCGGCCGAAGACACGAGCATTCTGAATAAACAGCCAGAGCAGGTCGCAAGTAAAGAAACCGCCTCGTCATTACCCACTGCATTAAATCCAAAAGCGGTGAAGCAGGTGCTGGAGGATGCGAAAAACATCCAGCAGTTGATGGATGATAGAACGAAAAAGCTCGAAAAGGCGCTGGAGGAAAACCAGCGTTAAAGGCGCTGTTCAATATATTCCGCAATGGCGAGACTTGCCGTAAGCCCCGGTGATTCAATCGCCATTAGATTAACAAAGCCTGATATTCCATGCGTTGTCTCGAATTGAATTTCAAAGTCGTTTTGTTGATTTTTGCTTAATTTAGGTCTTATCCCTGTGTAATCCGGTGTGAGCCTACTCTCATCCAGTGTCGGCCAGTAACGCTTGATTGCTGCGACAAAGTGCGCCTTTTGAGAGTCGTCAAATTGATAATCAATCTTTTCGATATACTCGGTATCAGGGCCAAACTTGAGTTGCCCAGCTAAATCTAATGTCGCGTGCACGCCCAACCCGTGCGTGTTGGGTAGAGGGTAGATGAGCTGTTGAAAAGGATGTTTACCCTGGTAGCGATAGTAACGGCCACGACAATAGTAGGCTGTAGTTTTGTCACTATCATCTGCAATTTTATTGAGTACATCTGGAGCGTTCAGCCCAGCGCAGTTTATTAGCTGACTACAACCCATCTCGAACTGCTCGTTATCGCAGCGCATTGTAACGATAAAATCATTACCTAACCGTTCGGCTCGAATAAACTCACTTTGCGTTGCGACAATACCTCCATTACGTTCAATCTCAGCGATGAGTGACAGTATAAATTGGTGGCTGTCTAGAATACCGGTGGAGGGAGAGAATAGTGCGCTATGTATTTTCAAATAGCTGAGCTGTTGCTTGATTGTCTTGGGTGAAGCAAAGTCAATATCCGTGACAGAGTTGGCATGGGCACGCGTCTTAATTTGTTCTAGGTTTTGCGCTTCCTCTTCGTTTGTCGCAACAATGAATTTACCAAGTTGCTGAAAAGGAATGTTTAGCTGCTCACAGTGCGTGTAAAGTAGTGCTTTCCCTCGAACGCATAACTGGTGCTTTAAGCTACCATGAGGGTAGTAAACCCCTGCATGGATCACTTCACTATTACGGCTACTTGCATGCTCACCAACACGAGATTCTTTATCGATAACAATAACACTGCGGCGATGGCTGAGTTTTGCTGCTATCGCTAAGCCTACAACGCCAGCGCCAATAATTAGGGTGTCGACCTTTTCCACAAATTGAGTACCTTAATAAACATAGAAACTCAGGGTGCAGTAAAACCAACCCAATATCAAGCTCGTATGCTTTAGTGGTATAGCCTCATTGCTCCCGGCGCATCAGCAGAATAGTCAGGTATATTTTAGTCGGTAGAGAGCAAATGAGGCCGATCGCGACACAGCTTGCACCAATAATAAAGCCGCTCGGGCCAAGATCATTCAGCCATTCGGTCGTTAATATGGTGTGGCCAGTGAAAATTAAAATCAATCCAGTCACGATGAGTGTATGTAGAGGCCAAAGCGGTTGAGTTGACATATATTCATCTCACTATTCTTTGTATTGCAATAATAATGAGGTGGATGTGATATCTTGTCGTTGTGATAGATCAAGTTTTAGCGTGATACTACGGCGGCGGTCATTCTAGAAATGCAGCACAGTTCATTGCGACTGTTAGTGATGCGGATCTCCCATACAGATGAACGTTTTCCGAGGTGCACAGGCTTCGCAATGGCTGTGAGCATGCCAGTTCTTGATGCTTTTAAGTGATTCGCATTGATCTCTTGTCCTACACAGTAGAATTGTTCGGTATCTACAACAAAGTTTGCTGCATAGCTCGCAACGGTTTCCGCTAAAGCAACGTTTGCGCCGCCATGGACCATACCCAAAGGGTTGTGGTGCTCTGGAATGGCAGGCATAGTCGCAACCAAGTAGTCGTCACCCACCTCGCTGATCTCTATTCCTAACGTTTTCATGAGTGTGCCTTTACCTGTCATACCATCTTCTAGTTTTTTGCATGATTCTAAATTTACGGGTTTGAACCAGATTGCCATGTTTGTCTCTCTTTTGACTACATACGCTTACATTTTTTTACTATGGCGATTTTTTTTCATAGTTACAATCATTGCATCAATATTAAGGGGAAAGTATGAAGATATTATCACTGGTTGGGCTGCTAATTTATTCAGGTGTCAGCATGGCAAGTTCACATGAAATAAGTGCGGGCTTTGGTGAGTTCTTAGAAATTGAAGATGGGTTCTTAGGCGTTCAGTATCGACACTATCTTGCTGAGTTGAAGAATGATGGTACACCCTATGGTTTGCAAGGATACCTGCAAAAGCGTAACAATTTCTCTGTAGGCGGCTTTAAAAATAATGATTGGCATCTCTACCAAGCTGATGCTGAGTTCTTTATTGGGCGAGATTGGCGAGTTGCCGTTGATGTAACCCAATTTAAAGATGACTCCGCACTTTTTACTGCAACGCGAGACACAATAGCGCTGGTACAAGTGGGGCGTTTTGTCAGTGAGAATATGCAACTTGGTGTTACGCTCATCGGTGAACGTTCAGAATTTGATAACTACGGAATGAACGAGCAAGAAACTGAAACGGCTATCGCACCATTTTTTCGCTATACGGAGATTGATAACGGTGTCGGCTGGGATGTAAAAATGCAAAAGGTGGCAGCCGATATCGACTTTTGGCAGATCCATGCTGGTTACTATCTAGCAAAAGATTGGCAGGTATCTGTATCAGCACGATTGCGTGAGGATGACTTTGACCAATCAGTTGTGGAATTACAAACTGATTATTGGTTTAGTGCACAATCGGCAGTGAAGTTTGGAATAGGCAGTGCGCTTGATGATGATGGCATCAATACCATTACGCTGATTTACACCAGAAGATTTTAAAAAAGACGGCAGTTGCCGTCTTTTCCATTATGGTATTGCCAAACGTGGGCTATAACATTTGCCTTAATACGTACTGTAAAATCCCGCCATGTTGGTAGTACTCCCACTCTTTGGGGGTATCAATCCGAATATCCGCCGAAAACTTGATTTCTTTGCCATCCGCATTCGTTGCCGTGACTATCACCTCGGTTGATGTGTCGTATATTCCTTCAATTTCAAATTCTTCTTCACCCGTTAATTCCAGCTCTTCGTGACCGTCACCCGGCTTAAATTGCAGTGGTAACACGCCCATACCGATGAGATTAGAGCGGTGAATTCGCTCGTAGCTTTTAGCAAGCACAGCCTTAATGCCTAACAACAAAGACCCTTTGGCTGCCCAATCTCGTGATGAACCTGTGCCGTATTCACTACCCGCGAGTACAACGAGTGGGGTATTACGCTGCTGGTAATGCTCTGCAGCATCGAAAATACTCATAAGTTCGCCCTCAGGCAATAGACGAGTTATGCCACCTTCAGTACCTGGAGCCAACTGATTGCGTAGTCGTACATTTGCAAATGTACCTCTCATCATCACTTCGTGGTTGCCACGACGCGAACCATAAGAGTTAAAGTCAGCTTGCTTCACTCCTTGCTCTTGTAGGTATTCTCCAGCTGGTGCTGAAGCTTTAATATTACCTGCTGGAGAAATATGGTCAGTCGTCACTGAATCGCCTAGTTTAGCGAGGCAGCGTGCGCCTTTGATACTTGGGATCCCCGGAGGCTCTTTACTCATATCATCGAAGAAAGGTGCTTTGCGAATATAAGTAGAGCTATCTTGCCAATCATAGCGCTCACTCTGATTTACCGCAATTTGTTGCCAGTGTTGGTCGCCTCGGTAAACGTCTGCATAGTTCTTCTCAAACATGGCTTGTGTTACTGTCTGAGACACAAGTTCACTGACTTCAGAGACCGATGGCCAAATGTCTTTTAAGAACACATCCTGTCCATCATCGGTTTGACACAATGGCTCATTGTACACATCGATATCAGTGCGACCCGCCAGTGCATACGCAACAACAAGTGGCGGCGAGGCGAGGAAGTTCATTTTTACATCTTGATGGATCCGTCCCTCAAAGTTGCGGTTTCCTGATAAGATGGAACTGACAACCAGCTGGTGTTTAACGATGGCCTCGTTAATTTCTTTTGGTAAAGGACCTGAGTTGCCGATACACGTCGTACAGCCATATCCCACTAAATCAAAACCCAGCTCAGCAAGTGGTTCCAATAGGTCGGCTTGTTTTAGGTAATCAGTAACTACTTTTGAGCCTGGAGCCAATGAGGTTTTCACCCAAGGCTTAGGTTTTAAGCCGAGTGCCTTTGCTTTTTGTGCAACAAGGCCAGCGGCAAGAATAACACTTGGATTCGAGGTGTTTGTACAACTTGTGATAGCGGCAATAACACAGGCGCCGTCGACCAATTCAAATTCTTGATCTTTAAATTTAACCTTACCAACGCCAAGCGTTGCGGGCTCATCTTGATCAACTCGAGAAGTTCCGCCTTCACCAACGGTGCGCGCTTCATCTTGGTCAGACACGGCATTTTTTTCACTGCGCTCATGTTGGAATTCACCCAAATGGGCTTGAATTGTTTTACCTGCATCATCAAGTGGGATTCTATCTTGTGGGCGTTTTGGACCTGCAAGGCTTGGAACCACTGTTGCCAAGTCTAGTGTCAGTACATCGGTGTAAAGTGGTTCATCTCCAGGCTCTCGCCACATACCTTGATGCTTGGCATAACCTTCAATTAATGCAATTTTTTCTTCATCGCGATTGGTTAGTCGTAGATATTCTAAGGTTTCGTTATCAATGGGGAAAATACCGCAGGTTGCCCCATATTCAGGTGCCATGTTTGCAATGGTTGCACGATCGGCAAGTGGTAAGTCTGCTAAACCATCACCAAAGAATTCGACAAATTTACCCACTACGCCGTGTTCACGTAGCATTTGTGTCACGGTTAGCACCAGATCAGTTGCGGTTGTGCCTTCAGGCAACTGCCCTTCAAGTTTAAAGCCAACGACCTGAGGAATGAGTAGTGAAATTGGCTGACCAAGCATAGCGGCCTCGGCTTCGATGCCGCCTACACCCCAACCTAAAATACCAAGGCCGTTGATCATTGTTGTATGAGAGTCCGTACCAACCAGCGTATCTGGATAGGCGAATGGCATACCGTCGATTTCTTTTTCGAATACGACACGTGCTAAATACTCTAGGTTAACTTGGTGTACGATCCCAGTTGCGGGTGGCACCACTTTTAGATTGTCAAACGCGCCTTGCCCCCAGCGCAAAAATTCATAGCGCTCTTTGTTGCGTTGGTACTCTAACTTAGCATTAAGATCAAAGGCGCCATCGTGGCCATATTCGTCTACTTGTACTGAGTGGTCTATGACCATTTCAGCGGGTGATAAAGGGTTGATTTTGTTGGGATCGCCGCCCAGTTTTGCCATGGCATCACGCATTGCTGCAAGGTCCACGATAGCTGGTACGCCTGTAAAATCTTGCATCACGACGCGCGCGGGCGTAAAAGCAACTTCTTTACTTGGTTTATCTTCCGGCTTCCAGTTGAGTAGGGCATCAATATCTTGTGCGGTGACGTTTTTGCCATCTTCATGGCGCAGTAAATTTTCTAATAAAATTTTAAGCGAAAACGGTAATCTTCTTGCTCTATCGCTTAAAGCTGGAAGTGAGTGAATATGGACCTGACGCTCGCCGACGGTAAGCTGAGTCAGGGTGTTATATGAATTATTCATGCTTGACCCTTTCCTTATACCAACTGCACTTAAGATTTGCTCTATATAAGAGGGAAGTAGAGCATCCAATTAAATGAATTGGTTTTGTTCTAAAAATGCAAAACAAGGTGCATAGAATGTACCAGTTGCAGACTTGCCGTTTTTTTGTACTGCTATAGTCCTAGTGTTGATCGGACACTTTTTCAAGGGGGAAGTGCACTTTCGCGAGGCGTCGGTGCACTAAAAAGGTGAGCATTTTTGTAATTAAATACGTCAGCGTCTGGGATTGCTAGCCAAAGGAAATGGGTTTTCGGCCTGTATTTTTGTCCACTTGTGTGTAAGATTTTCCTGACTTTTGTCGTTTTTTCTTACTCGGCATTGGTGCCGTTTCGGCGCGTGGAGTGGCAACTGCTCGCGGTTGCGGCGTAGCATCAGGTGCTAAGGTTAAATGAAATTCATCACCATCAAAATGCAGAATATCGCCTGAATAAATCTTTTTACGTTTTTGCGTACATATTTCATCGTTGACTGCTACATAACCTTCAGTGATCAATAACTTAGCATGTCCGCCAGTTTCTGCTAAGTCGAGCACTTTCAAAAGGTTACACAATTCTATCGGCTCTTCTTCGAGCTCAATTTCAATAAACCCATCTTGCATTTTTATAACCTCAACATGCCGTATTTACCTAACACAGCCAGTGTCTTATTGCCTTATACGACAGTATATAAAATTACTACGGTGAATGACGAAACTTTTTCGTTAAATCCGGGGTCCTTAACATTATTGAAGCATTTGGTGTGTATCTTGCAGGCCGACCACGCGATTTGTTTTTATCAGTATTTTATGGAGGCAACGATGGGTATTCGCACAGCATTAAGAAAAGAGCTTATGAACGTTGATAAGACTGATCTAATGACCGCGGATGATGTACGTCACTATGTCAATGAGTCTCTCACGCAAGCCAAGGATAAGCTTTCTGTCATCTCTCGATTTAATGAGCATCATAGTCAGGTGCAAGCCGGGCTGCCAAGTCAGGAGCAGCACTTACGTCATCAACAGCATCGATTGTTTAAAGATATTCTCTACCCAAAAGCTTCTGTTGAAAATTGGTTGTCTAGGTGTTAATTTGAAGTATTAATAAGACTGAGGTTGAAGTGTACTTCCCAGATTAGGTGCATTTCAAACCGAGGCGTAACACCAAGGATGACAATGCAACGTATTTTCGCAATTGCTACTTTATTATTGAGTGGCTGTAGCACCCAAACCTTACATATCTTTGAATCCGGTCTCGATGAAGGTACTAGAGCTAACTTAGTTCAAGCGTTAGAAAAGCGAGATATTCATTATCGTTTTACCGAGCTTCCCGTACCGCAACAATATGAAAGCGCACAATTAAATATTCCACCGATGACTTCAGGCGACAAGTGGCTTAGGGATATCGAATATGTGGTGAAAAAGATTGGTTTTGATACGCTGACAATTTCAGAATTTAATATGGAAGGGCACCGTTATACACCGAATAACGCGGGGTTGTATCTGGTGCAAAACAGAGCAGTTCAAGCACTGCCAGATCTATTGTTTGCCCACCAATGCAAAGACGATTCTATCCAATTGCAGCTGAAACCCAATGGTCATTGGCAGCAGGTTGGCACTGAGTATCGGGGGCGTTGGACTTATGAAAGTAATTCTCTCACGCTCACATGGCGTGATAAACCCGAACAGCACCCCTACCAACAAGTGTATGCCGAGCGCGAACATACAGTGCAGACATTACAGGGGCCCAAGCCTGCAAAAACATTTATCCGCCAGCAGCTTTTCGATGGTCCCGTGCCGGTCTTTAACTGTGACTTACAAGTGATCTTTGCTGAGTGAGTTAAGAACTCGCTGGGTTCGTGAGGCTTACTTCAGGCCGAACTTACTCGTTGCGTCGTGGGGATAAAAGTAGGAAAAATCGTGTGCGATGCTGAGAAATTACTACATGATGTCAATATTGTAATGTATGAGATGCAGAAGTGAGGCAAGAACACCTATCATTCATTCACTAATGTCATTGCTAGAGAAGCTGGTCGAAAGATCCAGATTGAGCAAGTGCAGCAGGCAATATTAACGTCTCGTGAATTAAGTCTGAACCTGCAGCCGTCTATTGTCAAAAAGGGCAGATCCTAAATGGGTCTGAAGCCCTATTACGTTGTAATAGTTCTGCGCTCGGTGAGGTAAGCCCGCAGAATTTATCCCTATCGCAGAACAATGCGCGTAGATTTCGGAGCTGACCATTGGGTATATCACCAGACATTGAGTGCTATTAACGAGGTTTGGATAACAAAGTCACCTCTCATTACGTTATAAAAAGTAATGGCTGAAAAAGTAAAAATACCTATTGACCTTAACATGGGTTGAGGTTTTAACCTGCCTCCATCAACTTTAGGAGTCAGTCATGGAATTAGAAGCGAATATCAATCAATATCTTAGCAGCTTATCTTTACAGCACTTTGCTGGGGTTGAGCTGGTCACCGAGTTACAACAAAAACACCTTTCTCGCTACGCCTTCTCAAGTATTAATGCTATGTATGGCGAGCGTCTGTTGCTTGACCCATTACCACTATTTAGCCGTTTAGTGACCAACAAACAAGGCGGCTACTGCTTTGAGCATAACAAGGTGGCATTTTTAGCGCTGCAACAGCTTGGTTTTACAGTAAGGCCAGTTCTTGCGAGAGTGATGCTAAATGGTAGCCTCTCCAACCCTCGCTCTCATCGGATGACATTGCTACATTTGGATGGTGAGCAGTATTTGGTTGATGTGGGGTTTGGAGTGAAGTCTCCTCGAGTACCGATTAATATCAATCAGGCCTTAACTATCCAAGGTCGACAGACTTATCGGGTACAAAAAACTGCAGACACAGTCAAAGTGACTTTGTTAGAGGAGGGCGAAGCACCGCTCACTTTATATCATGTCGACCTTGCTGAGGTGTTCGAATCCGATTGTGAAGTGGCACACTTTTATTCCCATCAACATCCTGAAGCGGCGTTTGTGAATAACTTAGTGGTTTCTCGAATCACAGATTGCCATCGTTATTTACTGCGTAATCAGAGTTATTTTGAATGGCATGAATGCGATGGCAGTGTTACTGAAACTAAAGTGGAGAGCTTTGCTCAACTGGAACAGTTAGTAAAAGAGATATTTTTGCTTGAAACGCCAAGAGCGGTTTTAAACAGCGTATACGATAAAGCCCTAACTCGCGCCGCAAATAAACCAGTCGAACGTTAATTCGACTGGTTTTACGTGAATTAGTTTACGGTACTACAGCCTTCTAGCTTAGTCTTCTAACCTAGAAACCACAAAATAGGGGTTAAGATACTCGGCTTTTTGATTGTAGCGCAGAGGCTCGCCATTCACTTGACTAACCTTTGCCCCGGCGATACTCGCCACTGCGTGTCCGGCCCCGGTATCCCATTCTGAAGTTGGGCCAAGGCGAGGGTAAACATCGGCTTTACTTTCTGCCACTAAGCATAACTTAAGTGAACTGCCTTTGGGTACCATGTCTACTTGCTCGAAGCGGGTAAGGTATTCAGCTAAATCTGGTGACGGGTGTGAGCGCGAGCCAACCACCTTAATTAAACCTTGGTTGGGCTTTGTGGTGACTTTTAGCTCTATGCGAGCTTCACCCGTTTGCTTGAACGCACCAATGCTTTTTTCTGCAAGGTAGCTTTCATTAAGTGCTGGAGCATGAACAACTCCAAGAATGGGTTCACCGTTATTGATAAGTGCAATATTTACCGTAAATTCGCCATTTTTCTTGATGAATTCCTTGGTGCCATCAATGGGGTCAACCAGCCAATATTCTTGCCATTGTTGGCGTTCTTGCCAATCTATTCCCGCGCTTTCCTCACTTAATATCGGCATTTCGGGAGTGAGGGTTTTAAGGCCTGCAACAATAATTTTATGCGCAGCGAGATCTGCCTCAGTGACGGGACTTTCATCTTCTTTATATTCAACATTAAAGTCCTTGGCATAAATCTCCATAATCGCTTCACCAGCGCGAATACTCAGATTTAATACTTCTTCCAGCAGATCCGTATGATTCATGACTTACCCTATTAAATTTTTTGACAGTAGATAGTGTATTAGCTGCTGGACAGACTCTTCCAGCGACTGCTCAGAAGTATTTAAACATATTTCTGGATTAATTGGGGGCTCATACGCCGAATCAATGCCAGTAAAGTGTTTTATTTCTCCCGCACGCGCTTTTTTATACAAACCTTTAGGGTCCCGCTGCTCACAAACTTCGAGCGGCGTATCAAGGTATACTTCAATAAATTCGCCGCTTGCGACTAAATTACGCACCATGTCTCGTTCTGCTTGAAAAGGTGAAATAAAAGCAGTGAGTACCATTAGTCCCGCATCAATCATTAATTTACTGAGTTCACCTACTCGACGGATGTTTTCAACTCGGTCTTCATCGCTGAATCCTAAGTCTTTACACAGTCCATGCCTGACATTATCCCCATCAAGGAGGTAGGTGTGTATGCCTTTTGCTTGCAGTGCATGCTCAAGTGCATTTGCCACGGTGCTTTTTCCTGAGCCTGAAAAGCCTGTAAACCACAGCACGCAAGGCTTATGACCTTTTAATTCGCTACGTTTTGTTTTATCTACGGCATAGTTATGCCAAACAATATTTTCGTCCATACTTTGCTCTATTAAAATGGAAAGACAAATGGAATAACAGTCAGTACCGTCGCTGAATAAATCAACGACAAGGGCAGTCCCATGGTGACGTAATCACGAATTCGATAGTTGCCTGCGCTATATACCATGAGATTAGTTTGATAGCCAAAAGGTGAAATAAAGCTTGCGGACGCGCCAAAGGCTACCGCCATTACAAATGGTAATGGACTTACATCAAAGCCACTTGCCAGTGCATAAGCTACTGGGAATGAAAGTGCTGCCGCGGCATTGTTAGTGATGAGTTCGGTAAATATCACAGTCATCACAAAAATAGCGATAAATGCGCCGTAAGGACCAAAGTCGCCTAACAACCACAACAAGCTCGAAGAAATCTCTGCTGCCAGTCCGGTTTCAATCATTAACTTAGCCAGTCCTATCGCACTGCCAACAATAGCGACAAGCTCAATAGGAAAACGACGTTTCATCTCTGGGACTTTGATTGTACCGAGCACTACAAGGGCGGCGAGTAACACAATTAACCCTTTTACCAGCGGTACAACGCCAAAGATGCTAAGGCCAACAACTGTCGCAAAACTCGCAAGCACCGTGTTGGACTTATTACGAGATAGATGTGTTTGTAAATCTAGGCCTGAGATATATACAAATTCGCGTTTTAAATTGGGGAGTGCATAAAAATCGCTGCTTGGGGCTAATATCAAAGAATCCCCGCTTGTAGTTCGACCTGACCTATCCCACCTTGTAGGCGATCATGACCACGACGGATGGCAATAATAGCGGCATGGAACTGCTCCCTAAAGCGGATCTCTTTAATGGTTTTTCCAAGAAAACGGGAAGACTGACTGACGACCACTTCCACCAAGTGCTCAACGTCTTTCTCGTGTTTATCATGGACTATCTTTAATCCATCGAAACGCTGTAACAGTGGCACTGAATTAATGTCGCCCACGAATAGGAGCACATCACCAGCAAGAATCTCTTGTTGTGGAGTTACGGCACAGATCCGTCGTTCACCACGAATGATTTCTGCAAGGAATAAGTCTTTGAGATCACGCAGGCCGTTTTCTTCAACGGTGCGGCCAACTAGCTTAGAGCTCGGTTCAACTTTGCCTTCTAAATAGAAAGGCACAATCTCATCATTATTTTTGCCGTTATCGGGCAAATATTTGAGCATAATCGTGATGGTCAATAAACCAACGCTAAGGACGGCGAGACCAACCAAGGTAAAGTCAAAAAAGCCTAGCGGCGCCATCCCTGCTTCTACGGCAAACCCATTTACAATAAGATTGGTTGAAGTACCGATCAGCGTTAATGTGCCACCTAAAATAGCGGTATAAGAAAGCGGTAATAACAGCTTAGAAGGCGCATGTGTTTTGCTCTCTTTAACGGTTGTGATCAGCGAAGCAACCACCGCCGTGTTATTGGTAAAAGAAGACAAAAAGGCCGTGGATAAACCCAGTTTAATTACCGCTTTTGCAAGGCTACCTTGTGCCATTGAGTGGGCGAGTTTTTTGACTAAGGTTGTTTTTTCAATCGCAATAGAAACTAGGATAAGTAGCACAAGCGTAATTAAAGATGGATTCGCATAATTCACCAACATCGACTCAAGACCGATGAGGCCAGTCAAATAACTGATGGCGATTGCGCCTGTGAATAGCCATGCAGCGTTAATGCGTGTGGCAAAAAGACACACGACTAACGCTAGCATAATGCCTGTTAAAATGACTTGTTCCATAATGACGTCATACCTCGACTAACAGGCTAAATTGCATTATTTTAACTTCGAAATATCAAGCGCTTGCCAATGAGGGAAGTGCTTGCGAACTAACGCATTAAACTCAATCTCAAATTCACTAAACTGACTTGAGGACGCTGTTGTTGCTGCTTGAACCGTTTCCACCATACCGGCACCTATGGTTAGGTTAGATAGGCGATCAATTAAAATAAATGAGCCAGTTTCACGATTATTTAAATACTCATCCGCAACGACATTTTCTGTCAGCTCGATTGTCACAATAGCAATTTCATTTAATGACAATGAATCGGCTTGGCCGTGCTCAAGTGTATTCACATCGATAGTGTGCTCGATATTTTTCACGATTGCCGCGGTTTTCTTGCTGCCCAATTTAAGGTTATAACTTTTACCGAGTTGTAGTGGCGTTTCGTGCATCCATACTAGCTTAGCAGTGATCTGATTCGTCACTTGAGCAGCAGACTCAGCAGGCACAATCACATCACCACGACTCACATCGACCTCATCTGCTAGGGTGATAGTAAATGCTTGTCCGGTTTCCACTTGGGTTAGGTTGCCATCAAAAGTGACGAGTTCTTTAATGGTTGATGTTTTACCCGATGGCAATACTTTAACCGCTTGGCCAACGCTTAAACTACCAGAGGTTAATGTGCCTTGGAAACCTCGAAAGTCTAAGTTAGGACGCACCACATATTGCACAGGGAAACGCGCTTCAAAACCATGGTTAGGCTCTGCTGCAGGAGAATCTTCCAGCAGTTCCAGCAATGGTTTGTCTTGATAATAAGGCGTTTGCTCTGAGCGATTTACCACATTGTCGCCTTTAAGTGCTGACATTGGCACAAAACGAATATCTTTTACATTTAGCTGCTCAGCAAACTTCAAATAGTCGGCCTTAATACGCTCAAATACGGCCTCATCAAAGTCGACAATATCCATCTTGTTTATCGCGACAACGAACTGTTTGATACCCAGAGAATCACAGATAAAGCTATGGCGTTTAGTCTGAACTTGAACACCATAACGGGCATCGACAAGGATAATAGCCAAATCACTGGTCGATGCACCCGTAACCATGTTACGCGTATATTGCTCGTGTCCCGGCGTATCGGCAATAATAAACTTACGCTTCGCAGTTGAGAAATAACGGTAAGCCACATCAATGGTAATACCTTGCTCACGCTCTGCTTGTAAGCCGTCAACTAGTAGCGCCAAATCTAGATCTTCACCCGCATTACCGACTTTTTCATTGTCTTTATGTAGCGCCGCCAATTGGTCTTCATAGATTTGATGGCTATCGTGTAGCAAACGGCCGATCAGTGTTGATTTGCCGTCATCTACGCTGCCGCAGGTCATCATGCGCAACAAGCTCTTGTCTTGCTGACGCGCTAAATAGGTTTCAATGCCTAATTCTTTCACTTCATTGGCTGTTGACATTAGAAATACCCCTCGCGCTTTTTCTTCTCCATTGATCCTGATGAATCATGATCAATCACTCTTCCTTCACGTTCTGATGACGTAGATAACAACATTTCTTCGATAATTCCGGTAAGCGTATCGGCTTCCGATTCAACTGCACCCGTTAGTGGGTAACAGCCAAGTGTTCTGAAGCGTACAGATTTCATTTCAGGCACTTCACCTTCAGCAAGTGGCATGCGGTCGTCATCGACCATAATTAACGTTCCGTTACGCTCAACAACCGGTCTTGGCTTCGAGAGGTAAAGCGGCACTATCTCAATACCTTCTTGGTAGATGTATTGCCAAATATCGAGCTCTGTCCAGTTTGATAATGGGAAAACTCGAATACTTTCGCCAGGATTCACTTGACCGTTATACGTATTCCATAACTCCGGACGCTGGTTTTTAGGATCCCAACGATGGTGCTTGTCTCTAAATGAATAAACGCGCTCTTTTGCACGAGATTTTTCTTCATCACGGCGCGCACCACCAAAGGCAGCGTCAAAGCCATATTGATCTAGCGCTTGCTTAAGGCCTTGTGTTTTCATGATATCGGTATGCTTAGATGAACCATGAACAAATGGACTGATGTTCATCTCTAGCCCTTCAGGATTTTTGTGCACAAGCAATTCAAATCCATACTCTTTTGCTAATCTATCGCGAAACTCGATCATTTCTCTGAATTTCCAATTGGTATCAACGTGGAGTAGAGGAAAAGGGATCTTCGCAGGGTAGAAAGCCTTACGAGCAAGGTGAAGCAGTACCGACGAGTCTTTACCAATCGAATACAGCATTACCGGGTTTTCAAACTCTGCGGCAACCTCTCGGATGATCTTTATGCTCTCAGCTTCGAGTTGCTGGAGATGGGTTAAAGCCATGATTAATGTCCTAATTATAAATTTAACTATCTTGTACTTTAATTACGCGACTTGCGTAATGGGTTGAGCAAAGCTACTGATTTGATTGTTCTTATTAAACCAAGCTAGTTGCTCGTGTAATGCTGCCACTTCACCAATAATCAATAGTGCTGGCGATTGAATATCATGCGCAGTAATGGTCTGTGCAAGTTGATCTAATTGTGTTCTTACTACACGCTGAGATTTGCGCGTGCCATTTTCCACAATCGCTACCGGTGTGTTCGGTGCACGCCCATGAGCGAGTAATTGTGCTTGAATATGGGGTGACTTAATAACCCCCATGTACACGGCAAGCGTTTGATTTGCCTTAGCTAAGCCTTCCCAATCGAGTTCCTGTCCATCTTGCTTACAATGTCCAGTAACGAATTGAATAGCTTGGGCATGATCTCTATGGGTTAGTGGAATACCAGCGTACGCGCTACATCCTGCTGCAGCAGTAATGCCAGGAACAATTTGATATTTCACGTTATTTTCAACCAATACTTGTACTTCTTCGCCACCGCGACCGTAAATAAATGGGTCGCCGCCTTTTATTCTACAAACCTTTTTACCTTGCTTGGCTAAATCAACCAAAATCTGATTGGTGTGTTCTTGCTTAACACTATGATTACCGGCTTTTTTGCCCACACAGATTAAATCAGCGTCACGACGTACAAGATCCATGATTTCGTCAGATACCAGATAATCATACACTACCACATCGGCTTGCTGCATAAGTTGTAATGCCTTAAGCGTCAGTAGCTCTGGGTCGCCAGGGCCTGCACCGACGACATAAACCTCGCCTTCAGGTGAAGGAGTGCTTTCTAGCATGGCTTCAAGTTGAATTTGTGCATTTTCATTATTACCAGCTTGTACTTCACTTACCACATTTGAATCAAAGACGGATTCCCAAAATTGACGGCGGTCAGCAAAGTGTTTAAAGCGCGCTTTCACTTTATGTCTAAATTGACCGACAAGCGTTGCCAGCGGACCGATATGCTGTGGAATAAGGGTTTCTAACTTCTCTCGTAATCGCCTTGCAAGGACGGGGGCAGTTCCAGCACTGGATATGGCAATCGTAATAGGGTTTCTATCCACGATTGAAGGAAAAATAAAATTACACTTTGGTTGGTCGTCGACTACGTTAACGAAAAGGTTGCGAGCTTCAGCAAGCTCTGCCACCTCTGCATTTACGGCTTCAATATCCGTTGCCGCAACGACTAACATGGTATTGTCTAGGTCTGATACGTCAAATGGCTTATGTCGAAGTGCAACGCTTGAATCTGCTGCTAGCGATAAAAGCTCAGGGCAAAACTCAGGTGAAACTAAAGAGACTGCTGCGTTTGCTTTTAAAAAGGCGCGACACTTTCTCAGCGCAACCTCACCACCACCTACAATTAATACAGGTTTATTTTCTAGTTTGGTAAAAATTGGCAAGTATTGCACGATAACCTCTGCTAAACATCACGACAGTTGATATCAATATTGATTGATATCAGTAATAGAGCGCAGCATATAGAGTTGCAAATGTGGGAAAAAATAATTTAAACCGACTCTATATAACCAAAAGTTATAAAGAAAGTGGTTAAATCTTAGTTTCTTTTTATTTCATATGGTTAACTTAAGTTTTTGCTGTGATTTGACGATTATAGTGTTTGGTTATGAGATATTCATTTAGTGAACAATAGTAAAAACCGTGTCCGACAGGTAATTGCGTGCGGACATTTGTCCTATTGTTGGTGTTGCTGTATGCATTTAACTAGGGCCTGTTGACCTTTGCTGTTTGATTTTTGTTCTTCTGAGTGGGTTTTGGTCGCGGCGCTCGATTTGCCGCCTAGTAATCTAGGCAAAAGTGGAGCAACAATGAACAAAGCGCACTCAGGTGAACCCAAAGGGCAGCGCTTGATTAGCATTTCTACTGTGTTATCGCCTGACTCACATAGAACAACTATGCTACGCAGGCTCTGCCTTGTATAAATACCAATCAAGCTGCTGCAAAAACAAACTTGAAAGATAAACAGGCCCTAGGCTTATTACATAGAGTGAAAAGGAACACGGTAATGACTTTACAATCTGATGCTCGGTTGTCGCTGAGTTTAATGGATTTGACCTCTTTGAAAGAGGACGATACGTCGGCAAGTATTCTCGCGTTATTGAATAGCATTAACCCTGATATCGGACTACCTGCGGCTATTTGTGTGTATCCGCAATTTGTGACCTTAGTAAAAGAAGAACTAGAAAAGCGTGAGTGGTCGCAGATAAAAGTAGCCACGGTGACCAACTTCCCATCTGGAGAGCAAAAGCTCCAGCAAGTCCTTGCACAAACTCATTCTGCAATCGCGGATGGTGCCGACGAAATTGATCTTGTGCTTCCTTATCAGCAGCTGATGGCGGGTGACCCAGATACGCCTTGGCAATATGTGCATTCGAGTAGGCTTGCTTGTCAAGATAAAGCAAAGCTCAAAGTCATCATCGAAAGTGGTGTATTGGCCAAGCCAAAGCTCATTGCGGAAGCCGCACAGCTTGCCATTGTGGCTGGGGCGGACTTTGTTAAAACGAGTACAGGAAAGGTTGCTGTCAACGCAACGCCAGAAGCAGCAGAGGTTATCCTGAAGACAATCAAAAGCAGCGGTAAATCGGTTGGATTTAAAGCGGCCGGTGGAGTAAAGTCAGTCGTTGAAGCGCAGCGATATTTACGATTGGCTGAAGAAATTATGGGAGCCGAGTGGCTCAATGCCAAGAATTTTAGATTCGGTGCTTCAAGCCTATTGAGTGATGTAGCAGTGGTTGTGAATGGACAGAGCGAGTGAAGCAGAAAAAATAAAACTTGAGCATGATGCGGCCAAACTGTTTTTACGTAGTTATGAAAAGCAGTTTGCAGTGCATATGCGCCATATTTGGCACAATGAGCCCAATAAACCGGACGTCAGTTGTTATCAGGGAAAAACACAGCTTGATATAGAAATAGCCCATTTTTATGCCAGTGAGAAAGAAGCGATGGCTGTGCTTGGACGTCCGCTGTCTCTATCTATCCAAAGAGAGTTGGCGACAATGAGCCAAGCTGCTGACTCCGATCAGCTGAGTATAGGCTTGCAGCGGTTACTCAATCAAAAAGCCAAAAAACACTATGATTCACAACGTGTTTGGTTGTTAATTCGAAATGCCAGCCCCATTTATCATCTAGACGACTTTAAGCGCTTAAAAACGACTTGGGAGATCCCTGATTGTCACCCATTTGAGCAAGTTTGGGTGCTTTGTGATTTTTATCACGGAGATCTATTACGTCTTTTCTGATGGCTTCACAAAACCAAGTTTGGATTAAATGTTACTTTGCATATCTTTTACACTTGTTTTCGTTTGCTTCGTCAGTATAATGGGCATCCACTTTGCAGGGGCGTAGTTCCAATTGGTAGAACAGCGGTCTCCAAAACCGATGGTTGCGGGTTCGAGTCCTGCCGCCCCTGCCAATTCAGCAACAAGTCCACATTTAAAATAACGTGACCCAAAACCACTTAAGTCGCTTATTTGTAAATTTGGATTGAATGGATTTACCCTGTTCTATGCAGGGTTGTTGTGTCTGTATTTAAGGTAAAATTGATTATGAGCACTAATGTTGAAAACTCGTCAAGCTCGATGGACACGGTAAAGTGGCTAGCTGCTATTGCACTTCTAACTGGTGCCGTAGTTGGTAATTATCTATATGCCGATTTATCTGTTTTAGTACGCGCTGTTGGCGTAGTTGCAGCTATCGCTGCAGCTTTGGGCATTTTGGTAACGACTGAAAAAGGCCGTACCTTTATCGCTTTTGCTAAAGAATCACGAATTGAAGTACGTAAAGTTATCTGGCCAACGCGTCAGGAAGCGACTCACACTACTTTTATCGTGATCATTGCAACGGTGATTATGGCATTAATCCTATGGGGATTAGATGGTATACTTTTCCGTGCAGTAGGCTTTTTAACTGGATTGGAGATCTGATCCCATGTCGGATGAGAACAAAGAAAAGAAATTACGTTGGTACGTGATCCAAGCGTTTTCTGGTTTTGAAAAACGCGTAGCACAAACCATTATCGAGCATATTAAAATCGAAGGGTTGGAAGATCTATTCGGTGAGATCCTTGTGCCGACTGAAGAAGTGGTTGAAATGCGTGCAGGTCAGAAGCGTAAATCTGAGCGTAAATTCTTCCCTGGCTATGTATTAGTTCAAATGGTGATGGACGATGCGTCTTGGCACTTGGTGAATAGTACACCTCGTGTAATGGGCTTTGTTGGTGGTACGTCAGACCGTCCTGCACCAATCAGTCAAAAAGAAGCGGATCGTATTCTTAACCGTCTGCAAGAGAATGCTGAAGCACCGAAACCTGCTACTTTATTTGAGCCGGGTGAAGTGGTTCGTGTTACAGATGGTCCATTTGCTGACTTCAACGGTGTGGTTGAAGAAGTGGATTACGAAAAGAGTCGCCTGAAAGTATCGGTACTTATTTTCGGTCGTTCAACGCCTGTAGACCTAGAATTTGGTCAGGTTGAGAAAGACAAATAAATTCTAACTTGAAAAAGTTGTCAAAGGCCGCTGATTAATCTATAATCAGCGGCCTTTTTGTTGTACGCAAAAGTATGCGGCAAAAAGACTGAATTTTTTAACTGGGAAGCCGTTTGAGTACGCGTCCTCGCGCGCACGAGGCAAAGACCCACAATTGAGGTATTATCATGGCTAAGAAAGTTGAAGCTCTAATCAAGCTACAAGTTGCTGCTGGTATGGCTAACCCTAGTCCTCCAGTAGGTCCTGCACTAGGTCAACACGGTGTAAACATCATGGAATTCTGTAAAGCGTTCAACGCACGTACAGAGTCTATCGAAAAAGGCGCACCTGTTCCTGTTGTTATTTCTGTTTACAGTGACCGTTCTTTCACTTTTGAAATGAAGACTCCACCTGCGGCATACCTTCTTAAGAAGGCTGCTGGTATCAAGTCTGGTTCTGGTCGTCCTAACACTGAAAAAGTTGGTACAGTTACTCGTGCTCAACTTGAAGAGATCGTTGAGACGAAACGTCCAGATCTTACTGCTGCTGATATGGACGCAGCTGTACGCACGATTGCAGGTTCTGCACGTGCAATGGGCTTGAACGTAGAGGAGTAATTGAGAATGGCTAAATTAACTAAGCGTATGCGTACTATCCGCGAGAAAGTGGATGCGACTAAAGAGTACGAAATCAACGAAGCTGTTGCTCTTCTAAAAGAACTTGCTACTGCTAAGTTCGTTGAAAGTGTTGACGTTGCTGTAAACCTAGGTATCGATGCTCGTAAATCTGACCAAAACGTACGTGGTGCAACTGTACTACCTCACGGTACTGGTCGTGATGTACGCGTAGCGGTATTCACTCAAGGTGCAAATGCTGAAGCTGCTAAAGAAGCTGGTGCTGATTTAGTAGGTATGGAAGACCTTGCAGAGCAAGTTAAGAAAGGCGAAATGAACTTTGACGTTGTTGTTGCTTCTCCTGATGCAATGCGCGTTGTTGGTCAACTAGGTCAAATCCTAGGTCCACGTGGTCTTATGCCTAACCCTAAGACAGGTACTGTAACTCCTAACGTTGCAGAAGCTGTTAAGAACGCTAAAGCTGGTCAGGTTCGTTACCGTAACGATAAGAACGGTATCATCCACACTACTATCGGTAAAGTAGACTTTGACGCTAACCAACTTCAAGAAAACCTTGAAGCGCTAATCATCGCGCTTAAGAAGGCTAAGCCTTCTACTGCAAAAGGTACTTTCGTGAAGAAAGTAAGCATCTCTACTACGATGGGTGCTGGTGTTGCTTTAGACCAAGCTACTCTAAATACTCAAGTAGTATAATTTAGAGTTTAGCGTTTACATGGCGTAAAAATTAGACTATAATTTTGCGCCATTTTGTAGAGAAGTGTACTTCTTTACAAAGCAAAGAATTCGGGTTGAAGCGCATAATTTCGAAAATTGTTTCCATCATGGTCTACAATGAATCGATAAATTGCGCTTCCGTCCAAGACCGTAGGTGGCTTCGGCCTTAATCGTCCTACGTAGACGGTGTGAATCCCAGCTAGATTTTCCTAATCTTCTGGCTCTCGCCGTAAAAAGCATCTCTGCTAAAGTTTTTAGCAGGGTAGAGTAGAACTGAAAAACATGTTTGTTTTTCTATAAACCAGGAGTAACACCCATGGCTTTAAATCTTCAAGACAAAAAAGCAATTGTTGCTGAAGTCAACGAAGCTGCCAAAGGTGCTCTTTCAGCAGTTGTTGCTGATTCTCGTGGTGTAACAGTAGGTGCAATCACTGCTCTTCGTAAAGAAGCTCGTGAAGCTGGTGTATGGATGAAAGTTGTTCGTAACACCCTAGCTAGACGTGCGGTTGAAGGCACTGATTACGAATGCCTTAATGAATCACTAGTTGGTCCAAGCCTAATCGCTTTCTCTTCAGAGCACCCTGGTGCTGCTGCGCGTATCTTTGCAGATTTCGCGAAAAAGAACGAAGCATTTGAGCTTAAAACTGCTGCATTCGAAGGCAAAATCGTTGACGTAGATATGCTTGCTAAGCTACCTACTTACGACGAAGCTGTTGCACGCTTAATGAGCGCTATGAAAGAAGCGTCTGCTGGCAAATTGTGTAAAACAATTGAAGCGGTACGTGTACAGAAAGCTGAGCAAGCTGCTTAATCTAAGCAACGCTCCTTTCTTTAATAAATTTTTTGAACCGCATGGGTTCGTAAATAATTAGGAAATTTGAAATGTCTGTAACTAAAGACCAAATCCTTGACGCTATTGCTGAAATGTCAGTAATGGAAGTTGTTGAACTAGTTGAAGCTATGGAAGAGAAGTTCGGTGTAACTGCAGCTGCTGCTGTTGTTGCTGCTGGTCCTGCTGAAGCTGCTGAAGAAAAGACTGAGTTCGACGTAATCCTAGCTGCTGCTGGCGGTAACAAAGTTGCTGCAATCAAAGCGGTACGTGGCGCAACAGGTCTAGGCCTTAAAGAAGCTAAAGCGCTAGTTGAGTCTGCTCCTGCACCTATCAAAGAAGGTGTATCTAAGGAAGAAGCTGAAGCGCTTAAGAAAGATCTTGAAGAAGCTGGTGCTGAAGTTGAGATCAAGTAATCTAGCTCCCGCTAGGTTCGCTGCCTGAGAAATCAGGCAAGGGCTGGTGATTATTTAATCACCGGCCCTTTTGCGCTATAGAGATATGCATTTCTATCGTGCATAAATCTTCGAATTTCACTGTAATTTTCAATAACTTAGTAGTTTTTGTTGAAAATCGCAATGGCATTTGAAGTAACACTGATTTGATGACATTAACGATTTGAATATAGCACTGAATAGTGCTCATTTAAGCCGTTAGTTAAGCAAGTTAGTGTGACAATTTAGATGTTGTTATCATGGCTTAGATGCCAGTGAAGTCTGTTCAATTTTGAACAGGTTGGGTCAAAGATCAGCAAGCTGAGGAACCCCATGGCTTACTCTTATTCTGAAAAGAAACGTATCCGTAAGGATTTTGGTAAACGTCCACAGGTTTTGGACATACCTTTCCTACTGCAAATGCAGTTGGAATCGTTCGATAAGTTCATTGCGCCTGATGCCGATGGCGATACTGGATTGGAAGCTGCTTTCCGTTCTGTATTCCCTATCAAGAGCTATTCGGGCAACTCTGAACTTCAATACGTCAGTTATCGTATTGGCGAGCCAGTATTTGACGTTAAAGAATGTCAAATTCGCGGTGTGACATATTCTGCTCCACTTCGCGTTAAACTACGTCTTGTGCTAATGGACAAAGATGCACCTGGCACAGTCAAAGACATAAAAGAGCAAGAAGTTTACATGGGCGAAATCCCGCTCATGACAGACACCGGTACTTTTGTAATCAATGGTACTGAGCGTGTTATCGTTTCTCAGCTACACCGTTCACCTGGTGTATTCTTTGATAACGACCGTGGTAAATCACACTCATCTGGTAAAGTGTTATATAACGCACGTGTGATCCCTTACCGTGGTTCATGGCTTGACTTTGAATTCGACGTTAAAGATAACCTTTACGTTCGTATTGACCGTCGCCGTAAACTACCAGCATCTATCATCTTACGTGCACTAGAGTTCACTTCAGAAGAAATCTTGGCACTATTCTTTGAAACGACAAGTTTCGAAGTAAAAGATGGCAAAGTGTTGATGGAACTTGTGCCTTCACGCCTACGTGGTGAAACCGCTGCATTTGATATTAAAGATGCAAACGGTGACGTATTGGTTGAAAAAGGCCGTCGTATTACTGCACGCCACATTAAGAGCATCGAAAAGCAAGGCATCGACACGCTTGAAGTACCGCATGAGTACATCATCGGCCGTGTTGTTGCTAAAAACTATATCGACGAATCAACAGGCGAAGTGATCGCAGAAGCGAATGCAGAGCTGTCACTAGAACTAATGGCTGAATTGGTGAAAGCGGGTCACTCGAAGATCGATACGCTTTACATCAACGAAGTAGACAGCGGTGCGTACATGTCAGAGACATTACGTGTTGATTCTACTAACAATCGCCTAGAAGCATTGGTAGAAATCTATCGCATGATGCGCCCTGGTGAGCCACCAACAAAAGAAGCTGCAGAAGCGTTATTTGATAACCTATTCTTCTCTGAAGAACGTTACGACCTTTCAACGGTTGGTCGTATGAAGTTCAATAGCCGTGTTGGTTATGATTCAGACGAAGGTAACGGTACGTTATCTAAAGAAGATATCGTGAGCGTGATGAAGGTATTGATCGACATCCGTAACGGTAAAGGCGATGTTGATGACATCGACCACTTAGGTAACCGTCGTATCCGTTCTGTAGGTGAAATGGCTGAAAACCAATTCCGTGTAGGTCTTGTACGTGTTGAGCGTGCGGTACGTGAGCGTCTAAGTCTTGGTGACCTAGATAACGTTATGCCACAGGATTTGATCAACGCTAAGCCAATCTCTGCAGCAGTAAAAGAATTCTTTGGTTCTTCACAGCTTTCACAGTTTATGGACCAGAACAACCCGCTTTCGGAAGTAACGCACAAGCGTCGTATTTCTGCATTAGGTCCGGGTGGTCTAACTCGTGAGCGTGCTGGCTTCGAAGTACGTGACGTACACGTAACGCACTACGGTCGTGTTTGTCCTATCGAAACGCCTGAAGGTCCAAACATCGGTCTAATCAACTCGCTATCTACTTACGCGCGTACAAACGACTATGGTTTCTTAGAGACTCCATACCGCAAAGTAGTAGACGGTATCGTTACTGACGATGTTGATTACCTATCAGCAATTGAAGAAGGTCAGTTCGTTATCGCACAGGCGAATACAACGCTAACTGATGACAACCAATTTGCTGAAGAATTGATTCCATGTCGTTTTAAAGGTGAATCAACCTTTATGCCAAGCGACAGCATCCAGTATATGGACGTATCTCCACAGCAGGTAATCTCTGTGGCGGCGGCGCTTATCCCATTCCTAGAACACGATGACGCGAACCGCGCATTGATGGGATCGAACATGCAACGTCAAGCTGTACCTACACTACGTGCTGATAAGCCGTTAGTTGGTACTGGTATTGAGCGTACACTAGCGAAAGACTCTGGTGTAACAATCGTTGCTAAGCGTGGCGGTATCGTTAAGTATGCTGATGCAAGCCGTATTGTTGTTAACGTTAATGAAGATGAGCGCATCCAAGGTGAAGCGGGCATCGACATCTATAACTTAACTAAGTACACACGTTCAAACCAAAACACGTGTATCAACCAGAAACCAACTTGTATGGTTGGTGAGCCGGTGGTACGTGGTGACGTGCTTGCTGATGGTCCTTCAACAGACCTAGGTGACTTAGCTCTTGGTCAGAACCTACGCGTAGCGTTCATGCCTTGGAATGGTTACAACTTCGAGGATTCAATCCTACTTTCAGAGAATGTTGTAAAAGAAGATCGTCTAACGACTATCCACATTCAAGAGCTTCAGTGTATTGCTCGTGATACTAAGCTTGGTCCAGAAGAAATCACTGCGGATATTCCAAACGTAGGTGAGTCTGCACTAGGTAAGCTTGACGAATCAGGCGTTGTATATATCGGTGCTGAAGTGAAAGGCGGTGACATCCTTGTAGGTAAAGTAACGCCTAAAGGTGAAACGCAGCTAACACCTGAAGAAAAGCTACTACGCGCTATCTTCGGTGAAAAAGCGTCTGACGTTAAAGACAGCTCACTACGTGTACCAAACTCTGTATCTGGTACGGTTATCGACGTACAAGTGTTTACGCGTGATGGTGTTGAAAAAGACAAACGTGCACTTGAAGTTGAAGATATGCAGCTTCGCGAAGCGAAGAAAGACTTCAACGAAGAGTTCAGAATCCTTGAAGGCGGTATCCTGACTCACGCTCGTAACTTACTGATTAAATCAGGTATGAGTGAAGAGCAGCTTGCTGGCTTTAACACTGAGAAGCTACTAACACAAAGTCTTGCTGATGAAGAGCATCAAGCAGAGCTTGAGCAACTAGCTGCACAGTATGACGAGCTTAAAGCTGACTACGATAAGCGTTTCGAAAACAAGCGTCGTAAGATCACTCAAGGTGATGACCTAGCACCTGGCGTACTTAAGATTGTTAAAGTATACCTAGCTGTTAAACGTCGTATCCAACCTGGTGATAAGATGGCGGGTCGTCACGGTAACAAGGGTGTAATCTCAACTATCGTTCCTGTTGAAGACATGCCTTACGATGATAAAGGTCGTACTGTAGATATCGTACTTAACCCGCTGGGTGTACCATCACGTATGAACATCGGTCAGATCCTAGAAACTCACATGGGTCTAGCTGCTCGTGGTATCGGTGAACGTCTTGAAGAAATGATGAAAGAGCAACGTGAAATTCACGAGCTACGCGAATTCATCAAGAAAGCTTACGAAATCGGTGACTGCCGTCAGAAAGTAGATATTGCTAACTTCTCTGATGATGAAATCCGTCGCTTGGCAGATAACCTTAAAGGTGGTCTTCCAATCGCAACACCAGCATTTGATGGTGCACGTGAAGCTGAAATCAAAGACATGCTAGAGCTTGGTGGTTATCCAAGAAGTGGTCAGGTAACGTTATATGATGGTCGTACTGGTGATGCATTTGAGCGTCAAGTAACAGTAGGCTACATGTACATGCTGAAACTGAACCACCTTGTTGATGACAAGATGCACGCGCGTTCAACAGGTTCTTACAGCCTAGTTACTCAGCAGCCGCTGGGTGGTAAGGCACAGTTCGGTGGTCAGCGTTTCGGTGAGATGGAGGTATGGGCACTAGAAGCATACGGTGCTGCCTACACGCTACAAGAAATGTTGACAGTGAAGTCGGATGACGTTAACGGTCGTACTAAGATGTATAAGAACATCGTAGACGGTAACCACAAGATGGAACCGGGTATGCCTGAGTCGTTCAACGTACTGTTGAAAGAAATCCGCTCGCTAGGTATCAACATCGAGTTGGAAGAAATTTAATCCGACCGCCGCAGTGCGCTGCGGCGTTGCATAACTGCAACCGGACTGAAAAGAATGTAGGGGCAAGCAAGGCTTGCCCTCAAGATTAACCTCCGACAGGAGAGCTAAGGTGAAAGACTTACTTAAGTTTCTGAAGCAACAAAATAAGACCGAAGAATTCGATGCAATTCGCATTGGTCTTGCTTCGCCAGACATGGTGCGTTCATGGTCTTACGGTGAAGTAAAGAAACCTGAGACAATCAACTACCGTACTTTCAAGCCTGAGCGTGATGGCTTATTCTGTGCCCGTATCTTCGGCCCAGTAAAAGATTACGAGTGTTTGTGTGGTAAATACAAGCGCTTGAAGCACCGTGGTGTTATCTGTGAAAAGTGTGGCGTTGAAGTAACGCTAACAAAAGTACGTCGTGACCGTATGGGTCACATCGAGCTGGCTAGCCCAGTTGCGCATATTTGGTTCTTGAAATCACTTCCGTCACGTATCGGCCTAATGCTAGATATGACGCTTCGTGATATCGAGCGCGTACTTTATTTCGAATCATTCGTGGTAACTGAGCCAGGTATGACTACGCTTGAGCGCGGTCAACTACTAGGTGAAGAAGAATACCTAGATGCACTTGAAGAGCACGGTGATGAGTTTGAAGCGAAGATGGGTGCAGAAGCTGTACTTGATCTACTTCGTGACCTAGACCTTGGTCAGTTAATCGCTGAAATGCGTGAAGAGTTGCCAACAATCAACTCTGAAACTAAGCGTAAGAAAATCACTAAGCGTCTTAAACTAATGGAAGCGTTCCACCAATCAGGTAACAACCCTGAGTGGATGGTTATGAGCGTGCTACCGGTTCTTCCACCAGATCTACGTCCGCTAGTACCACTAGACGGCGGTCGTTTTGCGACTTCAGATCTGAACGACCTTTACCGTCGTGTGATCAACCGTAACAACCGTTTGAAGCGTCTTTTAGACCTAGCTGCACCAGACATCATCGTACGTAACGAAAAGCGTATGCTTCAAGAAGCGGTTGATGCGCTACTTGATAATGGTCGTCGTGGCCGTGCAATTACAGGTTCTAACAAGCGTCCACTGAAGTCGCTTGCTGACATGATCAAAGGTAAGCAAGGTCGTTTCCGTCAAAACCTTCTAGGTAAGCGTGTTGACTACTCAGGCCGTTCTGTTATCACCGTTGGTCCTACACTGAAACTACATCAGTGTGGTCTACCTAAGAAGATGGCACTTGAGCTATTCAAGCCATTTATCTACGGTAAACTAGAGCGCCGTGGTATGGCGACAACCATCAAAGCTGCGAAGAAGATGGTTGAGCGTGAAGTACCAGAGGTTTGGGACGTACTAGACGAAGTTATCCGTGAGCACCCGGTTTTACTTAACCGTGCGCCAACACTTCACCGTCTAGGTATCCAAGCATTCGAACCTGTACTTATCGAAGGTAAAGCGATTCACCTGCACCCGCTAGTGTGTGCGGCGTATAACGCTGACTTCGATGGTGACCAAATGGCTGTTCACGTACCACTGACGCTTGAAGCGCAGTTGGAAGCGCGTGCATTAATGATGTCTACCAACAACATCCTAGCACCAGCTAACGGTGAACCAATCATCGTTCCTTCACAGGACGTTGTACTAGGTCTTTACTACATGACTCGCGATCGTATCAACGGTAAAGGTGAAGGCACTGTATTTAAAGATGCTAAAGAAGCTGAAAAAGCATACCGTGTAGGTGCTGCTGAGCTTCACGCTCGTGTTAAAGTGCGTATCACAGAAGTGACTATCGACGAAGAAACACGTGAGCGCGGCACTTTAACTCACCTAGTAGATACGACAGTAGGTCGTGCAATCCTTTCATTGAATATCCCTGAAGGCTTGCCGTTTGAACTGATCAACAAACCACTAGGCAAGAAACAAATTTCTGGTCTTCTTAACGAGTGTTACCGTCGTCTAGGTCTTAAAGATACAGTTATCTTTGCTGACCAAGTGATGTATACCGGTTTCCACTACGCGATGAAGTCAGGTGTTTCTATCGGTATCAATGACATGGTAATCCCACCAACTAAAGGTGAGATCATCGATCGTGCGGAAGCTGAAGTTGCAGAAATCAACCAACAGTTCCAATCAGGTCTTGTAACTGCCGGTGAGAAATACAACAAAGTTATCGATATCTGGTCACGTGTAAACGAAAACCTTTCTCGCGAGATGATGGCTAACCTTTCAAAAGAAACGGTTATCAACGCTGAAGGCAACGAAGAAGAGCAACCGTCATTTAACTCAGTGTTTATGATGGCAGACTCAGGCGCTCGTGGTAGTGCTGCTCAGATCCGTCAGCTAGCGGGTATGCGTGGTCTAATGGCACGTCCAGATGGTTCAATCATCGAAACGCCAATTACAGCGAACTTCCGTGAAGGTCTAAACGTACTACAGTACTTTATCTCGACGCACGGTGCGCGTAAGGGTCTAGCGGATACGGCACTTAAGACAGCGAACTCGGGTTACCTAACTCGTCGTCTAGTAGACGTAGCACAAGATTTGGTTATCAATGAATCAGACTGTGGTACTGAAGAAGGCCTAGTAATGAAGCCGCTAATTGAAGGTGGTGACGTTGTAGAGCCGCTTCGTGAGCGTGTGCTAGGTCGTGTTGTTGCTGAAGACGTGGTTAAGCCAGGTACAACAGAGGTACTGGTTGAACGTAACGTAATGATTGACGAAAAACTGTGTGACCTTCTAGAAGAGCACTCAGTAGACGAAGTTAAAGTACGTTCTGTAATCACCTGTCAAAACGACTTTGGTGTGTGTGCACACTGTTATGGTCGTGACTTGGCACGTGGCCACATCATCAACCCTGGTGAAGCAGTTGGTGTAATCGCGGCACAGTCAATCGGTGAGCCGGGTACACAGCTTACGATGCGTACATTCCACATCGGTGGTGCGGCATCACGAGCTTCTGCAGAGAACAGTGTTCAAGTTAAGAACAATGGTAATCTGAAGCTTCACAATGCGAAGTTTGTAATCAATGCTGATGGCAAAATCGTTATCACGTCTCGTTCAACTGAGATCACGATAATCGATGAGCACGGTCGTGAGAAAGAGCGTTATAAAGTTCCTTACGGTGCAGTATTAACTGTACAAGATGGTGCTGACGTTAAAGGCAACGACATTGTTGCTACTTGGGACCCGCACAGCCACCCAATCATCATTGAACATGAGTCAAAAGTATCGTTCAGCGATATTGATGATTCAAACACTGAAGCACAGACTGATGAATTAACTGGTCTAACACGTGTGGTTGTTAAGGATCTTGCGAAAGTAAACGCGAAAGAGCCTAAACTAATCATTGAGAACGAAGAACGTGGTCTTCAAGAGATCCGTCTACCTTCATTCACAACGATTGAAATCACAGATGGTGCAACAGTACTACCTGGTTCGGTATTGGCTCGTATTCCACAAGAAGGTTCGAAGACTCGTGACATCACGGGTGGTCTACCTCGAGTTGCTGACCTATTCGAAGCGCGTAAGCCAAAAGATCCTGCAATTCTTGCAGAAATCACAGGTACCGTTAGCTTCGGTAAAGAGACGAAAGGTAAGAAACGTCTTGTGATCACACCGGAAGAGGGTGATGCATACGAAGAGATGATCCCGAAATGGCGTCAGCTTAACGTGTTCGAAGGTGAGCAAGTGGCTAAAGGTGAAGTAATCGCCGATGGTCCAGAGTCTCCGCACGACATCCTACGTCTACGTGGTGTTACTGATGTATCTAACTACATCACTAACGAAGTACAAGAAGTATACCGCCTACAGGGCGTAAAGATTAACGATAAGCACATTGAGACTATCGTTCGTCAGATGCTTCGTAAGTGTATCATCCTTGATGGTGGTGACAGTGAGTTCCTAGTAGGCGAGCAAGCTGAAGTTGCACGTGTAAACATCGCTAACCGTGAACTAGAAATGCAAGGTAAGATCCCAGCTAAGTTTGAAATCCAACTAATGGGTATTACTAAAGCGTCACTTGCGACTGAATCGTTTATTTCTGCGGCATCGTTCCAGGAAACAACACGTGTTCTAACCGAAGCTGCGGTTAACGGTAAGAGCGATGAGCTACGTGGTCTGAAAGAAAACGTAATCGTGGGTCGTTTGATCCCTGCGGGTACAGGTTTCGCATACCATGAAGAGCGCATCAACCGTCGTAAGCAAGGTGAAGCAGCTGTTGAAGAGCAAACAGTAAGTGCTGAAGAGGCAACTCAAGCGCTAACAGACGCACTAAACGCTGATTTACTAGGTGGCAACGAATAAGCCTCGCCATTTAGCGAATTAATTGAAAAACCGCTGTGTGAATACAGCGGTTTTTTTATGCCTTTTCAACTCGCTGGTCGAATTGCCATCAAAGCGTCACATCAATATGTATACTGCAACAAAGGTTTTTCAATGCAATCGTCAACTTTTGTTAACTTTCAATAGCTTCGCAGACAAAACCATCTGAATTGCATGCATTTACTTAGCGCTGATGACGACTTTTGGTTGACAGGTTAAACTTTGGTCATTAAAATTCGGCCACCCATTTTAGTCGTTCAAGAAAATTGGATTTGACCTAAATGGTAAGATTTTATTTTTCAGTAGTAATTTATTAATTCAGGAGCTATTTAATGGCAACTATTAACCAGCTAGTGCGTAAGCCACGTCGTAGCAAGGTTACAAAGAGCAACTCAGCTGCTCTTAAAGCTTGTCCACAAAAGCGTGGTGTATGTACTCGTGTATATACAACAACACCTAAGAAACCAAACTCTGCATTACGTAAAGTAGCGCGTGTACGTTTAACTAACGGTTTCGAAGTAACTTCATACATTGGTGGTGAAGGTCACAACCTACAAGAGCACAGTGTAATCCTAATCCGTGGTGGTCGTGTTAAAGACTTACCAGGTGTGCGTTTCCACACTGTTCGTGGTGCACTTGACTGTGCAGGCGTAAACGACCGTAGACAGGCTCGTTCTAAGTACGGTGCAAAACGTCCTAAGGGCTAATGGTTCTCCGTTAGTAAGGCCAAGCACTTAAGTTTTAAATTTTTATATATTGTTTTGGGAATCCGTGTTTAGCACGGACCTGAAGATACCGGAGAAAGAAAATGCCTAGAAGACGCGTAATAGGTCAACGTAAAATTCTTCCAGATCCGAAGTTCGGATCAGAGCTTCTTGCTAAATTCGTTAACGTAGTAATGCTTGACGGCAAGAAATCTACTGCTGAAAAAATCGTATATGGTGCGCTAGACGTGGCTGCTGAAAAATCAGGCAAGTCGCACCTAGAAATCTTTGAATCTGCACTTGATAACGTTCGCCCACAGGTAGAGGTTAAATCTCGCCGTGTTGGTGGTTCAACGTACCAAGTACCAGTTGAAGTACGTCCAGTGCGTCGTAACGCACTAGGTATGCGTTGGTTGGTTGAAGCTGCACGTAAGCGTGGCGAAAAATCAATGGGTCTTCGTCTTGCTCAAGAGATGATCGACGCTGCTGAAAACAAAGGCACTGCGGTTAAGAAACGTGAAGACGTTCACCGTATGGCTGAAGCGAACAAAGCATTCGCTCACTACCGTTGGTAATCTGCTAACACCCTTTAAGAGGATATTATGGCACGGACAACTCCGATTGAGCGCTACCGTAACATTGGTATATGTGCTCACGTAGATGCGGGTAAAACAACTACGACCGAGCGCGTACTTTTCTATACTGGTCTTTCTCATAAGATTGGTGAGGTACACGATGGTGCCGCAACTATGGACTGGATGGAGCAGGAGCAAGAGCGTGGTATCACGATCACTTCTGCTGCAACGACGTGTTTCTGGAAAGGGATGGATGCTCAGTTTGATGAGCATCGTGTAAACATCATCGATACTCCAGGACACGTAGATTTTACTATCGAAGTAGAGCGTTCATTGCGCGTACTTGATGGTGCTGTTGTTGTGTTATGTGCTTCATCAGGTGTGCAACCGCAAACTGAGACCGTTTGGCGTCAGGCAAACAAATACGAAGTACCACGTATGATTTTCGTCAATAAGATGGATCGTACTGGTGCAAACTTCTTGTCTGTTGTTGAACAAGTTAAAAAACGTCTCGGTGCTACACCTGTGCCTATTCAGCTACCAATTGGTGCTGAAGATGAATTTAAAGGTGTTATTGACCTTATCAAGATGAAAGCGATTAACTGGAATGAAGAAGACCAGGGTATGACTTTCAACTATGAAGAGGTCCCTGCAGATCTTCTCGAGCTTGCTGAAGAATGGCGTTCTCATCTAATTGAGAGCGCTGCAGAAGCTTCTGAAGAGCTAATGGAAAAATATCTTGAAGATGGTGAGTTGAGCGAAGAAGAGATTAAATCAGCCCTTCGCCAACGCACATTGGCCAATGAAATTGTGCCAATGACGACAGGTAGTGCATTCAAGAACAAAGGTGTTCAGGCTGTGCTTGACGCTGTGATTGAATTCATGCCTTCGCCTACTGAAGTAAAAGCTATCCAAGGTGTCTTAGAAGACGAAACCGAAGATACGCGTGAAGCTGACGATAATGCACCGTTTGCGGCGCTTGCATTTAAGATCGCAACCGATCCATTCGTTGGCACACTTACTTTCTTCCGAGTTTACTCTGGTAAAGTTAGCCAAGGTGATTCGGTACTAAATCCTGTTAAAGGTAAAAAAGAGCGTTTTGGACGTATTGTTCAAATGCACTCTAACTCACGTGAAGAGATTAAAGAAGTTCATGCGGGTGACATCGCGGCTGCTATCGGCCTAAAAGATGTAACTACTGGTGATACACTTTGTGCTCAAGATGCCCCAATTACGTTAGAACGTATGGAGTTCCCTGAGCCTGTAATCTCAGTCGCAGTAGAACCTAAAACAGTAGCTGACCAAGAAAAAATGGGCGTTGCGCTTGGTAAACTTGCAGCAGAAGATCCTTCATTCCGTGTAGAAACGGACGAAGAATCAGGTCAGACGATTATCTCTGGTATGGGTGAACTTCACTTAGATATCATTGTCGATCGTATGAAGCGTGAGTTTAACGTTGTCTGTAACGTTGGTAAGCCTCAGGTTGCATACCGCGAAACTATCCGAGCTTCTGTTGAAGCTGAAGGTAAGTTTGTGCGTCAATCTGGTGGTCGTGGTCAATATGGTCACGTTTGGTTGAAGCTAGAACCAATGGATGTCTCTGATGATGATGCGCCAATATACGAATTCGTTAACGAAATCGTAGGTGGTACAGTACCAAAAGAGTATATCCCAGCGGTTGATAAAGGTATTCAAGAGCAGATGAAGCAAGGTGTTCTTGCCGGTTATCCGCTATTGGGTGTTAAAGCTACCCTGTTTGATGGCTCGTTCCACGATGTTGACTCAAACGAGATGGCGTTTAAGATCGCAGGTTCGATGGGCTTTAGAAAGGGCGCGCTAGAAGCAAGTCCAGTTCTACTTGAGCCGGTCATGAAAGTAGAAGTAATCACCCCTGAAGAAAACATGGGTGATGTAGTAGGCGACTTAAATCGTCGTCGTGGCATAATTGAAGGCATGGAAGAAGCGTTTGGTGGCTCGAAGCAAATTAATGCTCAGGTTCCGCTTTCTGAAATGTTTGGTTATGCAACAGACTTACGCTCCGCTACACAAGGGCGCGCATCGTACTCTATGGAATTCCTAAAGTATGCTGAAGCGGCTAAAAACGTAGCTGATGCAATAATTGCAGCTCGCGCTGTTAAGTAATTTTAGTTCGGTCCGGTCTTAGGGCTGGACTTTAATTTCTTTATAGGAAATTTGAAAATGGCAAAAGAAAAGTTTGAACGCGTAAAACCGCACGTAAACGTTGGTACTATCGGCCACGTTGACCACGGTAAAACTACACTAACTGCAGCAATCACTAACGTACTTGCAAAAGTATACGGTGGTACAGCAAAAGACTTCGCATCAATCGATAACGCTCCAGAAGAGCGTGAGCGTGGTATCACAATCTCAACTTCACACGTTGAGTATGACACACCAACTCGTCACTATGCACACGTAGACTGTCCAGGACACGCTGACTATGTTAAAAACATGATCACTGGTGCTGCACAGATGGACGGCGCGATCCTAGTAGTTGCTGCTACTGACGGTCCTATGCCTCAAACACGTGAGCACATCCTACTTTCTCGTCAGGTTGGTGTACCTTACATCATCGTATTCATGAACAAATGTGACATGGTTGACGACGAAGAGCTACTAGAGCTAGTAGAGATGGAAGTTCG